>NZ_JBYTCM010000006.1:0-374218 GCF_058790275.1 Mycobacterium sp. FW102-FHT13B02
TAACCGAAGATGACACGCCGCGACCCCACTCAAAACCCGAGTGCATCAACCACGCAACACAAAACGCAACAGCCACCCATCGCGGAAAATCGTGCACAAATCACAAAGGAGCCGGGCATGCACAAAGACACCTCGCTGCTGCGGGGCCTGCTGCTGCAGTTCGCGCTCCGCACCCTCCTGGCGGTATTCATCGGGGCGGGCCTGCTGCTACAACCACCGAACGCCAACCGCTGGCTGCACTGGGGCATCTTGGCGGGCTACGTTGCGGCGGTCACGCTATGGGGGTGGTGGGCGCAGCGCTCCGCCGATCGCCCGGACCAGCGCACCCAACGCGCGGTTTCCCTGCTCATGCTGTGCGCGGATCTGACGGTGGTGGCCGTCATCTCGGTGGATACCGGGCTGAGCTCGCCGGAGACCTGGACATCCGATGTGTTGCAGCACGGCCTGTTCCTGATCCCGTTGATCGCAGCAGCCCAGCTCGATCCCGTTGTCAGTGCCATGATCGCGATCCCGACCGTCGGCACGTTCTTCGTCGTCAACTGGATCGACCGCGAGGCCAACGGCCAGGAGCCCTGGGGCTCCATCTTGTTGCGGACGGCGATCGTGTTCGGCCTGGCGGCCGGGTCGGTCGCGCTGTCGTGGATCCAGCAATCGAAGACCAGAACCATCACGGGCCTGGCGCTCGAGCGCACCCGCCTGCTCGAAGAAGTCATCAGCCTCGAGAAGCGGGAGCGTCAATCGCTCTCCGAACGCCTGCACGACGGTGCACTGCAATACGTCCTGGTGGCCCGCCACGACATGGAGGACGTCCGCGACGGGTCGGTCGAGGGCATGGACCGCGTCGACTTCGCCCTGGCCGAGTCCTCCCGGCTGCTGCGCGACGTGGTGCGTGAACTGCACCCCGAGGTGCTGGCCCGCGCCGGCCTCAAGGCCGCGATCACCTCACTGGCCGACAGCATCGCCGCCCGCACCAGCATCGCGGTCCATCTGGATGCCGACGGCTGGCCCGACAACCTGCGCACCGATGCCGATCATCTGCTCTACAGCGCGGCCCGGGAGTTCTCGACCAACACGATCAAACACGCCCAAGCCGACAACCTGCGATTCACGCTGGCGCACAACGGAAGCCGGGCCGAGCTGCGCATCGCCGACGACGGCGTCGGCATCCCCGCGGACCGGCTCGCGCAGAGCGTCGAGGACGGTCACATCGGGTTCGCCTCGATCTGCACCAAGGTGCTCGCCACCGGCGGCGAATTCGCGGTCACGGGTTCAGCCGGGACCGTCATCTCGATCGCGGTGCCGACCAGGACCGCCGGCCGGCAATCGGTTGCCTGATCACGAGAGGACCACGCAGCTGGGGCTAGAGCACGCGGGCGGTCGGGGTGAACACCACCGGCATGGCCTCGGGGCCGCTGACGAAGTTGGCGGCACGCAGTGGCACATCCGCTCCCTCCGCCAAGCGCAGGTCGGGCAGACGCTGCAACAGCCGCTCGGTCATCAGGCGCAGCTCGAGCCGGGCCAGCTGGTTGCCCATACAGAAGTGGGTGCCGAAGCCGAAAGCCAAGTGGCTGTTGGGAGTTCGGTCGATGTGGAACTCGTTCGGGTTCTCGAACTGTTCGCCGTCGAAGTTCGCCGACTCGAACATCAGCATGACCTTCTCGTCCTTCTTCAGCTCGGTGCCGTAGAAGACGGTGTCCGCAGTCAGGGTGCGGCACATGTTCTTCACCGGGGAAGTCCAGCGCAGCATCTCCTCGATCGCGCCGGAGAGGAGACGGGGCTCCCCACTCTGGTCTTCGCGCGAGCGCTCATCCACCACGAGCCGGTCCCACTGATCGCGGTGGCGCAACAGCTGTTCGACGCCGCCGGACAGCGTGTGCCGGGTGGTCTCGTCACCGCCGATCAAGATGAGCAGGGTCTCCATGACGATCTCGTTGTCGTCCATCCGCTGGCCTTCGACCTCGGAGTTGACCAGCACGGAGAACAGATCGTCGGTGGGGTTGGCGCGCCGGTCCGCGATCACGTCCATGGTGAAAGCGGTATATGCCGCAAAGGTTTCCATCAGCATCTGGATCGACGACTCATCCAGGTGCGACGACAGCCCGCACACCAGGTCGTCGGACCACTTGAGCAGCATCTCGCGCTCGGTGGGCAGCACCCCGAGCATGTCGCCGATGACTGCCATCGGCAGCGGAGCGGCGATATCCCGGACGAAGTCGGCCTCGCCTTTCTCACAGACGTTGTCGATCAGGGCGTCGCACAGCCGCCCGATGGAGGGCACCTTGTCCATGACGCGCTTGCGGGTGAAGCCGGCGTTGACCAGCTTGCGCCGCACCAGGTGCGCCGGATCGTCCATGTCGATCATGTACGGCATGCCCGGCTGGTCGGGGCGGATGCCGCCGGCGCTGGAGAACAGCTCGGCGTTGCGCTCGGCGTCGAGCAGGGACTGGTAGGTCGTCACCGCGGCCTGTCCGGTGCGGTCCCGGAACACCGGCTCGTTGGCCCGCATCCAGCGATAGGCCTCATGCGCGGCCTCGCGGTCGGCGTAGAACCGGCCGTCGGCCAGGTCGACGTCGGGGCGGGTGATAACACTTGTCACTTGATCTCCTGAGCGTCGGCGAAGGTCATGTCTACGTTGTCAGCGGAGCCCGAGAGCATGGCGCGTTTCGGCAGGCCGAGGGCGGCCAGTTCCCGGGCGTACGGGTGGTCGCCCAGTCGCACCGTCACTCCCCCGGGCCGGTAGCGCACGCCCGACGGCCTCATCACGCCGACGGTCTCGCGGGTGACGCCGTCGAGGTGCGAATAGGTCGGGGGCGCCTGCGGTTTGGACGGCGCGGGCACCGGGAAGCCCGGCCGGAAGTCCATCCCGACGGCGAACTGGCCGTCGATGGTGACGTCGAAGGAGAACTGCTTGGCGTCGCTGATGGTGAAGTCCGCCATGACCTTCGGGTAGCCCCAGATGTTGCGGCCGGCCTCCAGCGTGAAGGCCTGGTCGACGGGCAGGTGATGAATGAAGGCGCCTGCCGACTGCAGCGCGCGCAAGCCCGAGGCGGTCGAGCCGGGCGGGTTCACCATGATGTTGGTGCCGTACTCGTGGTACTCGCCCAGGTCGCTGTCGACGTAGTGCATCAGCATCAGGACGGCCACCGCGCGCCGCGGGCGATACCGGCAGACCTGCAGGCCGCTGTAGTCGATCATGCGTTGTGCGGCGTCTGCGTCGACCGAGAACATGGCCATGTGCTGCGTGGCCCTGCGGACGCGGACCGGCATGGTGAGCACGGTGCCCGCGATGGTGTGCTGCGAGGGTGCGGACTCGGTGGCGTCTGTCACAGCACGAATCTAGAACACGTTGTAGACACTCCGCAATAAGTGTCTACTGACGCATTTGCGAACAGGCGCAAAACTGCACGTTGAAGCGCCAAACCGACAGTCTTACGCCTGTTCGCCCGGGAAACTAGACCAATTCAGCCAACTGCTTGATCTGCTCGACCGACTTGGCTCCGACGACCATCATGGTGACGCCGGAGGCCTCCCAGGCCTTGATCTGTTCCTTGACATAGTCGAGGTTCCCGACGATCGCCGAGTCGTCGACCAACTCGTCCGGAATGACCTTGGCCGCCTCGTCCTTGCGGTCGCTGCGGAACAGCTTGGTGACGTCGTCGACGACCTCCGCATAGCCCATCCGGCGGTAGACGTCGGCATGGAAGTTGGTGTCCTCAGCACCCATCCCGCCCATGTAGAGCGCCAGGTACGGCTTCATCATCTCCATGACGGCGGGCCGGTCGTCGGTGACCACCACCTGAGCCGTCGCGCAGATCTCGAACGTCTCCCGGGTGCGCCGCGCCCCCGGCCGGGCGAAGCCCTCATCGAGCCACTCGTTGTACATGCCCGCGATGCGCGGCGAGTAGAAGATCGGCAGCCAGCCGTCGGCGATCTCGGCGGCCAGCGCCACGTTCTTGGGGCCTTCGGCGCCGAGCATGATCGGGATGTCCGCGCGCAGCGGGTGGGTGATGGGCTTGAGCGGCTTGCCCAGACCCGTCGTGCCCTCACCGGACAGCGGCAACGGGTAGTGCGGGCCATCGCTGGTGACCGGGGCTTCGCGGGCCCAGACCTTGCGCAGGATGTCGATGTACTCGCGGGTGCGGGCCAGCGGCTTGGGGAATTTCTGCCCGTACCAGCCCTCGACGACCTGCGGCCCCGAAACGCCCAGGCCCAGGATGTGGCGCCCGCCGGACAGGTGATCGAGGGTCAGCGCCGCCATGGCACACGCCGTGGGTGTGCGGGCCGACATCTGGATCACCGAGGTGCCCAGGCGCATCCGGCTGGTTTCCCGGCCCCACCAGGCCAGCGGTGTGTACGCGTCCGAGCCCCAGGCTTCGGCGGTGAAGACGGTGTCGAACGCCGCTTCCTCCGCCGCGGCGACGAGTGTCGCGTGATCGGTGGGCGGCTTGGCACCCCAGTATCCGAGCTGCAAACCGAGTTTCATGAGGTCGCCTTTCCGAACGTGCTTGCCACGATTGTTAGAACCTGTTCTACTCGATGCTGTGAGCGCTAGCCAAAGCAGCCCAGCCCAGATGGCAGGCCATGAGCCGCCTCTTTCGGCCCCGCTGAAACTGTCATTCGACTACACCCGTTCAGTAGGTCCGGTCCTGAGCCAGTTCTTCACCGCGCTGCGCGGACGACGCGTCGTCGGCACCCGCGGGTCGGACGGCCGGGTACACGTACCTCCCGCCGAGTATGACCCTGTCACGTACGAGGCCCTGACCGAGGTGGTTCCGGTCGCCAGTGTCGGCACCGTGGTGTCGTGGACCTGGCAGCCCCAGCCCCTCGAAGGCCAGCCGCTGCAGCGCCCGTTCGCCTGGGCACTGATCAAGCTCGACGGCGCCGACACCCCGCTGTTGCACGCCGTTGATCTGGGCGAAGGTGCGCCCGCTGCTTCTTTGAAGGCCGGCGACCGCGTCCGTGCGCACTGGATCGACGAGCCCGTCGGCGCCATCACCGACATCGCGTACTTCGTGCCCGGCGAGGATGAAGTTGAACCGCTGCCGGCGGACGATCGTGACCCGGTGACCATGCTGGTCGTGCCGACCTCGATCGAAATCCAGCACACCGCTTCACATCCCGAGACCACGTTCCTGCGCGGCCTGCAGGAGGGCAAGCTGCTCGGTGCGCGTAGCAAGATCGGCCGTGACGGCAAGCCGGGCGCGGTGCTGTTCCCGCCCAAGGAGGCCGACCCGGCCACCGGCCTGGAACTCGACGAGTTCGTCGAGCTGGTCGACCGCGGCACTGTGACGACGTTCGCGATCATCAACATCCCGTTCGCCGGACAGCGCATCAAGCCGCCGTACGTGGCCGCCTATGTGCTGCTAGACGGCGCCGACATCCCGTTCCTGCACCTGGTCACCGAGATCGACGCGGCCGACGTCCGGATGGGTATGCGGGTGGAAGCGGTGTGGAAGCCTCGCGAGGAGTGGGGCCTGGGCATCGACAACATCTCGCACTTCAAGCCATCCGGCGAACCCGACGCCGACTACGACTCGTACAAGCACCACCTGTAAAGGGCAACAATGACTTCCAGTGAAGTAGCGGTCGTCGGGTTCGCGCATGCCCCGCATGTGCGCCGCACCGACGGCACCACCAACGGCGTCGAGATGCTGATGCCGTGTTTCGCAAAGCTGTACGCCGAGTTGGGTCTGAAGCAGACCGACATCGGCTTCTGGTGCTCCGGATCGTCGGATTACCTTGCCGGCCGGGCGTTTTCGTTCATCTCGGCGATCGACTCGATCGGCGCCATCCCGCCGATCAACGAATCGCACGTGGAGATGGACGCGGCCTGGGCGCTGTACGAGGCCTACCTCAAGATCCTGACCGGCGAGGTCGACACCGCCCTGGTCTACGGCTTCGGCAAGGGCAGCGCCGGCACTCTGCGCCGGGTGCTGGCCCTGCAGACCGACCCCTACACCGTCGCGCCGCTGTGGCCGGACGCCGTGTCGATGGCGGGCCTGCAGGCCCGCTTCGGCCTGGACGCCGGAAAGTGGACCGCCGAGCAGATGGCTCAGGTGGCGCTGGACTCCTTCGCCGCCGGCGGCCGCACCGACCGCGAAGTTGTCACGGGCAGCATCGACGACCTGTTGTCTCGGCCGTTCTTCGCCGACCCGCTACGTCGCCATGACATCGCCCCGATCACCGACGGCGCCTCCGCGATCGTGCTGGCCTCGGCCGACAAGGCCCGGGAACTGCGCGAAAACCCGGCGTGGATAACCGGTTTCGAGCACCGCATCGAGACCCCGATCCTCGGCGCGAGGGATCTGACGACCTCGTCCTCGACCGCCGCATCGGCGCACGCCGCCACCGGCGGGGACGCCGGCTCGATCGAGATCGCCGAGCTGCACGCGCCGTTCAGCCACCAGCAGTTGATCCTCGCCGAGGCGATCGGTCTCGGGGCGTCTACCAAGATCAACCCGTCGGGTGGCGCATTGGCCGCCAACCCGATGTTCTCGGCCGGCCTGGAACGCATCGGCTTCGCGGCCGAGCACATCTTCAACGGGTCGGCGAACCGCGTGCTGGCCCACGCCACCAGCGGACCCGCGCTGCAACAAAACCTGATATGCGTCCTGGCGGGCTCGTGATGAGCGCTTGCGCGAAGAACAAAGGAACTTGCTAATGGCCAAGAATCTCGCCGCCGTCCTGGGCACCGGACAGACCAAGTACGTCGCCAAGCGTCTGGACGTCTCGATGAACGGCCTTGTGCGTGAAGCGATCGACCGTGCGCTGGCCGATGCCGGGTGCACCATGGCCGACATCGACGCCGTCGTGGTCGGTAAGGCACCGGACTTCTTCGAAGGCGTCATGATGCCCGAGCTGTTCATGGCCGACGCCACCGGCGCCACCAACAAGCCGCTGATCCGCGTGCACACCGCTGGTTCGGTGGGTGGCTCGACCGCGATCGTCGCCGCCAGCCTGGTCAAGTCCGGTAAGTACCGCCGGGTGCTGACCATGGCCTGGGAGAAGCAGTCGGAGTCGAACGCCATGTGGGCGCTCTCGATTCCGGTGCCGTTCACCAAGCCCGTGGGTGCGGGCGCCGGTGGCTACTTCGCTCCGCACGTGCGGGCCTACATCCGCCGCTCGGGTGCGCCGGAGAACATCGGTGCCATCGTGGCGGTCAAGGACCGGCTCAACGGCGCCAAGAACCCGCTCGCCCACCTGCACCAGCCCGACATCACCGTCGAGAAGGTGATGGCCTCCCAGATGCTTTGGGACCCAATCCGTTTCGATGAGACCTGCCCGTCATCGGATGGCGCGGCCGCCATGGTGATCGGCAATGAGGAAATCTCCGATGCCCGCGTCGCCGAGGGACATCCGGTGGCCTGGATTCACGCCACGGCACTGCGCACCGAACCGCTGGCCTACTCGGGTCGCGACCAGGTGAACCCGCAGGCCGGCCGCGACGCCGCCGCCGCCCTGTGGCGGGATGCCGGCATCACCAGCCCGATCGACGAGATCGACTGCGCCGAGGTCTACGTGCCGTTCTCGTGGTTCGAGCCGATGTGGTTGGAGAACTTGGGGTTTGCCGCCGAAGGCGAAGGCTGGAAGCTGACCGAGGCCGGCGAGACGGCCATCGGCGGCAAGATTCCGTTCAACGCCTCCGGCGGTGTGCTGAGCTCCAATCCCATTGGTGCGTCGGGCATGATCCGGTTCGCCGAGTCGGCCATCCAGGTCATGGGCAAGGCCGGCGACCACCAGGTCGAGGGCGCCCGTAAGGCGCTGGGACACGCCTATGGCGGTGGCGCGCAGTACTACTCGATGTGGGTGGTTTCGAGCGACAAGCCGGCCAAGTAGCTGCCTGGGCCTCCGCCGTGAGCGTCGCGCCGGACCCGATCGACGAAGTCGGGTTCGGCGCGACCTTTGACGCGCCGATCGAAAAGAACAAGGATTCTCGGAAGCGGTACGCCGATATCCATATCCACTCCGGCTGGCAGGACTGACATGACAGTTTCCGACCCGAATCACCCCGCGCACCTGGCCGGCAAGCGCTCGCGCGATGCGGTGGCCGCCCGCGACAAGGAAGCCTGGCTGGCGAACTTCGCCGACGACGCCATCGTGCAGGACCCGATCGGACCGTCGTTCCTCGATCCCGAGGGCAAGGGACACCGCGGCAAGGAAGCCATCTCGGCCTTCTGGGACAAGGCGATCGCGCCCACCGACAAGCTCGTGTTCAACTTCCTGACCACGTACCAGTGCGGTGACGAGGAAGCCAACGTCGGCAGCATCGTGACCACCATCGCCGGGCACGACTTCACCACCGAAGGCGTCTTCACCTACCGGGTGAACGAGGCCGGCCAGATGTCGGCGCTACGTGCCTTCTGGGAAGCGCCGCGTTCGTCGTAATTTTCTAGAACGTCCAGGAGCCGGTGGGCTGCAGGACGAAGCCGTGGCCGCCGTCGGTGGTATCGATGCAGGCGGTGACGCCACCCGGCGCGACCCCGCACGTGATCGTCGTGAGCGTCACTTTCTCGCCTGGCGCCAGTAACGCGGCGCCGGCGAGATCGGTCGGGTAGTCGCCCCGGTACTTGCTGATCGTGCCCTCGTTGGCCGCATGCACCTGTGCGATCCCGAATTCTCGGGGCGCCTTGGCATTGGGATCGGCGGTGACGGCCAGACCTGCCGTTCCCGGCACTGGCCCGTAGCACCGCACCATCGGCGCCACCCCGCCCAGCGCGCTCACGAGGCACGCCAGCCCGTCGGGCGTGGAGAACTTCACCACCTGCTGATCTGTGCGCTGATAGGTCGCCAGATGGGTGGCGGTGACGACGTCGAAGCCCGCGAAATCCGGAAAATTGGGTGGTGGCGCGGCGTGCGCGAGCGGGGCCGCGAGCATCACCGAAATACCAGCCAGGACGAAGAACGGCAGCTTCATGCGCCCAGTCTTGGCCGAACGCCGGCGCCGATGTCAGATTTCCGCGAAATCCGGACTGAAAGCCCTAAACCTCTTCCAGCCCCGCCAGATAGCGCTCGGCCAACTCGCGGTAGGCCTGCGGGTTTGTGTTGACCCACGTCTCGGCGCCGGTCCCGGCGATCGGGCCGCGAATCTTGGCCGGCGAGCCAACGACCAGTACCTCGTCGGGGATCTTGGTGCCGGCGACCACCAGCGAGTGGGCTGCGACCAGGCTCCGCCGACCGATCACCGCGCCGTCGAGGATGGTGCTGTTGTTGGCGATCAGCGCTTCGGCACCGACGTGTGCACCGTGCACGACGCACAGGTGGGCGATGGTCGCGCCGGGCCCGATATCGACCGGGATGCCGGGAGGGGCGTGCAGCACGGACCCGTCCTGCACGTTTGCGCCGTTGCGGATGACGACGGGCGCGTAATCCGCACGCAGAACCGCGTTGAACCACACCGACGCACCGGCCTCGACACGGACATCGCCGATCAGGACGGCGGTGGGTGCGATGAAGGCCGTGGGGTCGACGGCCGGGCTTCGGCCCTCGAAGGAGTAAAGCGGCATGGTCAAAACCTACCCCGTCGCTTCGCTCGGCCTCGCGATACACCGCAGGTGGGGACGCTTGCATTGCGCTGCACCGAGGAAAAACTGTAACGTGTTCTAGTTACTAGGCACAGATTGGGAGGCCAAGGTGAGCACCGAAACCGCGGGGGTTCGCGAGATCGATACCGGCGCGCTGCCGGACCGCTTTGCCCGTGGGTGGCACTGCGTGGGTCCTGTGAAGAACTTCCTGGACGGCAAGCCGCACTCGTTCGAGGCATTCGGCACCAAGCTGGTGGTGTTCGCGGACTCGAAAGGTGACCTGAAGATCCTGGACGGCTACTGCCGCCACATGGGCGGGGACCTGTCCCAGGGCACCATCAAGGGTGACGCCGTCGCGTGCCCGTTCCACGACTGGCGCTGGGGCGGCGACGGCAAGTGCCAGCTGGTGCCCTACGCCAAGCGCACCCCGCGACTGGCCCGCACCCGTGCCTGGCAGACCGACGTCCGCGGCGGCCTGCTCTTCGTGTGGCACGACCACGAAGGCAACGCGCCGACCGAAGAGGTGCGGATCCCCGAGATCCCCGAATTCCACAGTGACAACTGGACGGACTGGCAGTGGAACTCGATGCTGATCGAGGGCAGCAACTGCCGCGAGATCATCGACAACGTCACTGACATGGCGCACTTCTTCTACATCCACTACGGCCTGCCGACGTATTTCAAGAACGTCTTCGAGGGCCACATCGCCAGCCAGTACCTGCACAACGTGGGCCGGCCGGACATCGGCGGCATGGGCACCCAGTACGGCGAGGCGCACCTCGACTCGGAGGCCTCGTACTTCGGGCCGTCGTTCATGATCAACTGGCTGCACAACAACTACGGCGGCTACAAGGCCGAGTCGATCCTGATCAACTGCCACTACCCGGTCAGCCAGGACGCGTTCGTGCTGCAGTGGGGCGTCATCGTCGAAAAGCCCAAGGGCATGGACGAGAAGACCACCCAGAAGCTGGCCGACGCGATGACCGACGGTGTCAGCAAGGGCTTCCTGCAGGACGTCGAGATCTGGAAGCACAAGACCCGGATCGACAACCCGCTCCTGGTCGAGGAAGACGGCGCCGTCTACCAGATGCGTCGTTGGTACCAGCAGTTCTACGTCGACGTCGCCGACATCACGCCGGACATGACGGATCGCTTCGAGCTGGAGATCGACACCACGGTTGCCAACGAGAAGTGGCAGGGCGAGGTCGCCGAGAATCTGCGTCAGCAGGCCGAGGCCAAGGAATCCGCGGAGCAGTCCAGCTGATGTCCCAGCACGACGAACGGACCCAGGCGCCCGACGCAGAGCGCCTGGCCCGTTCGATGCTGCAGCTGATGGGTCATGGTGAAGAACACGATGACCACGCGCATCCACCGTCTGGCGCGCCGGCGAGCGGATCTTGGTCCAAGGCACCGGATTTCGCCGGCGATCCGGCGCGGCTGGCCGCGGTTCGCGAGGCCACCGCGGCTGATCGTGAGCGGTACCTGACCTCCGGACTGGTCTCGGTGGACTGCCGGTTCTGTCACTCGACGGTGTCGGTCAAGAAGCTCGGCCCGGAACACACTGCGGTGCAGTGGAATTCGGCGGCAACGGAGCGGTGCGCCTACTTCAGCGAGATTCGCGCCGGGGGCGGCGACCCCAGCCGCAGCCGCTCGTGCCCGAAGATGTCCGACAGCATCAAGCATGCGGTCGCCGAGGGGTGCCTGGAGGAGTTCTCCACCGCCCCCTCCCCCGGCGACGGCTAGGCCACCCACAGCGAAAGCCCCCTAAATCGGTTGATTTAGGGGGCTTTCGCGACTGATCGGCAGTTACAGGTTGGCGAAGCGCTCCTTGACCTGTTCCTCGGTCAGCCCGTAGTCGGACAGCGAGTAGGTGTGCTTCGGCGCCCGCGGGCCCTTCTGGGTCTGGGCGTGGCTCTCGGTCATGGCCTGCCGTGCGGCATCGGTGAACTCGATGCCGAACGTGCGGTAGATGCCCTCGACGGCACCGACCGGGTCCTTGATGAACTCGAAGTAGTCGACGTCGCAGAACTGCTTCGGGTCATGCTTGGCCCGCTCGGCGTTGAACAGCTCCAGGCCCCGCGACCACGTTTCCATCGAGTCGTCGCCGATCACCTTGCCGGTGAACGTGTTCGACCAGCCGGCCGTGGTGTGCTGCGCGAGCGAGCACATCGACGCCATGATGGTCTCCGCCGGCCGGTGGCACTGCACGACGAGCGCATCCGGATAGACCTTCAACAGCGCCTCCAGCGCGAACAGGTGGCTCGGATTCTTGAGCACCCAACGCTTTTCGGGCTCATTCAACCCGATCAGCTGCAGATTCTGCCGGTGCCGCTGATAGGACTTGGTCCAGTCCTGCCGAGCCAGCCACTGGGCGTATGACGGGACGTGCGCCAGCGTCTCGTAGGACACCGAGTGCAGGGATTGACGCAACAGCTGCCAGCATTCCTCGACCTCGTCAGCAGTCATGAAATGCAGCCCGGTGTAGTCCGGGTTCTCTTCATGCGCCTGCTTGAAACGGGCATCGAGCGCGGAGAAAACCGGGTTGTCGGCCCAGGTTTCGCGTGGCGGCCGCGGCTGCGGGAACTCGGCCAGCCACATCTCCAGGCCCTGATGCGCGGGGTCTGCCGTCAGCAGCCGGTGGATCACCGTGGTGCCGGTGCGCGGCAGGCCGGTGACGAAGATGGGCCGCTCGATCGGCACGTCGGCGTGCTGCGGGTACTGCTTGAACGCGGCGTTGGACACCAGCCGGGCCACCAGCGCGTTGCGGGTGAAGAACCGCTGCATCTTGCTGCCGAGCTCGGTCAGGTCGGCCTCGCGCTGGTACGAATCCAGCAGCACGCCAAGGGCTTCCAGGTAGTTGTCGTCGTCCCCACCGAAGTCGTCGAGGCCGCAGGCCTTGACGGCCGAGGCGTGCAGATCCTCGATGGTGCCTACGTTGGTGCGCGCCGTGCTCATTGCTCGACTCCTCCTCGCTCCGGTCCTCGCTCGTCCCTCGCTGCGATCCTCACTTGTCGTCGCCTTCGCGGGCTCATGCCTTGTACTCCCCGCAGTTCACGTCCAGCGACTGGCCGGTGATGCCGCTGGACAAGTCGCTGGACAGGAACAGGATGGCCGAGGCCACCTCATCCTCGGTCGGCAGTCGCTTGAGATCGGAGCCGGCGGCCGATGCCGCGTAGATCTGCTCGACGGTGGTGCCGTACTTCTGCGCCTGGTGGCTGAAGTAGCCTTCCAGGGTTTCGCCCCAAATGTAGCCGGGCATCACGGAGTTCACCCGAATGCCCTTCTCGCCCAGCTCGGTCGAGAGGGTCTGGGACATGGCCAGCAGGGCCGACTTCGCCATCTTGTAGGCGCCGTACTTGGCCTGCGAGTGCCGCACGACCATCGAGTTCACGTTCACCACAGCACCTTTGGCGGCTTCCAGCGCCGGGGTGAAGCCCTGCGTCATGCGCAGCGCGCCGAACACCGTCAGCTCGATCGCATCGCGCATGTGCTCAAAAGTGGTGTTGGCGAACGGCTTCATGGACGGCACCCGAAACGCGTTGTTGATCAGCACGTCAGCCTTGCCGAACTCCTCCAAGGTGCGGGCCACCACATTGGCGACCTGCTGCTCGTCGGTAATGTCGGTGCCCACCGCCAGTGCGCGGCGGCCGAGCGCCGTCACCTCTTTGGCGACGTCCTCGAGACGCTCCACCGTGCGGGCGGCCAGGACCACGTCCGCGCCGTTCTCGGCACATCGGCGGGCCAGCGTCTTCCCGAGTCCAGGTCCGACACCGCTGATCACCACTACCTTGCTTGTCAGCAGCCCGCTCACGGTCAGCCCACCATCCTTTCGCCAATCAGCTTTTGCCGCAGCGCAATCCGCGCGCGCCAGTCCTCGTCCGAAATCTTGTTGCTCTCATAGAACGGCAGCTTCGACGCCACCTCATCGAGGTCGACGACCTCGCACGTCGGCCCGTCCTCGGCCGTCAGCTCGCGGGACACCCGCTGCCAGCGGAACTGTAGGTAGCCCTTGGCGTGGCCCAACGTCTCGCACCAGTTGGCCACGCCAGGGTTGTTCTCGGACACCACGATCCGGATCTTGCCGTCCGGATCCGCCTGCGCCTGAGTGCCGTTCAGCGACGTCTGGTGGTTGATGTAGTCCAGCGAGATGTACCAGAGGCTGCCCAGCTGGAAGCCCAGGTACGGCGCGTCCGACACCGGCAGGGTGATGACCATGGCCTGGTCCGGCGTCATCTCATAGTGCCCGACGGCGGAGTACTGCGTGGCCAGCCCACCCGGGGTCAGCCGCGGCGCGGTCAGGGTGTTGACCGGCAGGTTGTCGTAGAACCACTTCGGGAACTGCAGCCAGGTCTTGACGCGCTGCACCAGCTGCTTCCCGGCGACGGCGTACCGCTTTTCGATGAGCTCACGGGTCAGCGGCTCCGGCGCGGTGCCCGCGGTGTCGGTGCGGGAGATGGCGAAGCAACCACGCTGCGCCGACCAGTCGTTGTAGACCTCGCGGATTACCAACTGTGCCGGCGTGGCCGGTGTGAACCGCCACTCGAATGTGCCGTCCTCGGCGATGTCGAGCTTGCGATCGTCGAACGCGGTCTCGCTGTCCGGCACGTTGGCGTCGGTGTACTCGCCTCCGAGCAGCTGGAAGCTGACGTCGGTGGTGGTGCCGCGCCGCCCGGTGACGACGTATTCATGGCCGGCCTGCACGCGGGTGCCGAAGTACATGGTGTCGGGATTGTCCAGGCCCATCTTCTCGAACGGGCCGGTGCCACTGTGCAGGAACGGGTGGTCCTTGTCGAAGTCGAACGCGACGTGCGTGCACGACGCGATACAGCCGGCGAGGTACTGCAGGCCTTCGAGCAGGTCGGCCTCGGTTTCGATGAACGGCGCCGCGGCAACGAGGCGCTCGGCCTCGGCGACGGCATCGACGAACGACTGCGAGAACATACGGCGCACCCTTCCGTTCCAATATTGGAACGCATCGGTAGATATTCCGACTGAAGAGTAGAACGTGTTGCAGTCGCCGTCAATGCCGCAGGACGCCCACCGCAGGCCGTCACCGACCGGCCGCGCGCTCTTCAACCGCCGCAGTCAGCACGGCGATGTGCCGCCGCTCGACGTGCCACTTCACGACCGACCACACCGCGAGCGCGGCCAGTACAGCGGCGATCACCAGATGCGCCGTCGTCGGCACCCGCAGCGCCGGCACCAGCCCGAAAACCACCAGCGGCGCCACGGCACCGATGCGCTGAAGGTTCAGCGTGCGACTGCGTGCCAGCCACCCGCGCCACGCCGCCGGTTCGATGCGCGCCGGTAGCCGGCCGGACCTCAGCGCAGCCGCGAACTCGCCGTACTGCGCGGCCGAGCCATAATCCCGGCGCAGCAGGTGTTCACCCCAGAACGCCGCGAACACCATCGCCACAGACACGACGGCGGCCGTCGTCAGTACGACATGCGACGACGGTCCGGCCGGGTAATAGATCGCCGCCACCAGCGCGGCCACGGCCAGACCGAGGGCGGCGTTCGCGCCGATGCGCACTGCGGCAGGCAGCTGGTACCAATTGGTCGAAGTGGTCATTGTTGCTCCTCTGTCGAAGCGGGCCGATCTGAACCCGCACAGGTAAGAGGCGCGCTCGGCGGGGATGGGACACTTTTTCGCGCGACGGTGTGGAAGACGCGCCGGCCTGCGGAGAGCAGCCCGCCGTCACGGTCCATATTTGGACCGATGTCGTACATTCCTTGCCATGACTGACACCGGTCGCGCGTCGCCGCCCACCGCCCGCGTCGTGGCGGTGCTGGACTTCCTGGCCAGTCACCCCCAGGAACAGTTCGGGCTGTCCGAGCTGGCGCGCCGGCTCAACCTCAGCAAGCCCACCTGTCTGGGCATCGTCACCACACTCGCCGACGCCGGCTATCTGGTGCGCGATGCGGCCGAGAAGACCTACCGGCTGGGGCCGCGGTTGATCACTCTTGGCCACACCGCGCAGGAGTCCATGCGGATCAGTCCGGCCGCACGGGCAGAGCTGCGCCGGCTCTCCGAGGCGTTCAATGCCACAGCGGCACTGTCGGCAGTGGTCGACGACCGCATCACGCTGCTGGAACTCGTTGCACCGCACGGCAGTCCGGAGCCGGTGCAGGTCGGGCAGAGCTATCCGTTCGCCCCACCGGTCGGCCTCATGTTCGTGCTGTGGGACGAACGCGCGGTGCGCGACTGGTTGGCCAAGGAGCCGACGATTCCGCTGCGCACCGACAGCGCGCGGCTGGAGCGGGTGATCGCCGAGTGCCGCGAATCGGGCTATCTCGTGGAACGACTGACACCGGGCGGGCGGCGGCTGTACGCCATGATGGCCGGCATGTCGAGCAACCTGCCCGACGAACTACGGGTGCTGCTGGGCGAACTCGTCTCCGACATCGGCGAACGGGTGTACCTGCCGAGCGAGGCCAGTGGGCGGACCAAGCACGACATCAGCGTCATCGCCGCGCCGGTGTTCGACCATCACCAACGACAGGCCATGGTGCTGTCGCTGCAGATCGGTCGTGCGCTGACCGACGCCGAGATCGGTAAACGGGCTCGTGGGCTGGTAGCCGCGGCTGCGACGCTCACGGCGCAGCTCGGTGGCTCCCAGCCCGGCCGAACGTGAGCTTGTGTGCGAAATCCATTGCCGGATTGACACATTCGCTCACGTTCGGCGGGTGATCACTAAACCCCGTTGAGGACGGCCAGCGCGTCGGTCGGCGCGACCTGCAGGCCGCAGCGGTCCTTGAACGCGGCCAGCGGAGCCTGGATGCCGCGCAGCGCGTCGGCCTGGTCCGGGTGCTCCTTGAAGTAACTGTCGAACTGGTTCATGGCGGTGAACGCCGGCTGGCGGGTGGCATCGAGCAGCGAGCTGTCGGCATCCGGGTGCGCGGCGAAGTAGTCCGACAGCTGCAGGGTGACCGAGCTGATGGTCTTGGCCAGCGTCGCGGTGCTGCAGTCGGCGACGGTGGCGGCCGGGGCCACAGTGGTCGTGGTGGTCGGGGACGTCGGGCTCACGGGATCAGCGTGCACCTGGGGGGTGGCCAGCGCTGCGCAGGCGGCTCCCAGGGCAATGAAGCCGAGAGTGGAACGGCCGAAAGTAACGGCACGAGTCATGGAGTCCTCCTTGGTTCCGGCCGCATCGATCTACCCCGGCCTCTGGAGGTACTTCGCTCACTACGGTGCTGGTGTTACGCAAGCGGACAAAATTGCAGTTCATCAGGACTCGCCGAGGGCAATGGCAGCCCCGTCGTCTTAGCTCCACACAGCCCGCGGGAACAGCCACCACAGCCGCCGCATCCCCAGCCCATCCGCCAGGCCTTGCGAGTCGAGTTTGCTGATAGTTAATACAGCCGTCATGAAAATCGCCGTCGACGTTCTATGCTGATGGCCCGTGCGGACAGCTTTCCACGAGCAACTCGACGCTCTCAACGACCGTATCGCCGGATTGTGCGAACTCGCTGCGACAACGATGCAGCTGGCCACCGGCGCATTACTGCACGCTGACGTGGAAGCGGCCGAACAGGTTCTCGATCGCCAGCACGAGATCGATCACGGTGCCGCTGCCCTGGAAGCGGAGGCCTTCACGATCCTGGCCCGCCAGGCTCCGGTGGCCCGTGACCTGCGCGCCGTCGTGAGCACGTTGCGAACCGTGGCCGATCTCCAGCGCATGGGGGCCTTGGCAGCGCACATCGCCCAGATCGGGCGCCGTCACCACCCTGAGGCTGCCGTACCCGCCGAAGTGCGCGGCCACTTCACCGAGATGGGCCGCATCGCCGCGGAATTGGCTTTTGAGGCGAAACATATTGTGCTCGAAGAAGATTCGGAAAGAGCGGCACAGCTCGGCACCGAGGACGAAGCGATGGACGCCATTCACAAGCGCCTGTTCGCCATTGTGATGCACCCGGACTGGCGCCACGGCACGGCCGCTGCGGTGGAGGTCACGCTGCTCAGCCGTTACTTCGAACGCTTTGCCGACCACGTGGTCGAGATCGCGGACCGCATCATCTACCAGACCACCGGCACCCGGCCGAATTGACGCCAACCACACCGGAGAAGCCCGTCAAAGCCACTGGTCAGGGCACTTGAGGCCGGAGGATATTCGTTTCCCGGATTGACGCGAGTGTGTTGGTATTGGGCATGCAGCATTCGCGGTGGCCGCTGGCCGAACTGGAGGTGATCACTCCGAGCCTGCGACTGTGTCACGTGACCGACAACCACGCCGACCAGTTGGCCCAGCTGGCAGCCGAGGGCATCCACGACCCGGCCACCATGCCGTTCGCGGTCCCGTGGACCGACGCGGTCTCCCCCGAGCTGGAGCGCAACACCGTCAAGTACTTCCGGCAGACCCGCGCCGAGGTGTCGACGGAGCATTGGGACATACCGATGGCCGTGATGGTCGACGGCGATCCCGTCGGCGTGTGCGCAGTGACCGCCGACGGTTTTCCGGCTCGACGGATCGCGTCCACCGGCTCCTGGCTGGGGCGTCGCTATCAGGGACAGGGCCTCGGCAGGGAGATGCGCGCGGCCGCGCTGCACCTGATCTTCACCGGATTCGACGCCGACCTGGCGCGCACCGCCGCGTGGCACGACAACGCGGCGTCGCTCGGGGTTACGCGGTCGCTGCCCTATACGCAGGCCGGATCGTCGCGGCAGTCGCGGCGCGGTGTCCTCGACACCATGCTGGAGTTCACCATGACCCGTGCCCAGTGGGACACAGTGCGCCGCGGCGATATCCAACTACGGGCTGTCGACGGGGTGGTCGACCAACTGGCACTCCGTCGGCACCGGCCCGGGCGGCTCAGCTGACCGCTGCGATCGCGAAGGGCAGCACCGCGGGTGCCCCGGCGCCGCGCAGCGCCTGGGTCGCCATCGTCATGGTCCAGCCGGTGTCCACCAGATCGTCCACCAGCAGCACCGGTCCGGTGACGTCCAACGCGGGCGCCTCCCACGAATCCACCAGCGCCGCAACTCGATACGCGGAGTTGGCGGCCGTCACCCGCCGTCGCTGCGGCCGGTAGTGCAGCGTGCCCAAGTTCTGCAGCCGACCCAGTTCCGCCAGCCGGTTGACCAACGAGCCGATGAGCTGCGGGTGGCCCTCGGAATCCAGGCCGATCACCGCCACGGGACGCGTATCCCAGTCCCAGGCCTTCAGGACCGCGACGGCAGCCTGCACCACGGCGTCGGGCACCTCGCCGTCAGGGCTGTCGAGCAGTTGACGCAGGCGCGCACCCCAGCCGAGGTCGGTCAGCCGCCCGATGACGCGGCCCGGCTCGGCCCCGCCGGAAATCCGGCCCGAGAGCCCAATCCCCAAGGAACCCAAACCCGTTGGCCATTGCTTGCGTGCGGTGATCTCCACGCCGGGTCGCATCAGCTGGTCTCGCACCGCTGAAGCCGCCCCCGCGTCGACATCGGCGGTGTAGCGCGCACCGGCACAGTTGTCACACCGGCCGCAGCCATTGCCGTCGAGTTCTGGGTCATCGAGTTGGCTGCGCAGGAACACCATTCGGCACTCGGTCGTCGACTGGTAGTCCAACATCGCCTGTTGCTCGCGTTGCCGCGCGGCGTCCAGGTTCCGGTAGCGCTCCTCGTCGTACGACCACGGTTCGCCGGTACTGATCCACCCGCCCTTGACCCGGCGTACCGCGCCGTCGACGTCGAGCACCTTGAGCACCATCTCCAACCGGGAGCGGTTCAGGTCGACCAGCGGTTCCAGCGCCGCGGTCGACAGCGCCCGGTCCGGTTCGAGCTCACCGATCACCTTGCGCACCAAGGCTTCCGACGGGAAGGCCACGGACGCGAAGTACCGCCAGATGTCGGCGTCCTCCTTGCCTGGCAGCAGGATCACCTCGGCGCTGGACGTGGCGCGACCGGCGCGGCCGACCTGCTGGTAGTACGCGATGGGTGATGACGGCGCACCCAGGTGCACGACGAAGCCCAGGTCCGGTTTGTCGAACCCCATGCCCAGGGCCGAGGTCGCGATGAGCGCCTTGACCCGGTTGCTCAGCAGGTCGGCTTCCAACTGTTCGCGTTCGGCGGCCTCGGTGGAGCCGGTGTACGACGCGACGGTGTGCCCTTGCTCGCGCAGCAACGCGGCGATGTCGTGGGCCTGCGACACCGTCAAGGTGTAGACGATGCCGGAGCCGGGCAGCGAATCCAGATGCGCCGCAAGCCATGCCGCACGTTGCGCGGGCCCCCCGGCCTGCACCACCGACAGACGCAGCGACTCCCGGTCCAGTCCGCCGCGGAGCACCAGAGTGCCCCCACCGCCACCCGGCCCATTGTCGGCACCGCCGACGCCTAATTGCGCGGCGACGTCCTGCACCACGCGGTCGTTGGCGGTCGCGGTGGTCGCGAGCACCGGTATGCCTGAACCCAACTCGCCGATCAGCGTACGGATGCGGCGGTAGTCCGGACGGAAGTCGTGGCCCCAGTCGGAGACGCAGTGTGCCTCGTCGACCACGACCAGCCCGGCGTCGGCGGCCAGTGCCGGCAATACGGCATCGCGAAAGTCGGGATTGTTCAATCGTTCCGGGCTGACCAGCAACACATCGAGGTCGCCGGCGGAGACGCGCTGGTGCACGTCGTCCCATTCGGTGACGTTGCTCGAGTTGATCGTGGCAGCTCGGACGCCCGCACGTTCGGCAGCAGCCACCTGGTTGCGCATCAACGCCAGTAGCGGCGAGACGATGACCGTCGGACCGCGACCGGCAGCCCGCAGCAGCTTGGCCGCGATGAAGTACACCGCGGACTTGCCCCACCCGGTGCGCTGCACCACCAGCGCCCGCCGGCCCTGCACCACGAGCGCCTCGATGGCCACCCACTGGTCATCGCGCAGGACGGCCTCCGGGCCGGCGAGCTGTTCGAGCAGGGCCTGCGCGTCAGTACGCGTAGGTGTTGCGGGGCTTGGGAATCGGGTCGGCACTTGTCACTTCCATGGTTGGGACGAAATTCGTGGACGGGCTGGACGACCCGGGTATCACCTTGCCCCGCACCTTCAGCCAGGTGTCATTCGGGTGCGGACCGACCGCGCCGGTGAGGTGCATGCGCGCCAGTTGCGCGTCGGCGGCGCAACACACGATGACGACTCGGGCCAGATCGTCACCCATGGTGAATCCGGTGACGGTGATGGTCCGTCCCTCAAGGCTTTTCGTGGAATCCGCGGCCGCCCGCAACACCACCTCCGGCAACGACACCGCGCCGTCGGCCGGCAGCGGC
Organism: Mycobacterium sp. FW102-FHT13B02; assembly: GCF_058790275.1. Lineage (NCBI taxonomy): Bacteria > Bacillati > Actinomycetota > Actinomycetes > Mycobacteriales > Mycobacteriaceae > Mycobacterium > Mycobacterium sp. FW102-FHT13B02. The sequence goes on from NZ_JBYTCM010000006.1 coordinate 20,749, forward strand.
GGGAAAGCCCGTTTCGGCGGCGCGATCGCCGCGGTGACCGTCTCGGCGCCGACGGCGCTCATCGGCGGCACGGTGACGAACGCGGTCAGCGCCACCGGGATGAGCAGCAGCCACGCCAGCGACCCCCGGTGGTGATGGCCACTCGGCGGTCCGCGGCGCAGGTCGCGCACCAGGCACACCGCGGCCAGCACCACCAGCAGGACGGCCGCCACGAGCAGCCATGGGAGCAGCGCCGGTTTCACGAAGTTCAGGTAGGTGCCCTTCACCGCGATCAGCCCCGTGCTCAGCCCGATCAGCAGCACCAGGATGTTCTGCGTTTCCCGACTCATTGCGCGCCCCCGAGCAGCAGCAGTCCGACGGCCGTCGCGCAGGCGGTCGCCACCACCAGAGTCACCGGCGCGAAACGCACCGCGAACGGCCGGCCGAACACCCCGGCCTGCATCGCGAACAATTTGACGTCCACTGCCGGACCGACCACCAGGAACACCAGTCGCGGCACCAGCGGGACCATGGTCAGGCTGGCCGCGACGAACGCGTCGGCCTCCGAGCACAGCGCCAGCACCACAGCCAGCAACGCCATGGTGACGACGCCCACCACCAGGTTGCCGGCGACGTGCTCGAACACCCACGGCGGGACGGCGGCGCGCAGTACGGCCGCCGCGCCGGCGCCGATCACCAGATAGGCCGCGGACTGTAGGAAGTCATGCCGGGCCGCCTCGGTGAACACGGTGAACCGGGACGCGTCCTCGTCGTGATGCGCGGGCAGCGACCGCGTCACCCATTCGGTGCGGCCCCAGCGCTGCCACAGCAGGCCCATCACCACCGCGGTGAGCAGCGAGGCCGCGCAGCGTGCCACCACCATCTGCGGTTGCCCGGGGAACGCAACCGCCGTCGCCACCAGCACCACGGGGTTGATCGCCGGCGCCGACAGCATGAAGGTCAGGGCCGCCCCGGCCGTCGCTCGGCTGAACAGCCGACGCGCCACCGGCACCGACCCGCACTCGCACCCGGGCAGCGCGGCACCGCCGATGCCCGCCACCGCCACTGCGAGCGCCGGGCGGCGCGGCAACCAGCGGGCGAGCCGTTCCGGGGTGAGATACGCAGCCACCAGGCCACTGACGATGACGCCCAGCACCAGGAAGGGCAAGGCCTGCACGAACACCCCACAGAACACCGTGGCCGCCGTCGCCAGGCGCGCGTGGTCGGTCAGCAGACCGCTGACCCACGAACCTGACAGCGCCAGGCCGATCAGGCCGACGAGCAACAGCTCCATCGACCCGGCCCGGCGCCGCCGATCCGGCGCCAGCGTGGATTCGTCCCCGACCATGCGCCCATCTTGCCCGGGAAGTCTGACAAGTCGCTCGTTGCGTCTACTGCGGCTCGGCGGGGACGACCGGAATCCGGCCCGCGCTCGCGCCGCCGTCGACCGCGAGATCCGCGCCCGTCATGTACGACGACGCGTCCGACGCCAGGAATGCCACCACCTCGGCGACTTCGTCGGGCAACCCGACGCGCGTCAGCGGTGCGCCCGGGTGACCGCCGAGGCCACGTTCGATCGGCAGGTGCGCCACCATCGGGGTGTCGATCATGCCGGGGTAGACGGTGTTGACCCGAATACCCATGGGCCCCAACTCGATTGCGGCCACCTTCGAGAAGCCGCGCAGGCCCCACTTGGAGGCGCCGTACGCGCTGTACCCGGCCAGCCCCTGCAGGCCGGCCTGCGACGAGATGTTGATGATCGAGCCACCGCCGTTCGCGCGCATCGGTTCGACGACAACGCGAGTACCGAGGAACGGCCCGATCAGGTTGACCCGCAACTGCCGTTCCCACGACTCGGCGGTGTGGTCCATCAGGGGTTCGACGGTGCAGATCGCCGCGTTGTTGACCAGCGCGTCGATCCGGCCGAACTCGCTCAACGCCAGTTCGATCGTTGTCCGCCAATCACTTTCGTTACCGACGTCGTGGCGCTGGAAGCGGGCGGCGGCGCCGATGGACGCGGCGACCGCCTCCCCTTCTTCGACCAGGACGTCGGTGAGCACCACTTTCGCGCCGCGGGCGGCAAACAGCCGCGCCTCGGCCTCACCCTGACCACGAGCCGCGCCCGTGATGATCGCGACCTTGCCCGTCAGATCCACTGTGCCTCCCGCCCGCCCACCCATGACTAGTCGCCGTCCTGGTCGATGCCCGTGAGCATGAGCTCCGAGACCCGGCGCGGAGTCTCGGTGAGGTAGGCCATGGCCGCAATGCGCTTGGGTAGGATGACGTGCTTCTTCGCTTTCTCGATGGCGTCGGCGATGGCCTCGGCGACCGTGTCGGCGTCCAGCGGCTCCTGCGGGATCATCCGGAACTTCAGCGACCGCTCGATGGTGCGGCGCGCCGGCCCGAACGACCGGATGTGGTCGATCATGTCGGTCTTGACCTCACCGATCTGCACCAGCGTGGTGTGCACCGGCTTGCCCCGCAGCTCAGAACGGATGCCCGCGGTGAAATGGCTGAGCCCGGCCTTGGACGCGCCATAGAGGGTGACGCCCGGGCCTGTGGAGATGGCACCCATCGAGGAGACGTTGACGATGTGGCCTCGACCGCGCTTCATCATCAGCGGCATCACCTGGCGGCACAACTCCATGGGGGCAATCAGGTTGACCTGCAACAGGTCTCGCACGTCCTGGGACGACGCCTGGTAGAAGCGGCCGACGCAGTCCACACCGGCGTTGTTGACGATGACGTCGACGGGCCCGTCGGCCTCCACCCGGCCGATCAGCGCTTCGACCGCTGCCGGATCCATCAGGTCGGCGGGATATGCCTTGCCGCCCAGCTCTTTTGCCAGCTCTTCGAGCTGCTCGGCGTTACGGGCGACGAGCGCGACCTCGGCTCCGCGCCGGGCCATCGCCTGCGCGATGTTCCTGCCCAGACCGCGGCTGGCGCCGGTGACCAGGACCCGGCTGTTCCTCAGTTGCATGTCCCTACTCCGTTCCCCATCGTGCTGACCCGGATCCGGCGGAGCCCCTCGAGCTCCGCGTCGCGACGCCGACTCAGCGCATGGTGAGCACGCTAAACGGGGTACCACCCGAAATTCAGAGGTAGTTCCCGATCAACGAGACAACAACTCCGCCGGCTCACAGTTTCGGCTTCATAGTGAGGTATGCGACGTTTATCGGGCGAGGACAACAGCTTCCTGGCATGGGAGAGCGCCGTCCAACCGCAGCACACCATCAAGGCCGTCGTGCTCGATCCGGCCCAGGGCCACGAAACCATCACCTTCAACGCCGTGCGGGCCGCGCTGCCCGGCCTCGTCGATCGCGTCGAGCCCCTGCAGTGGCAGCTGTTGTCCCCGCGATTCGGCGCCGGCCGGCCATGGTGGATCACCCGCGCCCGGGGCGATCTGAACTACCACATGAAGCGCGCGACGGCCGCCGCTCCCGGCACTGACCGCGAGCTGGGCGCGGAGATCGCCAAACTCTTCGAAGAGCCACTCGATCGGGACCGCCCAGCCTGGCAGCTGTGGTACATCGACGGCCTGGCCGACGGCCGCGTCGCTCTCGTGCTCAAGATCCACCACGCGGTGGCCGACGGCGTGGCGTCGCTGAACCTGCTCGAGCAGTTCTACAGCCAGGACCCTGCCGACCGGCTACCCGAACCCTCGAGCCACCCGGCGCCCGACGAGCACCGCCCGCCGGCCGCGCAATGGTTCCCGATGGTGGCGCGTCAGCAGGTCAGGTCGCTCATCAAGTTCCCGAAAGTCCTGGCCCGCACGGCCAAGGTGACCCGCACCATCCGGCACCGGCAGAAGGCGGGCAAGCCCGGCTATGCCGAGGCCTTCATCGCGCCGGCCCTGCCGTTCAACGAGCCGTTGACCGCGCACCGCGGCTTCGCTTTCGTCGACGTCGAGATGGACCAGATCAAGCGGGTGTCGAAGGCGTTCGGGGTGAGCGCCAACGATGTCTTCCTGGCGCTGTGCAGCGCCGCCCTTCGCGAATACCAGGCCGCGCGCGGGCCCGTCGGCGACGACACCATGACCGCCGTAGTGCCGGTGTCGATGCGCCCGCAGGACGGCGACCGCTGGGGCAACAAGGTGGCCCGGTGGAACGTCGAGCTCGCCACCAACATCGCCGATCCGGCGGAGCGGTTGAAGACCATCTCGGCGAACACCGCCACCGCCCGTGAGGTGCAGAGCGAGCGCGATGCCTGGCTGCAGCACGACTGGATGGAGTACTGGCCGCTTTTCAAGGTGTACTCCCGGGTGCTGCCGACCATCGGCGCACAGGTCAAGAAGCGGCCGATGTTCAGCATGATCGCGTCGAACATGCGTGGCCCGCAGCACCCGCTGTACTTCGGCGGCGCCCCGGTCGAGAAGCTGATCTCGAGCGGCCCGCTGGTCTTCCCGATGGGCATGAACATCACCGGCTGGAGCTACCAGGGCGGCATGCAGATCTGTGTGCTCACCTGCACCGACCAGGTCAAGGATCCGCAGGCCATCGCCGACCGGCTGCCGGCTGCGCTGGCCGAACTGGTGGCACGCTGCGCGACCGCGGCGGACGCCGTCACCAGCTGACCCGGCTACCAAAACGCCGGCCGCCCCTTGCGGGACGGCCGGCGTTCTTGCTCCTTGGTCAGGCCTTGCCCTCGGCCCGCTCCCGCTGGATCTCCAGCGCGATGTCGATCAGCTGGTCTTCCTGGCCACCGATCAGCTTGCGCTGGCCGACGCGGAGCAACAGCTCGTGTGCCGGCACGCCATAGCGTTCGCCCTGTCGCACCGCGTGCTTGAGGAAGCTGGAGTACACGCCCGCGTAGCCCATCACCAGCGCATTGCGGTCCAGCAGGCACTCGGCCGGCATCGCCGGGGCGACAACCTCTTCCGCGGCATCCGCGATGTCGAAGAAGTCGATGCCGGTCTTGACGCCGATCTTGTCGAACACCCCGACCAGCGCCTCGACCGGCGCGTTGCCCGCACCGGCACCGAACCGGCGGCACGAGCCGTCGATCTGCTTGGCACCCGCGCGTACGGCCTCGACCGAATTGGCAACGCCCAGACCGAGATTCTCGTGTCCGTGAAATCCAACTTGAGCATCCGATCCCAATTCGGCGACCAGCGCCGAGACCCGGTCGGCGACGCCCTCGAGCACCAACGCACCCGCGGAGTCCACGACGTAGATGCACTGGCAGCCGGCGTCGGCCATGATGCGGGCCTGCGCGGCCAGCTTCTCCGGGGAGATGGTGTGGCTCATCATCAGGAAGCCGACGGTCTCCAGGCCCAGTTCGCGGGCCAGACCGAAGTGCTGGATCGAGACGTCGGCCTCGGTGCAGTGGGTGGCGATGCGGCAGATCGAGCCGCCGTTGCCCTGGGCTTCCTTGATGTCCTCCTTGGTCCCCACTCCAGGGAGCATCAGGAACGCGATCTTGGCGTTCTTCGCGGTGTCGGCCGCGATCTTGATGAGTTCCTGCTCCGGGGTCTTCGAGAACCCGTAGTTGAAGCTCGAGCCACCGAGGCCGTCGCCGTGCGTGACCTCGATGACGGGGACGCCGGCGTTGTCGAGCGCGCCGACGATCGCGCGAACCTCGTCGCCGGTGAACTGGTGACGCTTGTGGTGCGAGCCGTCGCGCAGCGAGGTGTCCGTCAGCCGGACGTCCCACGCGGCATCGAAGAAGATGTCTCCGGGTTCGAGTGCGGTGCTCATGCCTTAACCTCCACGAGTTGCTTGGCGATCTCTTCGCCCACCTTGGTGGCCGCAGCCGTCATGATGTCCAGATTTCCAGCGTAGGGCGGCAGGTAGTCGCCCGCACCCTCCACCTCGACGAAGATGCTGACGACGTGCTGGCCACCGTTGACCATCGACGGCTCGTCGAACTGCGGCTCGTTGAGCAGCCGGTAGCCGGGCACGTAGGTCTGCACCTCGGCGACCACGTCCTTGACGGACTGTGTGATGGCGGCGTGATCGGCATCTTCGGGGATGGCGCAGAAGATGGTGTCGCGCATGATCATCGGCGGGTCGGCCGGGTTCAGGATGATGATGGCCTTGCCGTCCTTGGCCCCACCGATGTCGCGCACGCCGGCGCTGGTGGTCTTGGTGAACTCGTCGATGTTGGCGCGCGTGCCGGGGCCGGCCGACGCCGACGACACCGACGCCACGATCTCCGCGTAGGGCACGTCGACGACGCGGGACACCGCGTAGACCATCGGGATGGTGGCCTGGCCACCGCAGGTGACCATGTTGACGTTCATCGAATCCAGGTGCGCCCGCAGGTTGGCCGGCGGGATCACGCCGGGGCCGACTGCGGCCGGGGTCAGGTCGATGGCCCGGATGCCGGCTTCCTCGTACCGCGGCGCGTAGGCCTTGTGCACGTAGGCGCTGGTGGCCTCGAAGATGAAGTCCGGCTTCTCGCTCTGGGCCAGCAGCCAGTCCGCGCCCTCATGGCTGGTCTCCAGCCCGAGCTTGCGGGCGCGGGCCAGGCCCTCGCTCTCCGGGTCGATACCGATCATCCAGCGGGGCTCGAGCCAGTCCGACCGCAGCAGCTTGTACAGCAGGTCAGTACTGATATTTCCCGAGCCGACGATCGCGACGCTCGCTTTGGACGGCATGCTCACTCCTATTGACGAATATCTGTAGAAACTTCGGCCACTACGCGAAAGACAGGTGGACGGAACCCAGTCCGGCGAACTCGGCGACGAAGTCGTCACCCGGCGTGGCATCGAACGCCCGCATGCAGGCGCCGGGCAGCACCACGTCACCGGCCTTGAGCCGAACGCCGAACTGGTCGACCTTGCGGGCCAGCCACGCCACTGCGGTCACCGGGTTGCCGAGCACGGCGTCGCTGCGGCCCTTACCGAGCACCTCGCCGTTGCGCTTGAGCACGGCATCGATGCCGCGGATGTCGATGTCTTTCGGCGAAACACGCTCCTTGCCCAGCACCCAGCCGGCCGAGGACGCGTTGTCGGCGATGGTGTCGCACAACTTGATCTGCCAGTTGGCGATGCGGCTGTCGATCAGCTCGATGGCCGGCGCGAACGCCGCGGTGGCGGCCAGCACGTCGTCCTCGGTGCAGCCGGCGCCGGGGAGATCGTCGGCCAGCACGAACCCGACCTCGACCTCGACCCGCGGCAACAGGTACTTCGAGGTCAGCACGGGCTTGTCCTCGAATACCTCCATGTCGTCGAGGAGATGCCCGTAGTCGGGTTCGTCCACATCCATCATTTTCTGCATGGCCTCACTGGACAGACCAACCTTGTGTCCTACCACGCGGGCACCTTCTGCGACACGCTGACGAATGTTGAGCAGCTGAATCTCGTACGCGTCAACGACGTCGATGTCGGCGTAGGTGTCGGTCATCGGCGACATCGCGACCCGGCTGCGCTCGGCTTGGGCCAGCGCGGCAGCGAGCTCGGCACGCACGTTGTCGGACAGCATTCGTGAATTCCCCTAACTTCATGGACCGGCGCAGTTGTCCACAGGCCGGGCAATTCTATAACGTGTTCTACATGACTGGACAGGAGTACGACGTTGTCGTCGTCGGCAGCGGCGCAGCCGGCATGGTCGCCGCCCTCACCGCAGCCCATCAGGGCCTTTCGACAGTAGTCGTTGAAAAGGCCCCACACTATGGAGGTTCCACTGCGCGGTCAGGCGGCGGCGTCTGGATCCCGAACAATGAGATTCTGCAGCGTGCGGGGGTCAAGGACACCCCGGAAGCGGCCCGCACCTACCTGCACAAGATCATCGGCGACGTGGTCCCCGCAGAGAAGATCGACACCTATCTGCAGCGCGGTCCCGAGATGCTGTCGTTCGTGCTGAAGAACTCGCCGCTGAAGCTGTGCTGGGTGCCCAACTACTCCGACTACTACCCGGAGGCCGAGGGCGGCCGCGCCGGCGGACGGTCCGTCGAGCCCAAGCCGTTCAACGCCAAGAAGCTCGGCGCCGATGAGGCCGGTCTGGAGCCGGCGTACGGCAAGGTGCCGCTGAACATGGTTGTGATGCAACAGGATTACGTCCGGCTCAACCAGCTCAAGCGCCATCCGCGCGGCGTGCTGCGCAGCCTCAAGGTCGGCATCCGCGCCACCTGGGCCGGCGCCACCGGCAAGAACCTGGTCGGCATGGGGCGCGCCCTCATCGCACCGCTGCGCATCGGCCTGCAGAAGGCCGGCGTGCCGGTGCAGCTGAACACCGCGCTGACCGACCTCTACTATGAGGACGGCGCCGTCCGCGGCATCTATGTCCGCGATATGAATGCACCGGAAAGCGCTGAGCCGCAACTGATCCGGGCCCGCCGCGCAGTGATCCTCGGTAGCGGCGGCTTCGAGCACAACCAGGAGATGCGCACCAAGTACCAGCGCCAGCCGATCACCACCGACTGGACCGTGGGCGCCAAGGCCAACACCGGCGACGGCATCCTGGCCGCCGAAAAGCTGGGCGCCGCAATGGAGATCATGGAAGACGCGTGGTGGGGCCCGACGGTGCCGCTGCCCGACAGCCCGTGGTTCGCGCTGTCCGAGCGCAACTCCCCCGGCTCGATCATCGTCAACATGAACGGCAAGCGGTTCATGAACGAATCCATGCCGTACGTCGAGGCCTGCCACCACATGTACGGCGGCAAGTACGGCCAGGGCGACGGACCGGGCGAGAACGTGCCGGCCTGGCTGCTGTTCGACCAGCAGTACCGCAACCGCTACATCTTCGCGGGTCTGCAACCGGGACAACGCATTCCGAAGAAGTGGACCGAGGCCGGCGTAGTGGTCAAGGCCGACACCCTGGAAGAACTGGCGGAATTGACCAATCTGCCGGCTGACGCGTTGACCCAGACCATCGAGCGCTTCAACGGCTTCGCCCGCAGTGGCGTCGACGAGGACTTCGGCCGCGGCAACAGCGCCTACGACCGGTACTACGGCGACCCGACCAACAAGCCGAACCCCAACCTGGGCGAGATCAAGCACGGCCCGTTCTACGCGGCCAAGATGGTGCCCGGTGACCTGGGCACCAAGGGCGGCATCGTCACCGACATCCACGGCCGCGCACTGCGCGAGGACGGCTCGGTGATCGCGGGCCTGTACGCGTCGGGCAACGCCAGCGGACCGGTGATGGGCCACACCTACCCCGGCCCCGGCGGGACCATCGGCCCCGCCATGACGTTCGGATACCTGGCGGCACTCCACGTGGCAGGAAAGGGCTGACATGCCGATCAATCTCGATGAGGCCTTGGGGGCGGAGCTGCCGCCGGTCGATTTTTCTTGGACCAGCAGCGATGTGCAGCTCTACCACCTGGGACTGGGCGCCGGCGCCGACCCGATGAGCGAGCGCGAGCTGCGCTATCTGATCGACGACAAGCCACAGGTCCTGCCGACGTTCGGCAACGTGGCGCAGAGCTTCCACGAGACCAAGGCGCCAACGGTCAAGTTCCCAGGCATCGACATCGAGCTGAGCCGCGTGCTGCACGCCAGCGAAGCCATCTACCCCGCCGCGCCGATCCCGCCGTCGGGCACCGGCCGGGCCGTCACCAAGTTCACGGAAATCTGGGACAAAGGCAAGGCCGCGGTCATCTGGTCGGAGACCACGGTGACCACCACGGACGGCGCGCCCCTGTGGAAGCAGAAGCGGTCCATCTTCGCCCGCGGCGAGGGGGGCTTCGGCGGCGACCGGGGCCCGTCGGCCTCGGCAGCCGAGCCCGACCGTGCACCGGACCTGCAGATCGCGCTGCCCACCCTGCCGCAGCAGGCACTGCTGTACCGACTCTGCGGCGACCGCAACCCGCTGCACTCGGACCCGGCGTTCGCCAAGGCCGCGGGCTTCGACCGCCCGATTCTGCACGGCCTGTGCACCTACGGCATCGGCTGCAAGGCCATCGTGGACAACGTGCTCGACGGCGACGCCGGACGGGTCCGGTCCTACGGCGCACGCTTCGCGGGCACCGTCATTCCGGGTGAAACCTTGCAGGCCAACCTTTGGCGTGACGGTGAACGAATCACCGGCGTGCTGACGGCACCAAGCCGGGACAACGTCGTCGTGCTTGCCGGAATCGAGCTCACCGCGTCCTGACCAGGACTTATCCGGAATCGGCCGCTTTCTCAGCGGCCGATTCCGGCAACCCAGGACCAGCGGTCGGGTCGCCGCTGCGGCGTCTGTCTCTATCCACAGCGGACGCTTAACCTGCTAGCTTTCGTAGTAGTCAGTAATTATCCAATTACGCGTGACTCAACTTCCGTGGGGGAAGCCGCCCGTCGGACGACTTGGAGACAAAGGAGCCACTTCATCATGAGTACCCGCAAGATCACCATCGCGATCGGCGCAGCCGCCGCATTCGGCCTGATCGCCACGCCATTCGCGCTGGCTGACTCGACCCAGCCTGCGGGTGTCGCGCCCGCTCCCACCACCGTGGCCTTCGGCAAGGACGGCAAGCTCGTCAACGGGAACACCGTCGCGGAATGGGAAATCAGCAACCTCAAGCCCAGCACCGACGTGCTGTCGGAGCACATCAACGGCACGCTCTGGGAAGCGACGGCCGGATACTCGGCTGAGCGCGGTAGCTCGCAGCCGTTCGTGCCGAACCTGAATGCCCGTGCGGCCGACGGAGAGAACTACCGCGTGCTGTGGGGCGCCGCCACCCCGCAGGGCATCAACCCTGCCGGCCTCGCCGAAGGACAAGAGTCCAAGGGCAAGGTCTACTTCGACGTGACGGGTGCCGCTCCGACCAGCGTCGTGTACGCCGACGGTGACCGCGACCTGATCAAGTGGCAGGGCACTGAAGCCACCACCGGGACCGCTCCCGCCGCGGCTCCGGCCCGCGGTGCTGCCCCGGCCGCGACTCCGTCCCCGGCCCCGGCTGCCGCGCCCGCCGCCGCTCCTGCTGCCGCCCCGGCAGCCGCGCCGGCCGGTCTCGGCAGCGCCGTGCCCGGCGCCACCCCGGCGGGCACTGTTCCGGCCGCGACGGGTGCGCAGCCTCCGGCGGGCACCCAGGTTCCGGCGGGCACCCCGGCCACGGCCCCGAACGGTGAGACCCCGGCCGGCACTCCGGCCCCGGCCGGCACTCCGGGGGTTGCTCCGGCCCCGGCCGGCACCCCGGCCGCTGATGCTCCGGTCCCGGCGGGCACCCCGGCGGTTGCTCCGGCCCCGGCCGGCATCCCGGCCGCTGATGCTCCGGCCCCGGCCGGCGCCCAGGTTCCGGCGGGCACCCCGGCCACCGCTCCGGTCGCCGGCCAGGCTCCGGAAGCTGCTCCGGTTCCGACCGCCGCCGAAAGCGGCCCGGGCACCGCTGCCACCGCCGGTGGCGCCGTCTCGCAGGCTCCGCTGACCCCGGCTCCGGCTCCGAGCCAGGCCATCGCCGGCCAGCCGGCGTCCAGCGCGGGTCAGGGCACCGCCGCCCCGGCCGGTAACCAGCAGGCTGCTCTGGCCGCCCCGGTCACCCCGACCCCGGCGCCGGCTTCTTAGGAAACAACGAATTGGGGCCAGTCGCGATCATCGCGACTGGCCCCAATTTCTTTGTCTGGCTTGTTCTTTCGTAACTACATCTGACGGCCGACGTCACCGCCACGCTGCGGCGGCGGGGACACCGGAGCGACGGGCGCCGGACCGGCGTTGTGCGAGCCGGCACTGGGTCCGGCCGCCGGAGGTGCCGCCTGCGCCGGAGCGGACGGATGCCGGCGGGAGTCGCGGGCATCCTGCTGGGACTGCCGGTTGTCCTGCTGGGACTGCCGGTTGTCCTGCTGCTGCTGACGCGCGTCCTGCTGGGACTGCCGGTCGTTCTGCTGGTTCTCCCGGGCGTCCTGCTGCGCCTGGCGCTGCTCCGGCGACATGGGCGCACCGCCGCCGCCGGCCGGCCCACCGGGCTGGCCGGCCGCGGGTTCGCCGCCCGGCATGCCGCCTTCCTTGCCGCCGCCCTTGCCCATGGCCTGCTGGATCATCTGGCCGAACTGGCCCGCCTGCTGACCCATCTGCCCCAGACCACCGCCCTGGCCGGCCATCTGACCGGCTTGCTGACCCATCTGACCGAGCTGGCCGAGCATCTGGCCCATCTGGCCGACGCCCTCCCCGCCCTTGCTGTCGGCGTTGTCGTACGCCGACTGGGCCATGCCGACCTTGCCCGAGAACATGCCCTCCTTGGCCTGCAACGAGGCCACGTTGGCGGTCATATCGGCGGCCATGGCCGGCAGCACCGCGGCGATGGTCGCGCTCATGGCGTCCTCGCCAGGCTGGATCATCGGCATCTCGGGCAGCTCGACCGAGGCTGCATTCCAGCTGATGTTGTCCGGTGTCTGCAACGGTGAACTCATCAGTTACCCCCTACTCAACTCACCAGTCGTCGTCGACGTCTTCGTCATATGAGCCGTGGTCCAGCGCTTCGGGCACGGCCAGCTGGGTGATGCGGCCCCCGCCGCCACCTTCGCGGTGCCCCATGCCACCCATGGCACCCATCGCGCCACCCGCGCCGGCAGCGGCGGCGACCGGAGCCAAACCGCCTGCTCCCATACCGCTCGCGGCGCTCGCCGGCATCACCCCGGGTCCAGCCGGACCGGGGCCGACCATCTTGGCCAGTAACGGCGTCTGCACGGAAGCCGCGCCCACGCCGCCACCGCCGCCGGGCATGCCGCCCTTCATCAACCCCGCGCCGTGGGCGGCCCCGGAACCGCCGGCCAGCGGATGGTTCGAGAACGCGCCGAACGGTGAGGCGCCGAGACCGGCCTTGCCCTGGCCGCCGCCGGAGAACAGGGAGGTCAACTGCTGCAGCGGCTGCGAAAGTTGTTGCAGCGGTTGCATTGCCTGCTGCGGCAACTGCCCGAGCATCTGCGGGAGCTGGCCGGCCATCTGCATCATCTGGCCCATCATCTGGCCCATCTGATCGCCGCCCTTGCCCGCCGACTCCGCTGTCTTCTGCGCGGTCTGGGCCACCTGCGGCGGCACGCCGGCAGTCGGGATGCTCGGAGGTGCGCCGACGAAGTTGGCCACCTCGGTGGCGCTGGCCGTCACCGCGGCGATGTTCTGGGACAGGCCCATCTTGATCCGGCTCTGAATCAGCTCCTGCACGTTCGGAAACGGCGCCGCCGACAGGGCCATGCACTCCTGCTGCACTTCCTCGGCGGTAGCATTGACCAGGTTCTTGGTCTTGATCACCGCGGCCACCATGGACTGCAGCTTGGCGGCGATCGCCGCTGCCTGCGCGCCGTTGGCCTCATGGCCCCCGATGATGGTGGTCGCCTCACCGGCGGCGGCAACCGAACCAGCACCGGTCCACTGACCGGTCAAGTTCATCAACTGACTGGTCTGCTGCGGCACCACGTGACCGGTGATCTTCGTGGCCAGCTTCGTATAGTGCGCAGCCGCTTCTTCGAGCTGTTCCTCATTGACGTTCGGCCACCCAGGCCCCGTCACGGTCTGCGAACCGAACGGACTGCTGTCCGGCTGAATCCCCATAGACACGGCCCCCTTCCCCAGACATACCGCGTCGCTTCGAGCCTACCGCCCCGAGAGGTAGGCACCCGACGCAAACTGACGGACGGTCATCGGCACGGCCCGCTACGGATTCGGCTGATCCTGCCGGGCCAGCATCCGGGCATACCCAGTTCCCATCGCCAGCAGCACCAGGCCGACGACGATGAACACCGCCACGCGGAACATGCCGTTCAGGGTCCCGAGATCGAACAGGAACAGCTTGGCCATCGCGGCGGCCACCAGCGCCAGGCCACCGCCGATGGGCAACGACCGCTGGGCCTTCGGCCGGCGCGCCGCGTACCCGAACAGCGCGGCCGCCACGGCAATCCAGCCGATCGTCGCAACCATGTGGCCGGCGAAGAATCCTGCTTTGACGCCACCGATCAGCACCCCTGCCGTGACGGTCAGCATCGTGGATGCATAGGCGGCGGCGACGACCGTGCCTGCCCACATCAGCCGAACTTCCTCATCGTCGCGTCGTTCGGTCCATGCCCGCACAATGGCCACCACGCTCGCCACCGCCAAGATGCTGGACACGATGGTCGAGATGGCACTGCGGGTACTGAGTTCCACAGCACGGAACAGCAGATCCGGCGGCGAGTAGCTGAGATAGACGGCACCGCCGACGGCTCCGAATCCGGCGCTCACCCACCGGGCGATCGGGTCGTGGCGGCCGGCCACGGCCACCACGACGGACATGGCGAGCAGCATCGCGCCGCCGATCCTGCCGTCGAAGGCCACCAGCACCGCGAACAGCGCGCACACCGCGGAGACGGCCGACCAGATCCGTTGCACCGCACCGACCACCCCCGGCAGCCGATCGCCGAGCAGCACGACCGCGAGGAACAGCGCCGCCACCGCGGCAATGATCGCCCCAGCGACCGCCGACCGGACCACCGCCGAGACGAACAACACCGGCAGCGCACCGCCCGCGGTCGCCGCCGCGAGCAGCGAACGGTTGGTCGTCTTGGACAACAACATCAGCGCGCCGGCGACGGCCAGGACGGCGGCCGCCGCACAGGCGGCAGCGAGTGCCGGATTCCGGTTGGTGCCGAAGGACGCCGCGGCCAGCGCCACCAGCAACGGAAATGTGCAGACCACCGTCCGGGCCACGTACATCCAGACCCAGTCCTTGCCGAGTTGCACCGGCAGCGACGCCGCGGACAGGGCCAGCATGAACCCGATGAGCAACAGCGAGACGCCGTCGGCCACCACCGGGGCCAGCACAGCCAACGGCACCAGCACCAAGAGCGCGAGTTGTTGGGAATCCCAGCGCCGGGCCAGCGTCAGAGCGCCGCCGCCGATCACGGCGGCCAGCACCAAACCGACTGGCGCAGAGAGCCATTCATAGATCGTGGTGGCCGCGACAACGTCGATGTACGCCGCCGCGATGCCGGTGGCCGCCAGGGCAACCGCTCCGACCGTCCCGCCGGGACGCGTCTTGAGTCGGGTCGCCCCGGCCACCAGAACCGCCGCCAGAACCGCCCCCGCGCCGACGCGGAACTCCGGGCGCAACAGACCGGCCTGCGCAGCCAGCACCAACAGCAGGACGACGCCGATGAGCGTCACCGCGACACCGGCCGCGGCCAGCGCCTTGCCGATCCAGCCGTCCGAGCGCTCGGGCTGCGGTTGCGGCTGCGGTGCCTGTTGCGGCTGCGGGTACGGCGCTGCCGTTGGTGGAGCCTGCGTCACCGCGGCCGGGGCAGTCTGAGCCTGCTGCCAATATTGCTGCGGCGCAACGTAGGCGGCCGCCTGCGGCATCGGCTGCGGTGGCGCCAAGGACCGATCGAGTTCGGTGAGGCAGGCCGACACCCAGGCCAGGTGGTGGGATATCGCCGCGACATCCTGTGAGAGCCGGGCCACCATCGCCCGCTGCGGTTCGGTCATGCCGTCATCATCGCGCCGAACGACCCGCGTCCGGATGAGTAGGACTACCCGACTACCTCACGACGAGAGTCAGCCCAGAATCAGACCCGATGTCGGGACGCCGGTGCCGGCGGTGACCAGCACGTGCTCGACATCGGGCACCTGGTTGACGGACGTCCCGCGCAGCTGGCGCACTCCCTCGGCGATGCCGTTCATGCCGTGGATGTACGCCTCACCGAGCTGGCCGCCGTGGGTATTGATCGGCAGCTTGCCGCCCAGCTCGATCGCACCGTTCGCGATGAAGTCCTTCGCCTCGCCCTTGCCGCAGAAGCCGAGCTCTTCGAGCTGCAGCAGCGTGTACGGCGTGAAGTGGTCGTACAGGATCGCGGTCTGAATGTCATTGGGCGTCAAGCCGCTCTGGCCCCACAGTTGCCGGCCGACCAGACCCATCTCGGGCAGGCCGAGCTCGTCGCGGTAGTACGAGTACATGGTGAACTGGTCCTCGCCGGCACCCTGTGCGGCCGCCTCCACGATCACCGGACGCTGCTTGAGGTCCTTGGCCCGTTCCGGCGTGGTGACGACGATCGCGACGCCGCCGTCGGTCTCCTGGCAGCAGTCCAGCAGCCGCAGCGGATCGGCGATGAAGCGCGAATTCTGGTGATCCTCGATGGTGATCGGCTTGCCGTAGAAATGCGCCTTCGGGTTGGTGGCGGCGTGCTTGCGGTCGGCCACCGACACGACACCGAAATCCGCACTGGTGGCGCCGTATTCGTGCATGTAGCGCTGCGCGACCATGGCGACCGAGGCCGCCGGGGTGCTCAGCCCGTGCGGGTAGGACCAGCTGTACTCGACACCACGCGAATCGGCGTTGACGGTCAGACCGGTCATCACCTGGCCGAAGCGGTGCTCCGAGCGCTCATTGAACGCCCGGTAGGCCACAACGCATTCCGCGATGCCGGTCGCCACCGCCAGCACGGCCTGCTGGACTGTCGCCGCCGCGGCGCCGCCGCCGTAGCCGATCTGGCTGAAGAACTTCAGCTCACCGATACCGGTGGAGCGGGCCACCGCGGTCTCCAGATTGGAGTCCATGGTGAAGGTCACCAGACCGTCGACGTCCGTGGGCGAGAGGCCCGCGTCGTTCAGCGCATCGGTGACGGCCTCGGCCGCCAGCCGGATTTCGCTGCGTCCGGAGTTCTTAGAGAAGTCGGTGGCGCCGATACCGGCGATGGCCGCCTTACCGGAGATGCTCACTGGGCTCCTCCCATCGTGAGAGTCGAGGTGGCGATGACGTGGTCGCCAAGGCTGTTGCTGCCCACCACTTTCAACGTCACCAGGTCGCCTTCGACCGCAGTGACTTCACCGCGGAAGGTGATGGTGTCGTAGGCGTACCACGGCACGCCGAGACGCAGCTTGATCGACTTGATGATGGCGTTGGGGCCCGCCCAGTCGGTGACATAACGCCCCACCAGGCCGGTGTCGGTCAGGATGTTGACGAAAATGTCCTTGGAGCCCTTGGCCTGCGCCTTGTCCCGGTCGTGGTGCACATCCTGGTAGTCCCGGGTGGCGATAGCCGTCGACACGATGAACGTCGGGTCGCCGTAAATGGAGAGCTCGGGCAGCTTGGTGCCCACGGCGGTGCTCACAGTGGCAGTCACTTTGCGGCCTCCCATGCGTAGAGGGTCCACGCCGGACTGACGTCGCTGTCCGGGAAGTCCAGGAATGTTGCGCTGACCGGCATTCCGATCTTCACGTCGTCGTGCTCGACGCCGCGCAGCTCACCGAGCATGCGCACACCCTCTTCCAGTTCGACGAGCGCGATGACGAACGGCAGGCTGCGGCCCGGCACCTTCGGCGCGTGGTGCACGACGTAGCTGAACACCGTGCCCCTGCCCGACGAGACGACGTAGTCGATCGGAGCATCTTTGTCCTGCCAGATCGCCGGCACCGGCGGGTGCTGCAGCGAGCCGTCGGGCCGCTTCTGAATCCGCAGTTCATGCGCGTTGACGCCGTCCCAGAAGAACTGGGTGTCGCGCGAGGACGACGGGCGCATCAGCTTGTCCGGGTCGAGATCAGCTGGGAGCGAGCCGCTCTCAGCTACCTCTAGGCCCTGCTTGCCCGCGGGCAGGAACTTCATGATGCGCCAGTCCATGTCGGCGACTTCCTCGTCACCGACGTGCCAACGGATCTTCTGGTTGACGAAGTAACCCTCGCCCAGCGCGGTCTGCTTGGGGCCGACCACGTCGGTCACCTCTGCGCTGATGCTGACCCGCTCCCCCGGCTGCAGATAGCGGTGGTAGTTCTGGTCGCAGTTGGTGGCGACGACGCCGACATACCCGGCGTCATCGAACAACTTCATGATCCGGGCCAGTGGATCGTCGTCGGACCGGGTGCGGCCCAGGCCCATCATGGTCCACACCTGAATCATGGCCGGCGGCGCCACGATGCCGGGGTGCCCGGCAGCCTTGGCGGCCTCCTCGTCGACGTAGATCGGGTTCTTGTCGCCGATCGCGTCGGTCCAGTGGTGAATCATGGGCTGGTTCACCGGATCCCGGCTCAGCGTCGGCTTGCTGCGCCCGGCGGCGACGATCGCGTCGATGCCGGCCTGAAGATCAGACATTGCGGCCTCCCTTGCCCAAGTCGTTGCGATTCGCGCACGCGCTCATCGGGAAACCCGCGGCACCTTGAGGCCGGACGCGGCGATCATCTCTCGCATGACCTCGTTGACCCCGCCACCGAAGGTGATGACCAAGTTGCGCTTGGCAATGGTGTCCAGCCACTGCAGCACCTTGGCGGTGTGCGCGTCGGCCGGGTTACCGAACCGTCCGACCACTTCTTCGGCCAGCCGGTTGACTTCCTGAATGCGCTCGGTGGAAAAGACTTTCGTCGCTGCCGCGTCGGCGACGGCGATGTTCTCGCCCGACGAGGCGACCTGCCAGTTGAGCAGCTCGTTGAGCCGCCAGATCGACTTGATCTGCCCCAGCAGCCGCTTGGCCTCCGGGTTGTCCAGCGGGACAACACCATCGGAGCCCGCCTCGGACGCCCACGCGTGCACCTGCTCGTAGATGCCGGCCACTCGTCCCGCCGGACCCAGGCCGACACGCTCGTGGTTGAGCTGCGTGGTGATCAGCTTCCAGCCGCCATTCTCCTCACCGACCAGCATGTCGGCGGGCACCCGCACGTCGTTGTAGTACGTCGTATTGGTGTGGTGGGCACCGTCGGACAGGATGATCGGGGTCCAGGAGTAGCCCGGGTCCTTGGTGTCGACGATCAGGATCGAGATGCCCTTGTGTTTCGCGGCGGTCGGATCGGTGCGGCAGGCCAGCCACACATAGTCGGCGTCATGCGCACCGGTGGTCCACATCTTCTGACCGTTGACGATGTACTCGTCGCCATGACGCACCGCGGTGGTCCGCAGTGACGCCAGGTCGGTGCCGGCCTCGGGCTCGGAGTAGCCGATGGCGAAATGCACTTCACCGGCGAGGATTCCGGGCAGGAACTTCTTCTTCTGTTCCTCGGTGCCCAGCAGCTGAAGGGTGGGTCCCACGGTCTGCAGGGTCACCATCGGCAGCGGGATGTCGGCGCGGTTGGCCTCGTTGATGAAAATCTGCTGCTCGATCGGACCGAAGCCCAGACCGCCGTACTCCTTGGGCCAGCCCACACCGAGCTTGCCGTCCCTGCCCATGCGCTTGATGACGGCACGGTAGGCCTCGTTGTGCCGGTCGGTCTCCATCGCCGCCGCCTCTTCGGGCGTGATCAGCGTCGAAAAGTACTCCCGCAGTTCGGATTGCAGCGCCCGCTGTTCCGGGGTCAGTTCGATGTACATCTCAGGCTCCCACCAGATCGAGACGATGCGACGGACCGCCGAGCAACCGAGTCAGGTCCTTGATCGAGGAGTAGTAGCGGTCCATCGGGTAGGTGATGTCCATGCCCATACCGCCGTGCAGGTGATGGCACAGCCGCATGGCCGGCGGCGCCTGTGACGTCAGCCAGTAGCCCAGGATCGCCAGGTCCTCGGATGCGTCGAGCCCTTCGGCGAGCCGCCACACCACGGAGGTGGACACCAGACCGATTGTCCGCGAGGCGATGTAGACCTCGGACAGCTGCGCTGCCACGGTCTGGAAGGTGGACAGCGGACGGTTGAACTGCTCGCGGGTCGCGGTGTAGTCGGCGGTCAGTCGCAGCGCGCCGGCCACCAGACCGGCACCGAAGGCACCGATCATGGCCAGCGCCAAGTCGTTCACGCGAGCCACGGTGGCACCGGCCAGCACGTCGTCATCGGCCACCGCGACGTCGGCGAAGGTGACGACGTATTCGTCCGAGCCGTTGGCGGTCGGGGTCTTCTCGACCGTCACACCGGCAGCCTTGGGCGATACGACGACCACACCGCTGTCGGTGGTGACCAGCAGCCACTGCGCCGTCTCGGCATACGGCACACCGATTTTGGTGCCGTTCAGCTTGCCGCCGGCGAAGCTGGTCGACGGCTTCTCGGGCAGCTGGTTGCCGGTTTCGTTGAGGGCGGCGGAGAGCACCGCGCCCGCCGCGATACCCGCCAGGTACCGGTCCTGCTGTGCGTCGGTGGCCAGGTCGACCAGCGGAACCAGACCGAGCCCGATGGTGGCCAGCGCCGGTCCGGTGGTCCCACGCCGGCCGATCTCGGTCAGCGCGGTGGCCGCCTCCAGCAGTCCCAGCCCGTCACCGCCCAGCCGGTCCGGTACCGCAAGCGTCACGACGCCACCGGAAACCAGTGCGTCCCAAGTGTTTTCCCGCTCCAGCACGGACGTCACCACGTCGGCGACAGCCTGCTGCTCCGGGCTCGGTGTGAAATCCACCCGAATCCTCCTTGATTCGTGTTACCGGGGTACTCGCTCAGTTGCCGTCAGTGCTGAACGGGGCACTTGCCCGTGTAGTCAACCTGCCAGTGCTTGATGCCGTTGAGCCAGCCCGACATCAGGCGCTCGGGCTCGCCGATCGAGGCCAGATCCGGCATGTGGTCGGCGATCGCATTGAACATCAGGTTGATGGTCATGCGCGCCAGGTTGGCGCCGATGCAGTAGTGCGCACCGGTGCCACCGAAACCGACATGCTGGTTCGGCGTCCGCATGATGTTGAAGGAGTGCGGGTCCTCGAACACCTCGTCGTCGAAGTTGGCCGAGCGGTAGGACATGACGACCCGCTCGCCCTTCTTGATCTTCACGCCACCGAGTTCCACGTCCTCGAGCGCAGTGCGCTGGAACGCGGAAACCGGTGTGGCCCAACGGACGATCTCGTCCGCGGCACTCTCCGGGCGTTCCTTCTTGTACAGCTCCCACTGTTCGGGGTTCTGCGCGAAGGCGATCATGCCGTGCGTGATCGAGTTACGGGTGGTCTCGTTACCGGCCACCGCGAGCATCACCACGAAGAAGCCGAACTCGTCATCGGACAGCTTCTCGCCATCGATGTCTGCCTGCACCAGCTGGGTGACGATGTCTTCGGTCGGGTTCTTCGAGCGCTCGGCGGCCATGCCCATCGCGTAGGCAATGAGCTCGAACGACGATGCGGCCGGGTCGATGTGCGCGTACTCCGGGTCTTCACCGGCCGTCATTTCGTTGGACCAGTTGAACAGCTTGTCGCGGTCTTCCTGCGGCACACCCAGCAGACCGGCGATGGCCTGCAGCGGCAGCTCACACGAGACCTGCTCGACGAAGTCGCCGGTACCGGAAGCGGCCGCGGTCTCGGCGATCTTCTGGGCGCGCTCGCTCAGCTCCGCCTGCAGCCGGCCGATGGCACGCGGGGTGAAGCCTCGCGAGATGATCTTGCGCAGCCGAGTGTGCTGCGGGGCGTCCATGTTGAGCAGCACCGCGCGCTGCACGTCGACGGCCTCGCGGGTCATGGCCTGCGGCCACACCGGAATGGCACCGTCGGGTGCGCTGCCGAAGATGTCGTTGCGCTTCGAGACCTCTTTGACGTCCTCGTAGCGGGTGACGATCCAGTACCCCTTGTCACCGAAGCCACCGGTGCCACCTGGCACGTCCACCCAGTGCACCGGCTCGGAACGACGAAGCTCCGCCAACTCTTCAATGGGCAGGCCTTGGAGGTTCAGGTTCGCGTCCAGCAAGTCGAAGTCGGACGGGATCGGGCAGGGCATGGTGTCTCCTCGGGGAATCCAACGCCTCAGAACCAGGTTCCGAGACAAATCCTTCTAGTTCAGCGTTGCGACCATTGAAACACGCCTTCACCGCAGATAAAAGGCATGTCCCGATCGTTGCTTGTCAGAGTAATGAAACGTGTTCTAGCCTGAGCCCATGGGTAATCCTGTCATCGTTGAAGCCACTCGCAGCCCCATCGGCAAGCGAGGTGGCTGGCTGTCCGGCCTGCACGCGACCGAACTTCTGGGCGCCACGCAGAAAGCTCTCGTCGAGAAGGCCGGCCTGGACGCCGGCGAGATCGAGCAGCTCATCGGCGGCTGCGTGACGCAGTACGGCGAGCAGGGCAACAACGTCACCCGGCAGTCGTGGTTGGTCGCCGGATTGCCCGAGCATGTCGGCGCCACCACCATCGACTGCCAGTGCGGCAGCGCCCAGCAGGCCAACCACCTGATCGCCGGCCTCATCGCCACGGGCGCCATCGACATCGGCATCGCCTGCGGCGTCGAGGCCATGAGCCGCGTGCCCCTGGGCTCCAACGGCGGTGGTGCCCGCGCCGCGTCGTGGGACATCGACCTGCCCAACCAGTTCGACGCAGCCGAGCGCATTGCGGGCCGCCGGGGCATCACCCGCGCCGACATCGACGCTCTGGGCTTCGCCTCGCAGGCCAAGGCCAAGCAGGCCTGGGCCGAGGGTCGCTTCGTCCGTGAAATCTCGCCCATCGAGGCGCCGGTCATCGACGAGAACAAGCAGCCGACCGCCGAGCTGAACCTGGTCAGCCGTGACCAGGGCCTGCGCGACACCACCCTGGAAGGCCTGGCCGCGCTGAAGCCGGTGATCGAGGGCGGCATCCACACCGCCGGCACCTCGTCGCAGATTTCCGACGGTGCCGCCGCGGTGCTGTGGATGGACGAGGACAAGGCCAAGGCCCTCGGCTTCAAGCCCCGTGCGCGGATCATCGCGCAGGCCAACGTCGGTGCCGAAACCTACTACCACCTGGACGGCCCCGTGCAGTCCACTGCCAAGGTGCTCGAGAAGGCGCGTATGTCGATGGCCGACATCGACCTGGTCGAGATCAACGAGGCGTTCGCGTCGGTTGTGCTGTCCTGGGCTCAGGTGCACAAGGCCGACATGGATAAGGTCAACGTCAACGGCGGCGCCATCGCGCTGGGCCACCCGGTCGGTTCCACCGGCTCGCGGCTCATCACGACTGCGCTGCACGAGCTGGAACGGACCGGCAAGTCGACCGCGCTGATCACGATGTGCGCCGGCGGCGCGCTGTCCACCGGCACCATCATCGAGCGGATCTAGGAGCGGGGTCGCAAATATGGCCGAAGGGCAGCTGAACGCCAGGCAGATCAAGGCACTCAACTCGAACGCGATGCTCGTCGGCTTCAAGTGGATGTCACGGATCAACACCTGGGCGTTCCGCGCCACCGACGGCCGGCTCGGCGCCAAGTGGCGGCTCGGCTCCAAGCCGGTCGCCACCCCGCCTCCGGTCGGCATCCTGACGACCATCGGACGCAAGTCGGGCGAGCCCCGCGACAGCCCGCTGCTGTACCTGCGCGAAGACGACCGCATCGTCGTCGTCGCCTCGCAGGGCGGCCGCAGCACCCACCCGATGTGGTACCTCAACCTGGTCGCCAACCCGCAGGTGAAGTTCCAGGTTCGCGGCGAGACGCTGCAGTTGACCGCCCGTGAGGCTACCGACGCCGAACGCGACGAGTACTGGCCGAAGCTGGACGCCATGTATCCCGACTTCGTCGACTACCGCTCGTACACCGACCGGAAGATTCCGATCATTTTCCTCGATCCGGCCTGATCACAGCCCGAAAAGCTCCCCTGGAACGCGCGTCGTGCCAGGGGAGCTTTTTTGTGCCCGACGAGGCAGATTCATGGGTGTACGACATTTGTTCTGGGGGAGCTGAACGGAATCAGCAGCCGTGCCCAGGTCGTTGACGTTGGTATGCCAACCGGAGTTGTGCTTGACCCCGACCGTAGTTCCGCCAACCACGTCGCTGCCGCGATCGACCAGGCCCGCCGCGCCTACAACGCAGGCGTGCGCCAGCTGTGGATAGCCCAGCAATTCGACCACGACGCCATCTCACTGGCCGGGTACATCGGTGCCGCGGTGCCAGGCCTTGCCGTCGGCACCTTCGTCGTACCCATCAACCCACGACACCCGCTGACTCTCGCCTCCCAAGCGCTGACCGCTCAAGCCGCCACCGGTGGGAACTTCAGCCTCGGCCTGGGCTTGGGAGCGCATGCTCCCGAGCAGGCGGCCTTCGGGACCGCGTGGCCGAACACCATCGGCCGGCTGCGCGAACACCTGCAGATACTCCGATCGATCCTGGATACCGGCAGCGTCGACTTCCACGGCGAAGAATTCACCGCCGCCCCGCAATGGCCGGTAACGGTCGCCGGCGGCACTCCCCTGCCGGTCTACGTCGCGGCCATGGGGCCCAAGGCATTACGCGTGGCGGGGGAACTGGCGGACGGCACGCTGCCGTATCTCGCAGGGCCGCGCGCCATCGAGGAATTCATCGTGCCGACCATCACCGCAGCAGCCACCGCGGCCAGCCGGCGCGCACCGAAGGTCATTGCCGCGGTACCCGTTCTGGTGACCGACGACGTCGACGAGGGCCGGACCCGCGCCGCCGAGGCTCTCGAGTTCTACGCGACCATCCCGTCGTACGCGCGGGTGATCGAACGCGAAGGCGTGGACTCGATCATCGACCTCGCGGCGGTCGGCACCGCGGCGCAGGTGACCGCACAACTGCGCCGCTACCTCGCGGCAGGTGCGACGGACATTGTGCTCAGCCCTCTCGTACGCACGGGCATCGCGGCGCTGGAACCGATCTGGGAGGTTGCCGCGGCATTGTGACCGGAGCCGAAAAAGCGTCCCCACAACGTGATTCGTTGTGGGGACGCTTTCGCGATCGGTCGGTTTACGAGCCGTAGACCGGCACAGGCGGACGCTCCTTCTTGAGCAGATCGGCGACGACGGGGCCCAGCTCGGCCGGGTCCCACTTGGCGCCCTTGTCGATCTCGGGGCCGTGCGCCCAGCCCTCGGCGATGCGGATCTTGCCGCCCTCGAGCTCGAACACCTTGCCGGTGACATCGCGCGACTCGACGCTGCCCAGCCACACCACCAGCGGCGAGATGTTCTCGGGCGCCATGGCATCGAAGGCCTGGTCCTGCGTGGCCATCATGTCCGCGAAGACCGTCTCGGTCATGCGGGTACGTGCCGACGGCGCAATGGCATTGGCCGTGACGCCGTAGCGGCCCATCTCGGCCGCGGCAACCAGGGTCAGCGCGGCGATGCCGGCCTTGGAAGCGCTGTAGGTGGCCTGGCCGACGCTGCCCTGCAGGCCGGCGCCGGAGCTGGTGTTGATGATGCGCGCGTCCAGCGAATCAGCAGAAGCCTCGCCGGCTTTTACCTTCCCGCGCCAGTACGCGGCCGCGTGCTTCATGGTGGCGAAGTGGCCCTTGAGGTGGACCGCGGTGACAGCGTCGAATTCCTCTTCGGTGGCGTTGGCGAACATGCGGTCGCGCACGATGCCGGCGTTGTTCACGAGAACGTGTAGGTCGCCATATGTATCAATGGCCTGCTGGATCAAGGCCGCGGCCTGGCCCCAGTCGGCGACGTTCGAGCCATTGGCCACGGCCTCGCCACCGGCCGCGACGATCTCGTCGACGACGTTCTGCGCGGCGCTACCGCCGCCGGCGGGCGAACCGTCCAGGCCGACGCCGATGTCGTTGACCACGACGCGGGCACCTTCGGCAGCGAACGCGAGCGCGTGCTCGCGCCCGATTCCGCCACCGGCACCCGTCACGATGACCACGCGGCCGTCGAGCAATCCCATTTGCTATCTCCCTTTACTTGTTGGCGCTTGACGCTTCGAGATACTGCGGCGGCTCGCCGCCACCATGCACTTCGAGGGACGCACCGCTGACGTACGACGCGGCCTCGGAGGCCAAGAATGCTGCGGCCCAACCGATGTCGGCCGGCTTGGCCAACCGCTTGAGCGGCACCGTCGCGGCGACCGCGGCGACCGACTCGGCGTCACCGTAGAACAGTTCGGACTGCTCGGTCTCGACCATGCCGACGATGATCGAGTTGACCCGGACCTTGGGCGACCATTCGACCGCGAGCGTCGTGGTCAGGCTGTCGACGCCGGCCTTGGCGGCACCGTAGGCGCCGGTGCCCGGGGTCGGGCGGTGCGCGCTGACGCTGGAAATGTTGACGATCACCCCGCCGGAGTCCTGCCGCTGCATCACGGCGTTGGCGTGGGTCGAAACCAGCAGCGGCGCAATGAGGTTCAGTTCGATGATCTTGGTGCTGAACTTGGCCGACGCATCAGCAGCCAGCGCGAACGGCGAGCCACCGGCGTTGTTGACCACGACGTCCAACCGGCCGTGCTTGGCGACGATGGCGTCGATCATGGTCTTGACCGCGGCGTCGTCACGAACGTCGCAGGCGTGGAACTCGTAGGGCAACCCCTCGACCTCGCGCCGTGCGCAGGTGATCACGGTGGCACCCTGCTCAGCGAACACCGCGCTGATGCCGGCGCCGACGCCTCGCACACCGCCGGTGACCAGCACCACGCGACCGGTCAGTTGCAGATTGATTCCAGCAGTCACTGTGATAGCGTACCAAGCAAGTGCTTGCTTAGGTACCCGTCCCCCAGGAAGTGACTGATGACCATCACCACCAAGACAGTCGAACCGGGCATCGTCTCGGTCACCGTGAACTACCCGCCGGTCAACGCCATCCCGTCGGCAGGGTGGTTCGAGCTGGCCGATCAGATCACCGCGGCCGGGCGCGACAAGAGCACCCACGTGGTGATCCTGCGTGCCGAGGGACGGGGCTTCAACGCCGGCGTCGACATCAAGGAAATGCAGAACACCGAGGGCTTCGGCGCGCTGATCGACGCCAACCGCGGCTGCTACGAGGCGTTCCGCGCGGTGTACGAATGCCAGGTCCCCGTCATCGCGGCGGTCAACGGCTTCTGCGTCGGTGGCGGCATCGGCCTGGTCGGCAATGCCGACGTCATCGTCGCTTCCGACGACGCGAAGTTCGGCCTGCCCGAGGTCGAGCGCGGTGCCCTGGGCGCGGCCACCCACCTGTCCCGCCTGGTCCCGCAGCACATGATGCGCCGGATGTTCTTCACCGCCGCCACCGTGCCCGCCTCCACACTTCAGCACTTCGGTTCGGTGCACGAGGTCGTCCCGCGCGAAGAGCTCGACGAGGCCGCGCTGCGCGTCGCCCGCGACATCGCCAGCAAGGACACCCGCGTCATCCGCGCCGCCAAGGAGGCGCTGAACTTCATCGACGTGCAGCCCGTCAACGCGCGCTATCGAATGGAGCAGGGCTTCACCTTCGAACTCAACCTGTCCGGCGTGTCCGACGAACACCGCGACGAGTTCGCGGGGACCCAGAAGGGAGCTGCGAAATAATGATTCGGCGGGTACGAGCGAAGCGAGACGGGGCCAAATAATGGACAAGACAACAACTCTCGAAGCCGCCGTCGCTGAGATTGAAAGCGGCATGACCATCGGCATCGGCGGCTGGGGCTCCCGGCGCAAGCCGATGGCATTCATCCGTGCGCTCCTTCGCACCGACGTCACCGACCTGACCGTCGTCACCTACGGCGGTCCGGACCTCGGATTGCTGTGTGCCGCAGGCAAGGTCAAGCGCGTCTACTACGGCTTCGTGTCGCTGGACTCGCCGCCGTTCTACGACCCGTGGTTCGCCAAGGCCCGTACCTCGGGCGCCATCGAGGCGCGCGAAATGGACGAGGGCATGCTGCGCTGCGGCCTGCAGGCTGCCGCCGGGCGGCTTCCGTTCCTGCCCATCCGCGCCGGCCTCGGTAGCGACGTCCGCACCTTCTGGGGCGACGAGCTCAAGACCGTCACGTCGCCGTACCCGACCGGCGACGGCTACGAGGAGCTCATCGCCATGCCGGCGCTGAACCTCGACGCCGCATTCGTGCACATGAACCTGGGTGATGTGAAGGGCAATGCCGCCTACACCGGCATCGACCCCTACTTCGACGACCTGTTCCTGATGTCGGCCAAGCGCCGGCACCTGTCGGTCGAGAAGATCGTCTCCACCGAGGAACTCGTGAAGTCTGTTGTGCCGCAGCAGCAGATCATCAACCGAATGATGGTCGACACCGTGGTCGAGGCTCCGAACGGCGCCCACTTCACCACCAACGAGCCGGACTACCGGCGGGACGAGAAGTTCCAGCGCCACTACGCCGAAGCCGCCGGCTCGGAGGAGACGTGGGCCGACTTCGTCAAGACCTACCTGTCCGGAACCGAGGCCGACTATCAGGCCGCGGTCCGCAAGTTTGCTGAGGCCCAAGCAGCCCAGAAGGAGGCCGCCAAATGAGTGACGCTACTCGCGCCGAGGTCTGCGCCGTCGCCTGTGCCGAATTGTTCCGTGAGGCAGGCGAAATCATGGCCAGCCCCATGACGACCGTCGTGCAGATCGGTGCCCGCCTGGCCCGGCTCACCTTCTCCCCCGACATCGTGATCACCGACGGTGAGGCCCGCATGCTGGCCGATACCCCGGCGATCGGCGCTCCGTTCGCCGTCGAGGGCTGGATGCCGTTCAACCGCGTCTTCGAGACCCTGGCCTGGGGCCGTCGCCATGTTGTCATGGGCGCCAACCAGATTGACCGCTACGGCAACCAGAACCTGTCGGCCTTCGGTCCGATCCAGCACCCGACGCGCCAGATGTTCGGTGTCCGCGGCGCGCCCGGCAACAGCATCAACCACGCCACCAGTTACTTCGTGGGCAACCACACCAAGCGGGTGTTCGCCGAGTCGGTCGACATCGTCTCCGGAGTCGGCTGGGACAAGGTTGATCCCGCCAACCCGGCATACCGCTTCCTGAACGTCTACCAGGTCGTCTCCAACCTGGGTGTGTTCGACTTCAACGGCCCCGAGCACCAGATGCGCGCGGTGTCGCTGCACCCGGGTGTGACGGCCGAAGAGGTCGCCGACAACACCTCGTTCGAGCTGCACGGCCTGGACGCCGCCGGCGAGACCCGCCTGCCGACCGCCGACGAACTCCAGCTGCTGCGCGGGGTCATCGATCCGAAGTCGCTGCGGGACAAAGAGGTTAAGGCCTAGGCATGTCCAAACTCAAGACGCCGCTGACCGAACTGGTCGGCATCGAATACCCGGTCGTGCAGACCGGCATGGGCTGGGTGGCCGGCGCGCGACTGGTCGCGGCCACCTCCAACGCCGGCGGGCTCGGCATCCTGGCGTCGGCGACGATGACGCTGGAAGAGCTGCAGACCGCCGTCACCAAGGTCAAGGCGACCACCGACAAGCCGTTCGGCATCAACATGCGTGCCGACGCCGGCGACGCGGACGCCCGCTGCGACCTCCTGATCCGCGAAGGAGTCAAAGTCGCCTCCTTCGCCCTAGCTCCCAAGCCCGAGCTGATCGCCAAGCTGAAAGATGCCGGGGTCGTGGTGATCCCGTCGGTCGGCCTGGCCAAGCACGCCAAGAAGGTGGCGAGCTGGGGCGCCGACGCGGTGATCGTGCAGGGCGGCGAGGGCGGTGGCCATACCGGCCCGATCGCCACCACGCTGCTGCTGCCGTCGGTGCTCGATGCGGTCGCCGGCACCGGCATGCC
This sequence comes from Mycobacterium sp. FW102-FHT13B02, assembly GCF_058790275.1. Lineage (NCBI taxonomy): Bacteria > Bacillati > Actinomycetota > Actinomycetes > Mycobacteriales > Mycobacteriaceae > Mycobacterium > Mycobacterium sp. FW102-FHT13B02. The sequence goes on from NZ_JBYTCM010000006.1 coordinate 49,797, forward strand.
GGTGATCGCCGCGGGTGGGTTCTTTGACGGACGTGGACTGGCCGCCGCGCTGTCCTACGGCGCCGCCGGCGTCGCGATGGGCACACGGTTCCTGCTGACCTCGGACTCGACCGTGCCCGATGCCGTCAAGCAGCGCTATCTGGGAGCCGCGTTGGACGGCACCGTGGTGTCGACCCGCGTCGACGGCATGCCGCACCGAGTGCTGCGTACCGGGCTGGTGGAGAAGCTCGAAAGTGGTTCCCCGGTACGCGGTTTCGTCGCCGCCGTCGGAAACGCCCAGAAGTTCAAGAAGATGTCGGGCATGACGTGGCGGTCCATGGTCAAGGACGGCCTGGCCATGCGCCACGGCAAAGATCTGACCTGGTCCCAGGTCGTCATGGCGGCCAACACCCCGATGCTGCTGAAAGCCGGTCTGGTGGAAGGCAACACAGAAGCGGGTGTGCTGGCGTCAGGTCAGGTGGCCGGCATCATCGACAGTCTGCCGTCGTGCGCCGAGCTGGTGCCGCGGATCGCCGACGAGGCCATCGCGCACCTACAGGCTGCTACCAGCTACATCGTTTAGCTGCTGCTAGCTGCTGCGCGAGTAGTGGCGAACCCTCCTAGCTCCCGAGGGGTCTAGCGCCTGATAGGCGCTGCCGATCACCTACTCGGAATTTCCACCTTGACGGCGGAGCCCAGCGAGCACGTGCTGGCGATCGCGGCGTCGATGCTGTTGTCGGGCAGCCACGAGTAGAGACCGGGACACCCGCTCTGTTGGGCGCCCCGCCTAGTTGGTCGACGGTGTGGGTGGTGGTTGGAAGGGTTGGTACCACCACCATTGGGCGCGTTCCCCGGTCGGTCCGGGACAGGGCGGCACATCAGGGCGGGGTGTGGTGGGTGGTCGCGCGAGTGATCCACCGCTGAGCTGTCGACCCGCGGCGTCGGCGACGACCAACCGGTCGGCGGGACCGGTGATGGTGATGCCGCCTATGTGGTGCAACCGGTGGTGATACGGGCACACCAGGACCAGGTTGTGCAGTTCGGTGACGCCACCGTTCTCCCAATGGATGATGTGATGCGCGTGCAATCCTCGGGTGGCCCCGCACCCCGGTACGCGGCAGCATCGGTCGCGGTGCTCCAACGCGCGGCGCAACCGACGGCTGATGGTGCGGGTCGTCCGCCCGGCGCCGATCGCCTGCCCGTGCCGCTCCAGCCACACCTCGCAGGTGGCGTCGCACAACAACAGTCCGCGTTCCTCATCGGTGAGCACCGAACCTAAATGCAATGCGGCACTGTCATGGTCGAGATCCACATGCACTACGACGGTGGTGTGCTGACCATGCGGACGGCGCTGCGCATCGCTGTCCCAGCCAGCCTCGACCACGCTCATGAACGCGTCCACACCGTTCGGGAACGGCGGCACGTGCTCCCCGCTGTCTTTGGCATCGTGGTCGCGTTTCCAGTCCGCGACCAGCGCGTCCTGATGCGATGCCATGGCGGCGTCGAGCTTGGCGGCCTCCAGCTTCGGCAGGCGAATCTTGTAGGTTGTGGACCCGTCGTCGTGCGTGGTCTTGCTGATCGACCGCTGGGTTTCGGGCTTCGGCTCGGGGTCCGGGCGGGGCTCCAGGCTCACGGCAGTGCGCAGCTGGGTGACCGTCGCGCTTTCCGCGAACTGCGCATAATGCGCATCCGAACCCTCGGCCGCATGCTCGGCCACGACGCCGACCTGATCGAGCGACAGCCGCCCCTCACGCATCGCCTCGGCACAGCGCGGGAACTCCTCGATCCGGTGCGCGACCGCCACCATCACCTCCGCATTACGCGGCGACACACCGGTTTTCCATGCCACCAACGACGTGATCGACCGCGCCCCCGTCGCACCCCACAACCCGTCACGGTCGATCTCGGCCACGATCTCCACCAGACGGCCGTCGATCACGTTCCGCTGACCAGTCAGCTCCGACGCTTCGGCCAACAACGCATCGAAACGCTCACACGGCGACGACTCCTCAACATCCAAAGGTGTTGCGGTGGTGGACATAACACCATCAAAGCAGAAGGGTCCGACAATTTTTCGACGCTGAGGATGCGGCCGACGCGAGACCGGGACCTCCGCAGCGAGCGGACGCTGCCGTCCCGCGCGGTCGCGACGATATCGACGTTTGGCCCTCGATGCCGACTCGCTGCTCAGTGCTCCGGTCGGTCACGGGACAAGTCTGCTCGGTGAACGACGCCTGAGTCCAAGGGCAATTTTCGACAGTCTGATAGGCGTCACCTATCAGCCGTGATCGAATAGTCCATGCTCTTCCGCCAGCTCGAATACTTCGTGGCACTCGCTCGCGAGAAGCACTTCGCGCGCGCGGCCGCGGCCTGTTACGTCTCGCAGCCGGCGCTGTCCGAGGCGATCCGCAAGCTCGAGAACGAGCTCAAGGTTCCGTTGGTGCGGAGGGGACAGAACTATGAGGGTCTGACGCCCGAAGGTGAACGGCTGGTGATGTGGGCGCGCCGGATTCTGGCCGATCACGACGCGCTCATCCACGAGGTTGCCGCATTGCAGACGGGTCTCACCGGCGAGCTGCGGCTCGGCGTCATCCCGGCCGCGTCCGGCACCGTGGCACTGTTGACCGATCCGTTCTGTCTCGAACATCCTTTGGTACGAGTGCAATTGGAGAGTAGTCTGCGTTCGGCCGGCATCGTCGAGCGGATCCGCCGGTTCGAACTCGACGCGGGAATCATCTACCCCGACGGCGTCGATACCACGGGCTTGACGGTCACGCCGCTGTACGAGGAGCGGCAAGTCCTCATCGTCGGCACCGAACTGCTTGCCAGCCAGGCGAATCCGATCACCTGGGCCGACGCCCTGGAACTGCCGTTGTGTCTGTTGAACACCGGGATGCGGGGGCGGCAGCTGCTCGACGACGCACTGGCCGCGCACGGACTGACCGCGACACCGCGGCTCGAAGCCGATTCGGTGGTGTCCCTATTGGCCCACGTCAGCGGTGGCCGCTGGGCGAGCATCGTCCCGCAGACGTGGCTGCACACGTTGCGACCGCAGGACGGAGTGCGGATGGTGCCACTGGAGGACCCACAGGTGACGGCGACGGTCGCGCTGGTCACCGGTGCTGCCGAACCTGGCTCGGTGCTGGCGCGCGCATTGGTTGCGACCGCGCACCGCTCGCCGATCAGCCCCGACTAGCGGTACCAGTCGGGGAGCTCGACGGGCCGCAGATCGGTGGTGTCACCCGGCCGGGTCAGCGTCAGCACCGCCCGCACGATCTCAGGGCGGGCCGCCAATGCGTCGGCGATGGTGTTGAGCCGCAAGGCGACGTTCGATTCGGCCGCGTCGCCGACGAGGTCGACGGCCGCGACGAGATAAATCCGGTTCGCGCCAACCCATTCCATGTGCAGATAGCTGACCCGCTCGATGTCCTCGTGGTCGAGCAGCGCCAGCAGGACGTTGTTGCGTGCGAGCGGGGTGACGCTCTCCCCCGTCAGGAAATCCATGTTGCGTCCGATGAGGAACAGCGCGACGGCACCGAGCAGCAGACCGACCAGGATCGAGCCGATGGCATCCCAGACCGCGTTCCCGGTGAGTTCATGCGCCAGGATGCCGCATGTGGCGATCACGATGCCGATGAGGGCCGAGAGGTCCTCGGCGAAGACCGCGCGCAGCATGGGGTTCGACGTGACGCGGATGTAGCGCAGCGGATGGATCCGTCGCTCCAGCGCGCCAGACTTGGTCTGCGACAACGCCTGCAGGAACGACGACCCTTCCAGGACGAAGGACACCGCGAGTACGGCATAGGCCCAGCCATAGGACGTCGCCTCGGCCTCGCCGTTCAGCGATTGGATGCCGTGCCAGATCGACACCACGGCACCGACGGTGAACAACCCGAAGGCTGCGAACATCGACCAGATGTAGCCGGCCCGGCCGTAACCAAGTCGATGTTGGGCATCCGCAGGCTTGTCCGACTGGCGGGTGCCGATCAGCAGGAACACCTCATTGCCCGTGTCTGCCCAGGAATGTGCAGATTCGGCGAGCATCGAGGCGCTGCCGGTGACCACTGCGGCCATGGTCTTGGCCACCGCGATCAGGGCGTTGGCACTGAGCGCGACGACGACGGTCAGGAAGCTCTCGTCGCCCGGACCACTCATCCCCTCAACACTAGGGCCCGTCAGTACCCGTCGCCGGGCTACGCCATGCGGTCCGGTCCGCGGCGTGGTGCGGCGGACTGCGACTCCCGGGTCACCGACCTGGGTGGTCCGCTACCGACCAGGTCCCATGCCGCCCCCACCCGGAGGGGCAGGGACGATCGGCACCGGATTGGGGATCGTCACGGAGGACGGCGGCACCGTCACCGTGACGGTGCTGGTGCTGGCACGCGTCGAAGGCGTCGTCGGCGGCGTCGACGGACCTACCGGAACTCCAGGGATGATCTCCGTCGAGGTCACCGTCGTCGAGGTGGAGCTGGAGGTGGACGTCGGCGGTGGCGGCGATTCATTCGAACAAGCACTGGCACCGAGGGCAGCTGCGGCCACGGCCATGACGACAACGGACTTCAACATGATTGCCGAATGCCCGGTGGTTCGAACCCATAAACCTGGACCCCGGCACAAAACTGCCCCTCTCCCAACGGGAAAGGGGCAGCTTTTGTCCGCGCGCTGTCAGAGGCGCTCGATAATGGTGACGTTGGCGGTGCCGCCGCCCTCGCACATCGTCTGCAGGCCGTAGCGACCGCCCGTACGCTCCAACTCGTTGAGCATGGTGGCGAACAGCTTGGCACCGGTAGCGCCGAGCGGGTGGCCCAGCGCGATGCCGCCACCGTTCGGGTTCACCTTGGCCAGGTCGGCCTTCAGGTCCTTGGCCCAGGCCAGGACAACCGGCGCGAACGCCTCGTTGATCTCGATGACGTCGATGTCGTCGATGCTCAGCCCGGTCTTCTCCAGCGCGTACTTGGTCGCCGGGATGGGGCCGGTCAGCATCTTCACCGGGTCATCGCCGCGGCAGCTGATGTGGTGGATGCGGGCACGCGGCTTGAGGCCGTGGGTCTTGACGGCAGCCTCGGAGGCCAGCAGGGTCGCCGACGCCGCGTCCGAGATCTGGCTCGCCAGCGCGGCGGTCAGCCGGCCACCCTCGACCAGCGGCTTCAGCGAGGCCAGCTTCTCCATGGTGCTCTCGCGCGGACCCTCGTCGACCTTGAAGTCACCAACGGGGATGATCTCGTTGTCGAAGCGGCCCTCGCGGATCGCGGTGAACGCGCGCTGGTGGCTATTGAAAGCGAACTCTTCCATCTCCTCGCGGGAGATGTCCCACTGTTCGGCGATCATCTCGGCGCCGCGGAACTGCGAAATCTCCTGGTCGCCATAGCGCTCCACCCAGCGCTTCGACTCGTTGGTCGGCGAGGTGAAGCCGAACTGCTCGCCGACGATCATGGCCGAGCTGATCGGAATCTGGCTCATGTTCTGGATACCGGCAGCCAGGATCAGGTCCGCGGTACCGGACATAATGGCCTGCGCGCCAAAGGAAATGGCCTGCTGCGAGGAACCACACTGCCGGTCGACGGTGGTGCCGGGAACGGCCTCGTCGTATCCGGCGGCCAGCCAGGTCAGCCGGCCGATGTTGCCGGCCTGTCCACCGATGGCGTCGACGCAACCGACGATGACGTCGTCGAACGCACCGGGGTCGATGTCGTTGCGGGCGAAGATCCCGCGGTACGCCTCCACACCGAGGTCGATCGGGTGGTAGCCGGCGAGGGCACCGCCCTTCTTGCCGGCGGCGGTGCGCACGGCATCGATGACGTACGCCTCAGATGCGGCCATGTCTCATCTCCCTTGTTTCAGAAATCTATTTGTTCGCAATGCTTTTGGCGGGATCGGCGATGCCCCCGAGCACAATGGCCAGGTACTGCTCACCGACCTCGCGCGCACTCAACGGCCCGCCTGGCTGATACCAACGAACAGATACCCAGGTGGTGTCGCGGATGAATCGGTAGACCAGATCGAAGTCGAGGTCGGGGCGGAAGGCTCCTTGCGCCACACCCTCGTTGAGGATGTCGACCCACATCTTGCGCTGCTCGCGATTGCGCTCATCGACGAAATCGAACTGCGGCAGCGAACCCAGCCGTTTCGCCTCGTCCTGGTAGATGACAACCTGGGCATGCCGGTGCTCGATGGCGTCGAAGGAGGCCATGAACAGACCCTTGAGCCGTTCCATCGGATCGGACTCGGTGTCGATGATCTGCCGGTACTTTTCGAACAGCCAGTCGAGGAAATCACGCATGATCTCCTCCACCATTTGTTCCTTCGATTTGAAGTGGTGGTAGAGACTTCCGGAGAGGATTCCCGCGGAGTCTGCGATGTCGCGGACTGTGGTTGCCTTCAGCCCGCGCTCAGCGAACATCGCCGCGGCGAGCTCCAGAAGCTCGTCGCGCCTGCTCGCGGGTTGGCCGGGCGATTCGGGCGCCATCGTCACAGCATAGCAACCAAGCGCTTGCTAGGGTATGTCGGGCCGGTGTTGACTTGGCCACTACGTACACACAGATCGAGTGCTCACCTGGGTCGCGCACGTTGAGGCGATCGCGGCCCTGAGGGCGGGCGAGGTCACGCGCGCGGTTCTCGACCGCGACCGATAGATGGGGCACCATGTGAAATGGATGAGGATCAGGAGATCATGAGCACGACACAGCTTGCCCTGGAAGGTATCCGGGTCATCGACATGACCCGCGTCTTCGCCGGCCCGATCAGCGCGCAGATACTGGGCGACCTCGGCGCTGACGTCATCAAGGTGGAGCGACCGGGCAGCGGTGACGAAGGGCGCGGTTACGGTCTTGCCTCGGTCGAGGGCAAGGATGGCAAGGACCTTCGCCAGTCCGGCTTCTTCACCGCGTCGAACCGCAACAAGCGGTCGATCACGGTCAACCACTCCAAGCCGGAGGGGCAGGACATCCTGCGTGCCCTGGTCAAGACCGCGGACATCCTGATCGAGAATTACAAGGTCGGCGACCTCAAGCGGTTCGGGCTGGACTACGAGAGCCTGAAGGCGATCAATCCTCGCCTCATCTATTGCTCGATCACCGGCTTTGGCCAGACCGGGCCGATGGCGGCGCGCGCGGGCTACGACGGGTTGTTCCAGGCGAGCGGCGGCATGATGGCCGTGACCGGAATCCCCGAAGGCCAGCCCGGCGCGGGTCCGGTGAAGGCCGGTCCGAGCCTGGTCGATTTCGTGACCGGCCACAACAGCGCCATCGCGATCCTCGCCGCGCTGAACCATCGCAACAGCACGGGCGAGGGCCAGCACATCGACATGGCGCTGCTTGACAGTTCCGTGGCGATGATCTGCCACATCATGCAGGACTATCTCATCAACGGCGTCCAGGCGGAGCGGCTGGGCAATGGCGGCAACGGCGGCGGCCCCGCTGACCTCATCCATGCGAGCGACGGCATGACGTACATAACGGCCGGCAGCGACGCCCACTGGCGGCGCATGTCGGAGTTGATGGGCCAGCCCGAGCTCTACGACGACCCGCGCTTCGACACCAACGCCAAGCGGGCCAAGATCAATCGCGCGGAGTTGATCGACATCATCAACGTGTGGAGCCGGCAGTTCACGACGGAGGAGCTTCAAGCGAAGTTCGACAGCGTGGGCATCCCGGCCGCGCGCTATAACGATCTAGCGGAGGTCTGGGATGATCCGCAGGTGCAGCACCGGGGCCTGCGCGCCACGACTCCGCACATGTGGGCCGCCGCCGGATCGGTCGACCTGATCGGCAGCCCGCTGGCGGGCATGGGCGCGACGCCTGCGACGATCCGCCGCCCGCCGCCGCTGATCGGCGAGCACAACGCAGAGATACTGGGCGAACTGGGCTATGACGCGGCGCGGATCGCGAGCTTGCAGGAGCAGGCGATCATCTGATCGAGAGGGTCCGCCACCAGGTCAGGCTCGCGAGATCGCGATCCAGCCACACATGAAAATGCCCGCCTAATTGCGACAACGTTGCCGCAATTGGGCGGGCAAGTGCGTATATCCGAACCTCGAGGCCGGATGAAAACTACGCCCGCTGGCTCGACACCGAAATGATCTCACCGGTCAGGTAACTGGAGTAGTCGCTGGCCAAATACGCGATGGTGGTGGCGATTTCCCACGGCTCGGCGGCACGGCCGAATGCCTCGTCGGAGGACAGCCGGTCCAGCAGCGCGGCATCGGCCGACTTCTCCAGGAACTTGTGCCGCGCGATGCTCGGGGACACCGCGTTGATCCGCACCCCGTACTCGACGGCTTCGATTGCGCTGCAACGGGTCAGGGCCATCACCCCGGCCTTGGCGGCGGCGTAGTGCGACTGCGAGTGCTGGGCGCGCCAGCCCAGGACACTGGCGTTGTTGACGATCACACCACCGTGCTCAGCACTGCGGAAGTACCGCAGCGCCGCCCGGGTCGCGCGCATCACCGAGTTCAGCGTGACGTTCAGGACGCGATCCCACTCGTCGTCGGTCATGTCGACCAGCGGTGTCTCGCCACCGAGGCCGGCGTTGTTGACCAATACGTCCAGGCGGCCCATCTTTTCGACGGCCGACGCAATCAGCGCGTCAACGGCCTCGGTCGACGTCACGTCGCAGACGACGGCCTCGACCTTGCCCAGGCCGAGTGCGGCCAGCTGGTCGCGGGTCTCGTTCAGACGACGCTCGTGGTAGTCCGACACCACAACATCGGCACCTTCGAGAAGCGCACGACGCGCGGTCGACGAGCCGATGCCGGTGCCGGCGGCGGCCGTGACCAGGACGACCTTGCCCTTCAGCAGGCCGTGACCCTCAACCTCGGTGGGAGCTACAGACAGATCCATCAGCCCTTGGCCTCTCGGGGTAGGCCGAGCACCCGCTCGGCGATGATGTTGCGCTGAATTTCGTTCGACCCGCCGTAGATGGTGTCCGAACGCGAGAACAAGAAAAGCCGCTGCCACTCGTCGAACTCGCCACCCGGCAGCGTCAAACCGGCCATGCCCTGAACCTCCATGGCGATCTCGCCGAGTTCACGATGCCAGTTGGCCCACAACAGCTTTGACACGTTGTCCTGGCCGGGCTGCTCGACGTCCATGGTCGCCATCGCGTAGGACCGCATGGCCTGCAGGCCGGTCCAGGACTCGGTCAACTTGGTGCGGATCAGCGGGTCGTCGATGGCGCCGGAGCGCTTGGCCACGTCGATCAGGCCCTCAAGCTCACGCTTGTAGCGGATCTGCTGGCCCAGCGTCGAAACGCCACGCTCGAACGTCAGGGTGGCCATCGCCACGCCCCAGCCCTGCCCGGGCTCACCGACCACCAGCGACGCGTCGGTACGGGCGTCGTCGAAGAACACCTCGTTGAACTCGGAGTCACCGGTCAGCTGAACGATCGGACGGATCTCGACGCCCGGCTGGTCCAGCGGCACCAACAGATACGACAGGCCGTGGTGGCGCTTGGAGCCCTTCTCGGAGCGGGCCACCACGAAGCACCACTGCGCCCAGTGCGCCAGTGAGGTCCACACCTTCTGGCCGTTGATGACCCATTCGTCGCCGACCAGTTCAGCCGACGTCGAGACGTTGGCCAGGTCGCTACCGGCGCCGGGCTCGGAGTAACCCTGGGCCCACAGCTCGGTGACGCCCCGGATGTTCGGCAGGAAGCGCTTCTTCTGCTCTTCAGTGCCGTATGCGATGAGCGTCGGCCCGAGCAGTTCCTCACCGAGGTGGTTGACCTTGTCCGGGGCGTCCGCCTTGGCGTACTCCTCATAGAAGGCGACGCGGTGCGCGACCGACAGGCCGCGGCCACCATGCTCCTCCGGCCAGCCCAGGCAGGTCAGCCCCGCCGCAGCCAGATGCTGGTTCCACGCACGTCGTTCTTCATAAGCCTCGTGCTCACGACCGGGGCCACCCAGGCCCTTGAGAGCTGCGAATTCACCGACGAGATTGTCTGCGAGCCATTGCCGGACCTCAGCCCGGAACGTCTGGACCTCTATCACCCTTGTAGGCTAACCTACCAAGCACTTGCTTTGTTAGAGGGAGTTCCGATGAGTGGGTCCGACGGCACCCAGCAGCCCGGTCGGCGGACCTACACCAAAGAACATCTGGCGAACTTCATGACCCCGCGATCGGTGGCGTTCCTGGACGCCCTGCCGCGCAACCCTGGAGGAAAAGTGGTCAAACCTTCGCTTCGAGAGATGAGATGAGTCGATAGATGGACCTGACATTCGACGACGAGACAGAAGAATTCCGGGCCGAGGTCCGCGACTTCTTGGCATCGAACAGGGACAAGTTCCCTACCAAGTCCTACGACACCCTCGAAGGTTTCGAGCAGCACCGGGTCTGGGACAAGGTGCTTTTCGACGCCGGCCTGTCGGTCATCGCGTGGCCCAAGGAGTACGGCGGCCGCGACGCCACCATGCTGCAGTGGGTGGTGTACGAGGAGGAGTACTTCAAAGCCGGCGCACCGGGCCGGGCCTCCGCCAACGGCACCGCGATGTTGGCGCCGACGCTGTTCGCGCACGGCACCAAGGAGCAGCTGCAGCGCGTGCTGCCGAAAATGGCTTCCGGCGAGGAGATCTGGGCGCAGGCCTGGTCCGAGCCCGAGTCCGGCAGCGACCTGGCCTCGCTGCGCTCGACCGCGACCAAGGTCGACGGCGGCTGGAAGCTCAACGGCCAGAAGATCTGGAGCTCGCGTGCCCCGTTCGGCGAGCGCGGTTTCGGCCTGTTCCGCTCCGACCCGGAAGCGCAGCGCCACAAGGGCCTCACCTACTTCATGTTCGACCTGAAGGCGCCGGGCATCACCGTCCGGCCCATCGCCCAGCTGGGCGGTGAGACCGGCTTCGGCGAGATCTTCCTCGACGACGTGTTCGTCCCCGACGAGGACGTCATCGGTCAGGTGCATGGCGGCTGGACCGCCGCCATGAGCACCTCGAGCAACGAGCGCGGTATGTCGCTGCGCAGCCCGGCCCGCTTCGTCGCTCCGGCCGAACGCCTTGTCGCGCAATGGAAAGTGGACCAGAACCCGGCCTACGCCGAGCGCGTCGCCGACGCCTGGATCAAGGCCCAGGCCTATCGCTTGCACACCTTCGGCACCGTCACCCGGTTGGCCAATGGTGGCGAACTGGGCGCCGAGTCCTCGGTCACCAAGGTGTTCTGGTCCGACCTGGACGTCGCTCTGCACCAGACCGCACTGGACCTGCGCGGCGCCGACGCCGAGCTGTACGACCATTGGACCGAAGGATTGCTGTTCGCCCTGGGCGGTCCGATCTACGCCGGTACCAACGAGATTCAGCGCAACATCATCGCCGAGCGCCTGCTGGGCCTGCCCCGCAAATAAGAGAGATCAGACGTGTTCTTTGAATTGGACGAATCGCAGCGTGACTTCGCTGCGAGCATCGATGCCGCGTTGGGTGCCGCTGACGTCCCCGCCGCGGTGCGCGCATGGGGCGGGGTCGAGAAGGCGGCCGACGCCGCTCCCGGCCGCAAGATCTGGTCGACGCTGGCCGACCTCGGTGTCACCGCGCTGAACGTGCCGGAAGAGTTCGACGGCATCGGCGCGCATCCGGTGGATCTGGTTGTCGCCCTTGAGCGTCTGGGCTACTGGGCCGTGCCCGGTCCGGTCACCGAGTCCATCGCCGTCGCTCCGGTGCTGCTCGCATCACAAGCCGGAGCCAAGCGGTCCGCAGAATTGGCTTCCGGTGAGCTCATCGCCACCGTCGCCCTGCCGCCGCTGGCCCCGCGGGCCGTCGACGCCGACACCGCCGGCCTGATTCTGCTTGCCGGCGATGGTCAGGTACAGGACGCTACCGCCGGCGAAGAGCACCAGTCCGTCGACCCGGCCCGTCACCTGTTCGACGTAACCGCCAGCGGCGAGGCCCAAACTGCGGACACTGCAAAGGCTTTCGAGTTCGGTGCGCTGGCCACCGCCGCACAGCTGGTGGGCGCCGGCCAGGCGATGCTCGACATGGCTGTCGCGTACGCCAAGCAGCGCACCCAGTTCGGCACCGTGATCGGCTCTTACCAGGCCATCAAGCACAAGCTGGCCGACGTGCACATCGCCGTCGAACTGGCCCGCCCGCTGGTCTACGGCGCCGCCCTCGCCCTGGCCGACGGTTCGCCGACGGTGGCCCGCGACGTCAGCGCCGCCAAGGTGGCCGCGGGCGAAGCCGCGCTGTTGGCCGCCCGCTCGTCGCTGCAGACCCACGGCGCCATCGGGTTCACGCAGGAGCACGACCTGTCGCTGTTGCTGCTGCGCACGCAGGCGCTGCGCTCGGCGTGGGGTGACTCGGCGTGGCACCGGACCCGCGTACTGGAAGGGCTGTGACTGTGAGCGAAGAACGGGAGATGCTGCGCGCCACCGTCGCAGCGCTGGTCGAGAAGCATGCGGGCCCTGAGGCCGTGCGGGCCGCCATCGAGTCCGAGAAGGGCTACGACGAGAAGCTCTGGCAGATGCTGTGCGAGCAGGTCGGCGCCGCGGCGTTGGTCGTGCCCGAAGAACTCGGCGGCGCCGGTGGCGAATTGGGCGACGCCGCAGTCGTTCTCGAAGAGCTGGCCAAGGGTCTGGTCCCGACGCCGCTGCTCGGCACCACGCTGGCCGAACTGGCCCTCCTCGCCGTCGGCGAGGAAGAGCCGCTGGAAGGTCTGGCCGAGGGAACGTCCATCGGTACCGTCGTTTTCGATGCCGGCTACGTCATCAACGGCGACGTCGCCGACGTGGTCATCGCGGCGCAGGACGGCCAGCTCAGCCGCTGGACCGACAACACCGTGACCCCGGCCTCCGCCATGGACCCGACCCGTCGGCTCGCCGCGCTCAACGCCGGCAGCACCGCCGTCCTCGGCGCCGACCCCGGCGTGGCCGACACCGCGGCCATCCTGATGGCGGTCGAGCAGGTGGCCGCCGCGAGCCGCTGCCTGGACCTGACCGTCGCCTACTCCAAGGACCGCGTGCAGTTCGGCCGGCCGATCGGCAGCTTCCAGGCCCTCAAGCACCGCATGTCGGACCTGTACGTCAAGGTGTCGGCCGCCCGCTCGATCGTCAACGACGCCATCGCCGACCCGACGCCCACGAATGCGTCACTGGCCCGGTACATGGCCACCGAGGCGTTCAATGCCGTTGCCGGCGAAGCGATCCAGATGCACGGCGGCATCGCCATCACCTGGGAGAGCGACATCCAGTTCTACTTCAAGCGGGCGCACGGCAGTGCGCAGCTGCTCGGGTCGTCGCGGGAGCACCTGCGTCGCCTTGAAGCCGAAGTACTGGGCTGACTTCGACCTCGTCTAACGTCACAGCATGACCAATCCGGTAGCGCTGCGCGCAGGAATCCCACCGTTCTATGTGATGGACGTGTGGCTGGCCGCGGCCGAGCGCCAGCGCAGCCACGGCGACCTGGTGAACCTGTCGGCGGGACAACCCGCCGCACAGGCACCGGCGCCCATCCGCGCGGCCGCCGCCGAGGCGCTGGCGGGCGACAATCTCGGATACACCGTCGCGCTCGGCATCCCTGAGCTGCGTGAGGCCATCGCCAAGTCGTACCTCGACCGATACGGCGTCGAGGTCGAGCCGGACGCGGTCGTCATCACCACCGGATCCACCGGCGGCTTCCTGCTGGCATTCCTGTCGTGCTTCGACATCGGCGACCGCGTCGCCGTCGCCAGCCCGGGCTATCCCTGTTACCGGAACATCCTGTCGGCCTTGGGCTGCGAGGTCGTCGAGGTGCCGTGCGGGCCCGAAACCCGTTTCCACCCAACCATTTCCATGGTGGAACAGCTGGACCCGCCGGTGAAGGGCCTGATCATCGCCAGCCCGAACAACCCGACCGGCACCGTGCTGCCGGCCGAGGATCTGGCCGCCATCGCCACCTGGTGCGACGACAACTCCGTGCAGCTCATCAGCGACGAGCTGTACCACGGGCTCATCTACGACGACGCGCCCGCGACCAGCTGCGCCTGGGAGACCTCGCGCAACGCCATTGTGGTGAACAGCTTTTCGAAGTACTTCGCCATGACCGGATGGCGGCTGGGCTGGTTGCTGGTGCCCGAGCCGCTGCGCCGGGCAATCGATTGTCTGACCGGCAACTTCTCCATCTGCCCACCGACGCTGCCGCAGTACGCGGCCGTCGCGGCGTTCACGCCTGAGGCCATCGCCGAAGCCGATTCACTTGTGCACCACTATGCGGAGAACCGGTCGCTGCTGCTCGCCGGACTGGCCGAGGTGGGGCTCGACAAACTCGCACCCGCCGACGGTGCGTTCTACGTGTACGCCGACATCTCGAAGTACTCGACGGACTCGCTCACGTTCTGCGAGGAGCTCCTGGCCGACACCGGTCTGGCGATCGCCCCCGGCGTGGACTTCGACACCCAGCACGGCGGATCGTTCGTGCGGTTGTCGTTCGCCGGGCCGAAGTCCGACATCGAAGAAGCGCTGCGCCGGCTGGGCCCCTGGCTCGCCGCCTACCGGCAGGGGTAGCTGTCGCGTTTGCCACACAAACGGCAACATCAAGGAGCAGGCCGGTACCATCGGTCCGCAATGTCCCAGGAAACCGACAACCCCGAACCGGAAGTTACCGACGACTTACCGGTGAACCGCGAGGGCCTCGAACGACACGGCATCAAGGTGTCCACGCCCATCGGTGAGATCGCCATCGCGATCTCGACGCCGCGCGGGGGTTTGGCGATCCCGAAGCGATTCGACCCGCTCGGCCTGGCCAACCGCGCCCTCGGCGTCGCGAAGTTCGGTTTCAAGCTGGCCGCCTGGGGTGGCGAGCAGATTGCGATCGCCACCAAGACCACCGTCGAAGCCATCGAGATGACCCCCGAGCGCACGCCCGCTCCGGCACCACAGAAACAGCCCGCCGCGCAGTCCCTGCACGGCAAGCTCGGTGGACTGCTCGACCGCGCCCTCGACCAGAGCACCGCCGATGGCCGCACCGAGCTCTACCACCGGCTGCTCGATCAGCTGGTCGCCGACGAGGCCCGCATCATCGGCGCGTTGTCCGACAACGAGTTGTCACCACTGGTGAACATCTACCCGCGAAACCGCAGCGTCGCGACCCTGGAGAACGCGTGCCTCATCGGCCGCACCGCCAACGTCGCGCTGCCGCAGATGGTGCCGCAGTACGTCAGCCACCTACTGGCCCTCGGGTTGGTCGAGACCGTCCCCGAAGACCCGGACCTGAAGGCCGACTACGAAATCCTCAGCGCGGAGTCGATGGTGTTGAAGGCCATCAAGGACGCGTCACGGGGCCCCTTCCCGGCACGCGTCGAGAAGCTTGCGCTGCAGCTCTCGGAACTGGGCCGCGGGCTGTGGGAAGCGGCGATGCAGGACGAGTCCTGACTCACCTGACCAGGGCGCGCTCACTGTCCGCGCGATCCACGTCGGCCAGGTCGACCCCCTTGGTCTCGTGCGCGAACGCCAACGCCACCAGCGTCACCACGCAGGCCCCCGCCAGATAGATCGCGATCGGCACCGACGAGTGGTATTCCTTCAGCAACCGCACCGCGATGATCGGCGCGAGTGATCCGGCGAAGATCGCCGTCACCTGATAGCCAAGGGACACACCGGAATAGCGCATGCGGGTCGGGAACATCTCCGACATCAGGGCGGGTTGCGGCGCGTACATGAACGCGTGCGCCACCAGGCCGGCGGTGATTGCGCTCATGATGACGAAGTAGTGCTTGCTGTCCATCATCGGGAACGCCACGAAGCCCCAGACGGCGGTCAGCAGCGTCCCGATCAGGTAGACGGGCCGGCGGCCCATACGGTCAGAAAGCCTGCCCACCAACGGTATTGCCACCAAGTGCACAGCGTGGGCCACCAGCAGATACCACAGAATCAGCGAAGTGCCCACGCCCGCATGCACTTTCAAATAAGTGATCGAGAACGTCACCACCAGGTAGTACATGATGTTCTCGGCGAACCGCAGGCCCATCGCGGTCAGCACCTTGCCCGGGTAGTACCGGAGCACCTGGATGACGCTCAGCGACGACGCCTTTATCTGCTCGGCTTCCTGTTGCGCGGCAACGAAAATAGGCGCATCAGTCACCTTGGTCCGGATGTAGTAACCGACCAGCACCACCACCGCCGACAGCCAGAACGCCACCCGCCAGCCCCACGACAGGAACGCCGACTCGGGCAATGTCCCGGTCAACGTGAGGAGCACGACGGTAGCCAGGATGTTGCCGACCGGTACCCCGGCCTGCGGCCAGCTGGACCAGAACCCTCGGCTCGGCGCCGGACTGTGCTCGGCGACCAGGAGCACCGCGCCGCCCCACTCCCCGCCGACCGCGAAGCCCTGGATGAACCGAAGCACCACCAGCAGGGCCGGCGCCCAGTAGCCGATCTGGCCATAGGTGGGCAGGCAGCCCATCAGGAAGGTGGACGCGCCGACCAGCAGCAGCGAGAACTGCAGCAGCGTCTTGCGGCCGAACTTGTCGCCGAAGTGGCCGAACACCACGCCACCGAGCGGGCGCGCGACGAAGCCCACCGCGTAGGTGACGAAGGCCGCGAAGATGGCGTCGAGGTCACTGCCGCTCTGCGCGAAGAACACCTTGCTGAACACGATCGTGGCAGCGGTGCCGTACAGGAAGAACTCGTACCACTCCACGACGGTGCCGGCCATGGAGGCCAGGACGACCCGACGCAATCCGGACCGGATCGGCGCACTCATGGCGCGACTATAGCCAGGTGTCCTCGGTTGTCGTGGTCAAGAACGCTTCCAAATCATCGCGCCAGTGCGCCGGGGTGTTCTTGTCCGGCTCGATCCCGGTGTACTCGCCGCGGTAGAACAGCAAAGGGCGAGGTTTGATGGCCTGCGGCTCGGACATCGACTGCACCGCACCGAACACCACGAAATGGTCGCCACCGTCGTGCACCGAGTGCACCGTGCAGTCGATGTGCGCCAGCGTGCCGTCGAGCACCGGGGAACCCAATTCCGAAGGGCGCCAATCGATGCCGGCGAACTTGTCCTCGGCTTTCGAGCCGAACTGCGCCGAGACGTGCTGCTGGTTCTCATGCAGCATGTTCACGCAGAACTTGCCGCTGGCCTCGATGGCCTTCCAAGCCCGCGAATGCTTCGTCGGGCAGAACAGCACCAGCGGCGGGTCCAGCGACAGCGCGGCGAACGACTGGCAGGCGAAACCTACCGGCACACCGTCATTCACGGTGGTGATGACGGTGATGCCGGTACAGAACTGACCGAGCACATTGCGGAATGTGCGCGGGTCGATCTGCGGTGTCTGGGTCATGCCGCGCGAGCCTACTTGAACCCGACGCTGAAATCGTGGCCCCAGAGACTGATGCCGACGCTCTCGCGGGCGATCCAGTTCTCGTCCTCGACTTCCAGTCCCTCGCAACCGAATTCCATGTCGAAGCCACCCGGCGTCTTCATGTAGAAGGACAGCATCTTGTCGTTGATGTGCCGGCCGAGGGTGGCCGACATCTTGACCTTCTTGCGGTTGGCGCGGTCCAGGCAGAGGCCGACGTCGTCGGAGTTCTCCACCTCGACCATGAGGTGCACGATGCCCGTCGGGTTGGGCATCGGCATGAACGCCAGCGCGTGGTGCCGCGGGTTGCAGCCGTAGAAGCGCAGCCACACCGGGTCACCATCGGCCGGGCGGCCCGCGATCTGCGGCGGCAGCCGCATCGAGTCACGCAGCCGGAAGCCCAGGACGTCCTGGTAGAACGCCTGCGCCGCGGCATCGTCGTCACAGGTCAGGACGACGTGACCGAGACCCTGCTCAGCGGTGACGAACTTGTGGCCGTACGGGCTGACGAAACGACGACCCAGGTACTGGATGCCGTAGAACACCTCGAGGGTGTTGCCGGCCGGATCCTGGAAGCTGATCATGCCCTCGACCTTGCGGTCGAGCAGTTCGTCCTTGGTGCCCTCGGTGAACGCGACGCCGTGGGCGGTCAGGCTTTCCTTGACCTGCTCGAGGGCAGGCGCATCGGCGACCTCCCAGCCCGGGGCCAGCAGCCGGTCCTTCTCGCCCGGCACGATCACCAGGCGAGCCGCGACGTCGTCCATCCGCAGGTAGAGCGCGTCCGGGTTGGTGCCTTCGCCTTCCATCATGCCGAGCACCTTGAGCCCGAACTCGCGCCACGCGGCCATGTCGGTGGCCTCGATGCGCATGTAGCCGAGGGCTTTGATCACAGTCATCGACAGGTGTCTCCCTTAGACCATGGTGTCTGCGGGCGGCAGACCGAATTCGTTGTTGCCGAAGATCAGGTAGGCACGCTCGGGCTCGTTGGCAGCGTGCACGCGACCGGCGTGGGCGTCACGCCAGAAGCGCTGCAGCGGAGTGCCGTTGGCCAGGGCGGTGGCACCGGCGGCCTCGAAGAGCCGGTCGACCGACGCGATGGCGCGACCGGTGGCGCGCACCTGGTCACGACGGGCGCGGGCCCGCAGCTCGAACGGGATCTCCTTGCCGGCGACCAGCAGTGCGTACTCGTCTCCGACGTTGCCGATCAGCTGACGCCAGGCGGCGTCGATGTCGCTGGCAGCCTCGGCGATGCGGACCTTGGCGAACGGGTCGTCCTTCGACTTCTCACCGGCGAACGCGGCCCGGACCCGCTTGCCCTGGTGCTCGACGTGCGCCTCGTAGGCGCCGTAGGCCATACCGACGATCGGTGCCGAAATGGTGGTGGGGTGCACGGTGCCCCACGGCATCTTGTAGACCGGGGCGGTGTTGGTGAGGTAGCCGCCGGCGGTGCCGTCGTTCATCGACTTGTAGGACAGGAAGCGGTGCCGCGGCACGAACACGTCCTTGACCACGATGGTGTTGCTGCCGGTGCCACGCAGACCGACCACGTTCCATACGTCGTCGATGGTGTATTCGGTGCGCGGGATCAGGAAGCTGCCGAAGTCGACCGGGCGACCATCCTTGATCACGGGGCCACCAAGAAACGCCCAGGTGGCGTGCTCCGAACCGGAGGACCAGTTCCACGCGCCGTTGACGATGTAGCCGTCGCCGGTCTCCGTCACGACGCCCGCGCCCATCGGAGCGTAGGACGACGAGATGCGCACGGTGGCGTCGTCGCCCCAGACGTCTTCCTGCGCCTGCTGGTCGAACAGGGCCAGGTGCCAGTTGTGGACGCCGATGATCGATGCGACCCAACCGGTGGAACCGCAGGCGCTGGCGATGCGGCGGACCGCCTCGTAGAACTGCGTGGGGTCAGCCTCCAGACCATCCCACTGGGCGGGCTGCAGCAGTTTGAAGAAGCCGATCTCGTTGAGACTGTCGATAGACTCCTGCGGCACCTGACGCAGGTCCTCGGTTAACTGTGCGCGTTCACGCAGCACCGGCAACAGGTCGTCAATACCGGCCAGCACGGTCTGCACGTCGCGTTGTTCAATGGACGTCACGGGTTGCCTCCAGAGAGTGGTCGTCTAGACAGAAGATTAGAACACGTTACGATTTGTGTCGAGCACGGTAGTCCTGCAGCAGGTAGACCCACAAAAGTGGCCATCTATAACCTGTTCTAGTTACCGACCACTGGCCGGATTGAAAGAAGGGTGATGGGTGTGGACGAGCCGCTGGGCAGCCACGTGCTGGAACTTGTGGTGGCCGACGTCGTCGCCGAGACCGCGGACGCCCGCGTGTTGGTGTTCACGGCGCCGAACGGAGCCGGCGACCCTGTGATCCCGCCCGACCGGCTGAAGTACTCCCCCGGTCAGTTCCTGACGCTGCGCGTCCCGAGTACCCGCACCGGGTCGGTCGCCCGCTGCTACTCGCTGTGCAGCTCGCCGTATGCCGACGAGGCGCTGACTGTCGCGGTCAAGCGCACCGCCGACGGCTACGCGTCCAACTGGCTGTGCGACAACGCGCACGTGGGTATGCGGATCCACGTGCTGGCACCGTCCGGCAACTTCGTGCCCAAGAACCTGGACACCGACTTCCTACTGCTCGCCGGCGGTAGCGGCATCACCCCGATGCTGTCGATCCTCAAGTCCGCCCTGTCCGAGGGCACCGGCAAGGTGACGCTGTTCTACGCCAACCGCGACGAGAAGTCGGTGATCTTCAGCAAGGCGCTGCGCGAGCTGACCTCGCTGCACCCCGACCGGCTGTCCGTCGTGCACTGGCTGGAGTCGGTGCAGGGCCTGCCCAACCCGAGCATCTTGGCCACCCAGCTGGCGCCCTACGTCGAGCGCGAGACCTTCATCTGCGGCCCGGCGCCGTTCATGGCCGCCGCCGAAGAGGCGCTGCTCAAGTCCGGCGCCGCCAGGGAGAACGTCCATCTCGAGGTGTTCCAGTCACTGGACTCCGACCCGTTCGCCGCTGTCGTGCTGGCCGAAGATGACAGTGATGAGGGCCCGGCCACCGCGATCGTCACGCTCGACGGTGAGACGCACCAGCTGCGGTGGCCGCGCAATGCCGTGCTGCTCGACGTGCTGCTCGACAAGGGACTGGACGCACCGTTCTCCTGCCGCGAGGGACACTGCGGAGCCTGTGCGGTTCTGATGAAGAAGGGCGACGTCGACATGGCGATCAACGACGTGTTGGAGCCGTCCGACCTCGCGGAGGGCCTCATCCTGGGTTGCCAAGCGGTGCCGAAGACGGATTCCGTCGAAGTCACCTACGACGAGTAGCGAACGGATTAGTTTCTTGATTGTGAACCGGCTTACTGCAGCAAGTGCGGCCGCTGTGCTGACCGCGACCGCCCTCATGTCCCCCGTGACGGCTGCTGCCGCGGTCAATTCGGCCGACGCTTTCGTGCCTGTCGACGACGGCACCAAGATTCAGATCCACGTGACTGCGAACTGCGCGGGCACCACGTGCACGTTCAACACCGCCTCCAACCTGGTGGTCGGCGGCGACCCGGTGCCGCTGCCGCCCGGCACCTGGGCCCGCGAGAACATCACGCTGCGCAGCTCCAATCGCGATGTGTACCAAGATGTCTCGTACAGCGCACCGACGGGTGCGCCGCCCGTCAACCGCGGCTCGTGGAACGGGCCGGTCAACTCGCGGCAGCTCAAATCGCAGAACAGCGCGCTGGTGTCGGTCACCTTCAACGGCGGAGGCTCGTTCGAAGAGTTCCTGGTCGACGGCACCTCGCAGACGCTCGACGTGCGGACCGGCCGACCGAACACCGATGCCAATTTCATCGCGTGCGCGGATATTCAGGTCACCTACCCCGGCGTGAACCTCACGACGCCGACAGCCTGCGCAACGACTCACTACTGATCCTGCCGCCGGACGTGAAGGAGATCGCGAACTTTCGCGATTTCTTGGCCGTCTCGTTCAGTTTCGACGATCTGCCGCGTCCAGCAGATCCCCGAGGCGCTGCAGCGCGTCGACGAATTCGTTCATGCCGTCCGCGCCGATGGCTTGATCGACGTACCCATTGACGGTCGCCAGCGCGGCATCCAGGCGTCGGAGCGCGTCGGTCCCGGATTCGGTCGGCCACAACTCCCAGGCGCGACCGTCGCTCTCGCTCGTTCTGCGCTCGACGAACCCGGCCTTCTCCAGGCGCCCGACCATTGCCGTGACCGCGGACTCGCGCTGGCCGAGCTGCGCCGCGATGAGCGACTGACGGCAGCCGGCATTACTCGCGATCAGTGTCAGCGCCGCGGCCTGTGCCGTCGAAATGCCTGCTGCTTCGAGGAACAACCGGTCGGCGGTGGTGCGCAGCCGCTGCGCGACCGTTTGCAGATGGAAATACGCGCGCCGCCGGCCCGCCGGCGACCTGTTATTCGAAGCCACCCTTGCATTATTACTTCACTAGTGAAGTAATTGGGATATGACACGAGTGATCGACGCATGGGCCCAGCAGCCGAACGAGTTGTTCATGCGCCAGCCATGGCTGCGGCCGCTGCTGCGCTGGACCCGCCAAGAAGACCTGCCTGCGCTTCCCGTTGACGTCACGCTGAAAGCGATGGATGACGCCGGCATCGAGAAGTCGTTGTTGTGCGCGTGGGTCGGCCCCCACGGTGCACTGATCGACAACGACGAGACGGCAGCGCACGTCCGGGCACACCCGGACCGGTTCGCCGGCATCGCCTCCGTGGATCTGACCCGACCCGTCGAGGCCGTGCGCGAATTACGCCGTGCGGTAACCGATCTGGGCATGGTGGCGCTGCGTGTCGTCCCATGGTTATGGAACCTGCCGCCGAATGACCGGCGCTACTATCCATTGCTGCAGACCTGCGCCGAACTGGGTATCCCGTTCTGCACACAGATCGGGCACACGGGTCCGCTGTGCCCCTCCGAGCCTGGCCGGCCGATCCCCTACCTCGAGACGGTGCTTCTCGAATTCCCCGAACTGGTGGTCATCGGTGGCCATGTCGGCGCACCGTGGATGGACGAAGTACTGTTCCTGGCCAAGAAGTTTCCGAACTTCTACCTCGACACCTCGGCCTACGCCGTGCATCGGCTACCCCCGGCGCTGGTGGACTACCTGCGCGGATCCGGCCGCACCCGAGTGCTTTTCGGGACCAACTGGCCGATGCTGTCCGGGCAGCGCTGCCTGGAACGGCTGGACGAGCTGGAACTCGACACCGAGGCGCGCGACCTTTACCTCGGCGGGAATGCCGCCCGAGTTTTCGGGGTGTGACGCGCAGGTTCAGCTCTGCGCGGCCGCGAGCTCTCGCCGCTCGGTTTCGGCGGCGGCCTGCCGTCCCCAGCGCCCGGCCAGCATCGCGCAGGTGATCAGCTGAATCTGGTGAAAGATCATCAGCGGCAACACAATCAGACCCACGGGGTGACCGGCGAACAGCACGGTCGCCATGGGCAATCCGGTCGCGAGGCTCTTCTTCGATCCGCAGAAGATGATCACGATGCGGTCGGCACGGTCGAACTTCAACAGCCGCGCCACCCCTGCCGTGGTGCCAAGCACCACCGCCAGCAGCACCACGCTGACGGCGATCACCGCGAGCACGTTGGTGACCTTCATTCCCGTCCAGATGTGTTCGGCCATACCGGCGCTGAACGCCGCATACACGACGAGGTAGACCGAGCCGCGGTCGACGACTTTGGTGAGCGTGGTGTGGGACAACACGCGGTGCAGCTTGGACCGCAGCAGCTGACCGGCGACGAACGGCAGCAGCAGTTGCACCACGATCTCCAGGATCGAGTTCGCCGAAACCGTGGCGGCGCCGGTGGTCTGCATCAACAAAGTCACCAACAGCGGGGTGAGGAAAATACCCAACAGGTTCGACGCCGACGCGCTCACGACGGCCGCCGCGACGTTGCCACGAGCGATCGAGGTGAACGCGATGGACGACTGCACCGTCGACGGCAGCAGGCACAGATACAGCATTCCGGTGTAGAGCTCGTCGGTCAGGACCGACGGCACCAGCACCTTCATCGCCAGTCCGAGCAGCGGGAACAGGACGAACGTCGCGGCCAGCACCGTGGTGTGCAGCCGCCAGTGCTTGAGCCCTTGGAGGGCCTCGCGCGGCTCCAGCCGGGTGCCGTACAGCAGGAACAACACGGCGATCGCAACCTTGGTCGCGGTCTCGACGGCCGCGCCGGCGTCGCCGCGAGCCGGAAGCAGCACACCGATGGCCATCGCGGCGAACAGCCCGAGGAGGAAGCCGTCGATACGGAGCTTGGCGAGCAGATTCACCGGACAAACGTACTGCTACCGCCACTCATTTCTCCAGCCGATAGATTCGATATCTATAAACGGATATTGTGATTAAATGCTGGATCCTGAGTTACTGCGCACCTTCCTTGCAGTCGAGCGGGCCGGCGGATTCACCGCGGCTGGGCGGCTCCTGGGCCTCCGCCAGTCCACGGTGAGCGGCCACATCGCCCGTCTGGAGCAGGCCGTGGGCCGCGAGCTGTTTCGGCGCGATACCCGCAATCTGGCCCTCACCGCCGACGGCGCGGCAATGGTCGGCTTCGCGCACGACATCCTGGACGCACAGACCAAGGCCGACCGGTACTTCTCCGAATCCCAACCCACGGGCCTGATCCGCCTCGGCGCCTCCGACGATCTGGTGGGCCGGATGCTCTCCGACGTGCTGGTCGAGTTCCGGCAGTCCTATCCCGGCGTCGACCTGGAACTGATGGTGGGCCTGAGCGAGAACCTCAAGACCCGAATGGTCGCAGGCGAATTGGACCTCATGGTCGCCAAACGGCTACCCGGTGAACAACACGGCGAACTGTTGTGGCGAGACCGCCTCGTCTGGGCCGGTCGACCCGGCCTGACCGACATCACCGACCCGGTACCGATCGTGACCTATCCACCGCCGAGCCTGACTCGGCACATCGCCCTACGCGAACTGGAACGCGAGCGCCGCAGCTGGCGCATCGCGTGCGTGAGCGACAGCCTGCTCGGCCTGCAGGCCGCGGCGCTTGCCGGGCTCGGCATCATCGCGCATTCCGAATCGGTTCTGCCGCAAGGTCTGCGGCCGATCAATGACGTCCGGCTACCAAACCTGGGGCACCTGGAATTCGTCCTGCTACGCCGACGCACCACACCCTCCGAAGCTGAGGTCGCGCTGCACGACGCCATCGTCGCCGGCGCACACCGCATGCGGCGTTGACGGCCTTCGCCGATCTCGCCCCCTCAGCCGGCGTTGGCGGACTGATGCGCGGGCGACGCCTTCTTCGCCTGCTTGCCGCTCTTCGCGTCCTTTGATGCCTTCGGAGCCTTGTCGGCTTGCTTGGCGGCTTTGGCGGGCATGGTGCCCGAATCGGATTCAGCTGCAGTCGAACCCGACGGCTTGGCGCCGGACTCGGTCTTGGTGCCGTCCCGATGAACCGGCTTCGTGGTGGTCTCGACCTTGGCCGGTTCGGTCGACACCGGGTCCGCAGTGGGTGTGGACGTGTCGACCTTTGTCGCCGGCGCGGTGGCCTCGGGCTTGACTTCTGGCGCGTCCACTGCGGACGGTGCCGAGGCGGCCGGCTTCGGATCCTCCTTTTTCACAGACTCTTTCGCCGCCACCGGACTCGTCGACGGTTTGTCGACAACACCGGTCTTGAGGGCTGCGTTCGCCGACGGCTTGGTGGCCGGCGCCAGAGCCTTTGCGGCCGTATCAGTTACGGCGGTCGCTACGGCTGCGCCGTCCGCGGTCGCTGCCACCGAAGCTTCCGGAGCCGGGGGCTTGATCGCATCCGCCACCGCCTTCAAAGCTCTGATGACACTTGCCACCAAGCCGTAGCTGCCGAAGATGCCGCTCGTACCCTTGCTGTCGCCGTATCCGTTCAGCACAGCGTTGGCCAAGGTCGCGGGAAAATTGATCACCGCACTGAAGGCCGTTGCGGCGTCCCCAGCCTTGACCGCGTCGACGAACTGCTGACCGGTGTTGGAAAACGCCTGCTCTCCTGCGTACGCGACCCCCAACGCACCAAGCGCCAGTTGAATGCCGACTGTGCTGATACTGCCGATCACATTGGTGACGTTCTGCGCGATCTTCTTGGGAATGTCGAACTGCAGCAGGGGGAACATCACGCCGACCACTCCGCCGAGGGCCAGGCTGTAGAGGCCATCCACTCCAGCGGCAAACTGACCAGCAGCCAACTGTTGGAGAGCAGTCTGTAGTTCCGCTGGCACGCGGTTGGCCCAGTAGAGGAGGCCATTGCCCATCTGCTCACCGATCGAGATGACCTCCTGCACGTAACCGACCTGGTTCGCGATGACCTGACGCACGATCGGGAACGGGTCGGCGGCATACATCTGCCCCAGCTTGCCGATGTCGGTGACCGTCGTCGTCAACACGTCTCCCCACGCTGCGATCGGGTTGACGAAGGCGGTGAGGTCCACGGTCCGGGTCGCCACCGTGGTCGACGGGACGGGTAGATGTAGGGCGGGCGGCGGGAGCGCGAGTGGGCTGAAGGCGATGATGCCGGCCGATGCCGCTGCGATTCCCGCCGTCGAATATCGGCGCAACTCGAATGCCATTCGTTCTCCTTGGACTCTGAGGTGTCAGCACTTCTGGCGGCGCAGACGGTAGTGACCAAGCCGAAAAGGAACATTCGAAATCTGCAACAGGTTCCAATTTTTATCGTCAGGCTATTGACGAGCTCGCAGGTTTTTCACAGGATGTTCACCAGGCACTGGGTTAACCGGAGGTTGTGCATGGCCCTCAAGCCAACCCTGAAGCCGTGGAACGACGACCGCCCCATGACGCCACGCATCGTGGTGGGCGAGCGATCCGTCGACACTCGCGGTATGTCGCTGCGGTTCGCCACCGAGCGGATCGAGAGCACGACCGACTGGTGCTGCCACGATTCGAGCCGCCACCTCATCTTCGTCCACCGTCACGGCGAACTCCGGTCGATGGAGACCAACCTTGATTGGGGCTCGACCGACCGCTCACTGCCGCGCGTCGGCGATACCTGGGTGGTACCGGCGGGCGTGCGCTGTACGTCGGTGGTCACCGGAGATATATCGGGCTTCTGCGAGATCTCGATTCCCGCGCACGCACTGGGCGACGTCGTGCGCGTGCCCCGGCGTAAGCAGCACGATCCATTGATCCTGGCGCTGGTGACCAAGATGCGCAGTGTCGCGAGTCGCGACGACGCGCTCGCTCGACTACTGCGCGATTCCGCCGGCGAGACACTGCGATTGCTGATCCGCGACACCTACACGACCGCGCCGGCGCCCGAACCCGAGCGCGATGCCCTACCCCCGGCTACGCGCGCATCGATCGTCGAATTCCTCGAAACCGGCATGGAATCCGACATCCATCTGGAATCGCTTGCCCGCCTTGCCCAGATGTCCGTTGCGACGTTCATCAAGGCGTTCCGGGCCGCGTTCCACACGACGCCATATCAGTACCTGCTCGACCGCCGCATCGACCGCGCGAAGACACTATTGTCTTCGACCCGGTTGTCGATCACTGAAATCAGTGCGGCGGTTGGGTTTTCGACACCCAACCACTTCGCCACCACATTCCGGCAGCGTGTCGGCCTGACCCCGCGGGAATTCCGCAGGGACCGCTAGCGCGGCAGGCCCAGCAGTCGTTCGCCGGCCACGGTGAGCAGAATCTGTTCGGTGCCACCGGCGATCGACAGGCAGCGGGTGTTGAGGAAGTACCGGACGTCCGGCGAATCCTCGATGCCCGACCCGTCGTGCGCGTCCATGATGGTCTCGGCCAGCGTCTGGCGGTAGCGCACGCCGATGAGCTTGCGCACGCTCGACGGGGCACCCGGATCGTGGCCGCCGACGGCCATCTGCGCCGTCAACTGGTCCAGCAGCGAACCGACTTGGGCTGCAACGATCAGTGCGCCAAGGCGTTCCGCGTCGGCGGCGTCCAGCTCACGGTCGCCGAGCACCTCCAGCAGGTGCTCCATGCCCTTGTCCAGGGCGCCACCGGCGGCCATGGCGACGCGCTCGTTGGCCAGCGTGGTGCGGGCCAACGCCCAGCCGCCGTCGACAGGGCCGATCACGCAGTCGTCCGGCACGAACAGGTCGTCCAGGAACACCTCGTTGAACAGCGCCTCGCCGGTGATCTCACGCAGCGGACGGACGTCGATGCCGGGCGAACTCATGTCGACGACGAAGTAGGTGATGCCCTTGTGCTTCGGCGCGTCAGGGTTGGTGCGCGCCAGGCAGATTCCCCAGTTGGCCCGGTGCGCGTTGGAGGTCCACACCTTCTGGCCGGTCAGCTTCCAGCCGCCGTCAACTTTGATGGCCTTGGTGCGCAGGGCCGCGAGGTCAGAGCCGGCACCCGGCTCACTGAACAGCTGGCACCAGTACACGTCGCCGGTCAGCGTGCCGGGGATGAAGCGGTCGATCTGCTCAGGGGTGCCGTGGCCGAGAATGGTCGGCGCGGCCCACCAGCCGATCGAAATATCCGGGCGCACAACGCTTGCCGCGCTCAGCTCGTCGTCGATCACCAATTGCTCACCGGGCGACGCGGCGCGACCGTACGGCGCGGGCCAGTGCGGCGCCATCAATCCGGCTTCGGCCAGCGCCGCTTGGTGCTTCTCGACGGGCAGCGCGGCGATCTGGGCGACCACGACGGCGATCTCGGGACGGATCGTCTCCGCCTCACCGGTATCGACGTGCAGCTGACGCCGCAGGCCCGAGCGGGTCAGCGCGGCGACGCGGCGCAACCAGCTGCCGTGGCCACCGAGGATCTGGGCGGTGGCGTACGCGCGGCGCAAGTACAGGTGCGCGTCGTGCTCCCAGGTGAAGCCGATGCCACCGAGCACCTGAATGCAGTCGCGCCCATTGTGTTTCGCGGCGTCGATGGCGGCCGCGGCAGCCACTGCGGCGGCGATGGAGAGCTGCGTCGCCTCCCCGTCCACAGCGGCCTCGGCGGCGTCACTCGCGGCAACCGCAACCTGCTGCGAACGCAGCAACATCTCTGCGCACATGTGCTTGACGGCCTGGAAGCTGCCGATCGGCTTGCCGAACTGCTCACGCACCTTGGCGTAGTCGGCGGCCGTTTGCAGCTGCCAGCGGGCCAGACCCGCGGCCTCGGCGGCCAGCACGGTCACGGCCAGGTCGGCCACCGGAGCGTCGACGACGGTCGCCGCGGCGCCATTGAGCTCGACGCGGGCCAGTGGGCGGGAGAAGTCGGTGGCCTCGAGCGGCGTGACGGTGACGCCGGGCCCGGTGGCGTCGATCAGCAGCCAGGTGTCATGTCTTCCCGTCGCTCCGCTCGCCCCATTGCCTGCCGGCAGGATCAGCAGACCGTCGGGCAGGGCGCCCAGCACGAACTTGGCGGTACCGGTGGCGGACTGGCCGTCGAAGACGATGTCGGAGTTCAGCGCCAAGCCGGCGGTGCGCTCACCGGAGATCAGCGCCTCGAGCAGCGCGGCATCGGTTATCACCAGAGTTGCCAGAGCGGTCGTGGCCACCGGGCCGGGAACGAGCGCGGCGGCGGCCTCGTCGACCATCACGCACAGATCGGCAATGGAGCCACCGGCGCCGCCGAGGTCCTCGGAGACCGCGACGCCGAAGGTCCCTAGTTCGACCAAACCGTCGTAGGGCCCGCGCCAAGAATCAGCGGAACCCCCCGCTCCGGCTTCCATGGCCCGGACCGCGGCGATGGAACCCGACGCGACAGCCCAGCTACGGACCATTTCGCGGACCTCGGCCCGCTCGGAGTCGATAGTTGTGGAAGTGATGGACACCGTGCGCTCCTAGCGTTTGGGCGAGAAGAACACGCTTCTCACTAGAACGTGTTCTAATGGTGACAGCAATCAGACGTCAAGTCGATCGCCATTTGAGCAGGACACTCGGGTGTCCCGGGGCGCCTGGAGGTGGGAAATTACCGATCACTTTGCGTATCGTTTTCACCCACTGCGCTACCCGAAGGAGTTGATGGCCGCATGGCCCGCGAGACAACCCTGCCAGCAACACCCGACTCCGTTTCCACCGTTCGCCCGCGGGAGGTGACAAACATGGCCGTACTCACCGAATCTGAGCTCGGTTCCGAAGCTCAGCGCGAGCGTCGCAAACGCATCCTCGATGCCACCCTCGCCATCGCCTCTAAGGGCGGTTACGAAGCAGTTCAGATGCGTGCGGTGGCCGAACGCGCCGACGTCGCCGTGGGCACGCTCTACCGCTACTTCCCATCCAAGGTGCACCTGCTGGTGTCCGCGCTGGGCCGGGAGTTCGAGCGCATCGATGCCAAGACCGACCGCGCCTCGCTCACCGGCGGGACCCCGTACCAGCGACTCAGTGTGATGGTCAGCAAGCTGAACCGGTCCATGCAGCGCAATCCGCTGCTGACCGAGGCCATGACGCGCGCTTTCGTGTTCGCCGACGCCTCCGCGGCCGGTGAGGTTGATCACGTCGGAAAGCTCATGGACTCGATGTTCGCCCGCGCCATGAGCGACGGCGAGCCCACCGAGGACCAGTACCACATCGCTCGCGTCATCTCCGATGTGTGGCTGTCGAACCTGCTCGCCTGGCTGACCAGGCGTGCGTCGGCCACCGACGTGAGCAAGCGGCTCGATCTGGCGGTCCGACTGCTGATCGGCGACGGGGAGCACCCTAAAATCTGACCGGTGCTCCCGGCTGATCTGATCGCGGCGCTCGACAAAGTCGCCGCCACGCCCCGCCTGCTCGTCACCTCCGATTTCGACGGCACCTTGGCGCCGATCGTCAACAACCCTGCCGACGCGCGAGCCTTGCCCGCCGGGTCTGCCGCGGTGCTGAATCTGGCGGCGCTCCCTGACACGTTCGTCGCGTTGGTGTCCGGCCGCGCGCTGCAGGTCCTACGCGAACTTTCCGGCATGCCGGCATCGGTGCAACTGGTGGGCAGTCATGGCGCCGAGTTCGACGACGGATTCACGCAAGCGGTCGACGGCGTTCTGCTGGCCCGCATCGTCGATTCGCTCACCGAGATCGCAAGTCGATACCCGGGCGTGAAAGTCGAGACCAAGCCCGCCAGCGTCGCCCTGCACGTCCGGAACGCCTCAGCCGACGACGGGGAAGCCGCTCTGGCGGCCGCACGCACGGCCGGTACGGCGTGGCCCGCCGAAACCACCGAGGGCAAGGCGGTACTGGAGTTCGCGGTGATCACCACCAGTAAAGGCTCGGCCATCGACCTCCTGCGCGAGCGCGACGGCGTGAGCGCGGTGGTGTACCTGGGCGACGACGTCACCGACGAGAAGGCCTTCGCCCGGCTGCGCGACGGCGACGTCGGCGTGAAGGTCGGCCCGGGACCGACGGCCGCGCAGTACCGCATCGACTCCCCCGAGGACGTCGCGGAGGCGTTGGCGTATCTCGCGGCACGCCGCGCCGGCTAGGCGGGCGGCCCCGAGGTGCGGCCGCGGACCAGTTCGGTGTCGAGCACCTCGACGACCGGGATGCCGGACCGCGGCGGATTGTTCAGCAGGTATCCGGCCCGCCGGCCCTTCTCCAGGCTCGGCTGGGCCACGGTGGTCAGCCCGCGGGCGAGTGCCTCGGGGACGCCGTCGAATCCGGTGACGGTCATCTGACCCGGCACGTAGATGCCGCGCGACCGCAGATGGTCCATCGCCGACAAAGCCAAGACGTCAGCGGTGCACATCAGCGCCGTGATGCGCGGATTGGCTTGCAGCGCAACGGCAGCCGCGGCCCCGCCGGAACTCGGCAGGTGCTCGAACGTCTCGACCACCGTGAGGGCAGCGGGATTCAGGCCAGCGGCGGCCATCGCGTCACGCACCCCGAGAATGCGTTCGCACTGCACGTGGAAATGCTGCGAGGTGAGCCGCTCGGGATCCGCGATGGCCGACTGCGCGTCACCGTGGGGCCAGTCCCGGCCGAGCCGCATGGTCAGCACGCCGATCTCCCGATGCCCAAGGCCGACAACATATTCCGCGATGCCGCGCATGGCCGCCCGGTCATCGATGCAGACCCGGGATGCCCCTTGCAGGTCCTTCGGCTGGTCGACGACGACAATCGGCACGCCACGCTGTTGCACCACCGGCAGGTATGGATCGTCGTCAGATGCGGCGTAGACCGCGAACCCGTCGACCCCGGCGGACAGCACCGCCGCGGCGCCGTCTTCGACCGATCGGTTCGGCCCCGCTGCCACCAGCAGCAGGCCCTGCCCGGCCTCCTCACATGACTCGGCAAGGCCGGCAACGAAATCCAGCGCCGCCGGGTCGCGGAACGAGTAGTTGAGCGACTCGGTGATGATGAGCCCGAAGGCGCCGGCCTTGCGGGTGCGCAGAGAACGCGCCACCGGGTCGGGACCGGGATAACCCATCTCCTTGGCGGCAGCGAGTACCCGCTCACGGAGCTCTGGGGAGAGCTGGTCCGGCCGGTTGTAGGCATTGGAGATCGTGGTGCGCGAGACCTTCAGCTCGGCAGCCAGTGAGGCCAGCGTGGCCCGACGCCTCGGGTTGGGACTCCTCGGCATGTTGGTGACGCTAGCGCATCCGATTCGCGCCGCGGGCCAACGGTGCACTAGATTTATTGCAAACGGTTTTCATTAACACTAATCCGCAGGAGCACACATGACCCGGACCCAGCTCATCGCACTGTCCGCCCTCACCGCGCTGGCCTCCGTCACCGGGCTGGCCGCCTGCGGTTCACAAGGCGACTCCGGGCACGCCACCGGCTCGTCAAAGGTGGTCACCACCACCAACGTCTGGGGCAGCGTCGCCACGGCGGTGGCCGGCGGGCACGCCGAGGTCAAGGCCATTCTCACCAGCGACGTCGACGACCCGCACTCCTACGAGGCGACCCCCGCCGACGCCGCGGCCATCGCCGACGCCGCCCTGGTCGTCATCAACGGCGGCGGCTACGACCACTGGGCCGACGACGTCCTGAAGAACCACAAGAACGTCACCACCGTGGACGCCTACTCGCTGCTGCCGCACAGTACGCCCGGTGAGGCCAACGAGCACGTCTTCTACAACATGACCGTGGCCAAGGCCGTCGCCGCCAAGATCGCCGACGACCTGGCCGGCTCCGATCCCACGCACGCCGACGCCTACCGGGCAAACGCCGCGGAATTCGGCAAGCAGACCGACGCCATCGCCGCGACCGAACGCGCCATCGGGCAGAAGCACCCCGGCGCCGCAGTGGTCTCCACCGAACCCGTCGCGCACTACCTGCTGTCCACCGCGGGCGTCGTCGACAGCACCCCGCACGGCTTCGCCGCCGCCGCCGAAGAAGGCCACGACCCCGCCCCGGCTGACGTCGCCGCGGTGCTGGACCTCATCAACGGCCACAAGGTCGACGCGCTGGTGGTGAACAAGCAGACCGAGACGGCCGTGACCAAGCAACTGCAGGACGCCGCCCGGAAAGCCGCGCTGCCCATCGTCGAGGTCACCGAGACGCTGCCCGCCGGACAGGACTTCCTGACCTGGCAGCGCCAGACCGCCGAGGCACTGGCACACCAGTTGGACACCGCACCCGTAGCGGCCCGATAAGCCGGGATAATTTGTAGCCGTGCCTTCCGATCCCTCGCCCACCACGGCGGTCGCCGAGCTGACCGGTGCGCGATTGTCATTCGGCGACCGCGTGCTGTGGGACCGGTTGGATCTGACGGTGCGCCGCGGCGAGTTCATCGCGGTGCTCGGCCCGAACGGCACCGGCAAGACGTCACTGCTCAAGGTCCTGCTGCGCCAACAGCCGCTGACCGCGGGCCGCATGACCACCACCGGCGCCATCGGCTATGTACCGCAACACCGCTCGCTGGACACCGGCCTGACGCTGCGCGGCCGTGATCTGGTCGGCCTCGGCTGCGACGGACACCGCTGGGGGTTCGCCGGTCCGCGGAAGCGGGCACAGCGTCGCGCCGTGGTGACCCGGGCCCTGAGCCAGGTCGACGGAGCCCGGCTGGCCGACGTTCCGGTGTCGGTGATGTCGGGCGGCGAACTGCAACGGGTCCGGATCGCGCAGGCCCTGGCCTCCGACCCCGCCCTGCTGCTGTGTGACGAGCCGCTGCTCAACCTCGACCCGGCCAACGCGAAACTCGTGTCGAACCTCATCGACCAGCGCCGCAAGGACGCCGGCACCGCCGTCCTGTTCGTCACCCACGAGGTCAATCCCGTGCTGCCCTACGTGGACCGGGTGCTGTACCTGGTGGACGGGCGCTTCCGGATCGGCACCGTCGACGAGGTCATGACGTCCGAGACGCTGTCCGCGCTGTACCGCGCCGACATCCAGGTCGCCCGGATCGGCGGCCAGTACGTCGTGGTCGGCCAGGACGGCGCATGCGTGGACAACTCCGAGCACGCGAGCGGGCACTTCCATGAGTGAGTTCTTCAACCCCACGCTGACCGCGGACCTGCTCAGCCGCGACTTCGTCCAGCAGGCCGTGCTGGCCGCAGCGCTGCTGGCACTGCTCGGCGGACTGATCGGGCCGTTCATCGTGATGCGGCAGATGTCGTTCGCGGTGCACGGCTCCAGCGAGCTCTCGCTGACCGGCGCCGCCTTCGCGCTGCTGACCGGGCTCAACGTCGGCCTCGGCGCCCTGGTCGGAAGTGCCCTGGCGGCAATAGTTTTCGGCATTCTCGGGCAGCGGTCGCGGGAACGTGACTCGGCCATCGGCGTGGTGCTGGCCTTCGGGCTGGGCCTGGCGGTGCTGTTCATCCACCTGTATCCGGGCCGCACCGGCACCAGTTTCGCGTTGCTCACCGGGCAGATCGTCGGCGTCGGATACTCGGGTCTGACGCTGCTTGCGGTGGTGACCGTGCTGGTGGTCGCGGTCCTCGCGGCCTGTTACCGCCCGCTGTTGTTCGCCACCGCCGACCCGGAAGTGGCTGCGGCCCGCGGGGTCCCGGTGCGGGCGCTGGGCATCGTGTTCGCCGCACTGGTCGGTGTCGCGGCCGCGCAGGGCGTGCAGATCGTCGGGGCGCTGCTGGTGATGTCGCTGTTGATCACGCCCGCCGCTGCGGCCGGCCGGGTTTTCAGCTCCCCCGTCACCACCATGGTGGCGTCGGTGGTCTTCGCCGAGATCGCCGCGGTCGGCGGCATCGTGCTGTCGCTGGCACCGGGGGTTCCGGTGTCGGTGTTCGTGACGTCGATCTCGTTCGGCATCTACCTGCTGTGCTGGGGCGCCGGGAAGCTCAGTCGCCGGTAGCGGGATGCTTCGCTCGCCCCACCGGGCGTCCGGGCTCGTTGCTCCACTGCGACCACGAACCGGGGAACAGCGCCACGTCGCGACCGGAGGCCGCCAGCGCGGCCACCGCCACTGCTGCGGTGACACCCGAGCCGCAATAGACGCCGACGATGTCCGAGCTGTCGGCGCCATCGGTGCGCAGCGTGCCGTCGGCCGCCAGCAGGCTCGGCAGATTCACCGCGCCGGGGATGTGCCCGGCCACCGGATCCATCGGTTCGACGTCGCCGCGGAACCGCTCCGGTGCGCGGACGTCACCCAGCCGCGGGCCCAGCGCGGCGGCCTCGTCTGCGGTCAGGGTCGGCATGGCGCCCGCGTAGAGGTCCTCATGGGTCACCGTGACGTCGCCCGGCTCGGGTTCGACGTCGCCGCGTTCCAGCGGCCCACCCGAGGCGGTCCACGCCGCCAGGCCGCCGTCCAGGATGCGCACGTTCTCGATACCCGCGGCCCGTAACACCCACCAGGCCCGGGACGAGCCCGCACGGTTCCAGTCGTCGTAGATGACGGTCGGCACGCCGTCTCTCATCCCCCAGCTGCGCGCCGCCTCCTGCAGCGCCGACCCCGACGGCAGCGGATGCCGGCCCCGCCCCGTCACGGTGTGATCCGACAGGTCGTCGTCCAGCGAGACGTACACCGCGTCGGGAATGTGCCCGGCCCGGTAGTCGTCGCGGCCGTCGGGCTTGGCCAGCTGCCAGCGCACATCGAGCAGCGTCACATCGCCGGCGGCGATCAGCTGGGCGAGACCGAAGGCGGTGATCAGAATGTCGTCACGAGTGGACATGGCGGCAAGCCTAGGCTGGCAGGCATGTCAGCGGTGGATCTCAATGCCGATCTCGGGGAGAGCTTCGGAATATGGCAGCTGGGTGACGACGACGCGATGCTCGATCTGGTCACGAGCGCCAACGTTGCCTGCGGCTTCCACGCCGGAGATCCCGCCGGGCTGCTGCGGGTGTGCCACGCGGCCGCCGAGCGCGGAGTGCGGATCGGCGCGCAGGTCGGCTACAGCGACCTGGCGGGCTTCGGCCGCCGCTACATCGACGTCGCCCCCGAGGACCTCACCGCCGACGTGATCTACCAGATCGGCGCACTACAGGCCCTTGCGCAGGTCGCCGGGTCGGCCGTCAGCTACGTCAAACCCCATGGCGCCCTGTACAACACGATCGCCACCGACCACGTCCAGGCGCGGGCCGTGGCCGCCGCGGTGCACGCCGTCGACCCGGCACTGCCGGTGCTGGGGCTGGCGGGTTCGGCATTCTTCACCGCCGCCGAGGAGCTCGGACTGCGCACTGTGCCCGAGGCTTTCGCCGACCGCTCGTACCGCCCCGACGGCCAGCTGGTCCCGCGCACGCAACGCAATGCGGTGCTGCAAGACGTTTCGACCATCGCCGACCGGGTGGCCTCCATGGTGACCGCCGGCCGCGTCGGCGCCGTCGACGGCTCGACCATCAAGGTCACCGTCAAATCGATCTGCGTACATGGTGATTCGCCTGGCGCCATCGACATCGCCCGCGCGGTCCGCGAACGCCTGGCCGCAGAGAACGTACAGATCGAGGCCTTCTGCTGATGCGACTGAAACCAGGCCGGCCCGACCTCGCCTCATATGCCCACCATTTCGACCAGCCGGCGGCAATCGCTGACTCACCGCTGACGGTCACCTGGGCCGGCGTCACCACCATGCTGGTCGCCGATGGTTCGTCGGCGCTGTTGACCGACGGCTTCTTCTCCCGGCCGAGCCTGCTGTCGGTCGGACTCGGCCGGTTGACGCCATCGGTGCCCCGGATCGACGGCTGCCTGCACCGGCTCGGCATCGACCGACTGGACGCGGTGCTGCCGGTGCACACCCATTTCGACCACGCGATGGACTCCGCGGCGGTCGCCGCGCGCACCGGGGCGAAACTCGTGGGTGGTACGTCGGCCGCCTACATCGGCCGCGGCGGCGGCCTCACCGACTCGCAGTTGACGGTTGCCGTGCCCGGTGAGTCGATGACGTTGGGCGCCTTCGACGTAACCCTGTTCACCGGCCACCACTGCCCACCGGACCGATTCCCCGGAACCATCACCGCGCCGGTGGTGCCGCCGGTGCGGGCATCGGCGTACAAGTGCGGCGAGGCCTGGTCGACGCTGATCACGCACCGCACCAGCGGCCGCAGCCTCCTCGCCGTCGGCAGCGCCGGGTTCGTGCCCGGTGCCCTGGCCGGGCAGCGCGCCGAGGTGGTGTACCTCGGGATCGGGCAGCTCGGGCTGCAGCCCGAGAAGTACCTCGTCGACTACTGGAAGGAGACGGTCCGCACGGTGAATGCGCGGCGCGTCATCTTGACCCACTGGGACGACTTCTTCCGGCCGCTGCATGAACCGCTGCGCGCGCTGCCCTACGTCGGCGACGACCTGGATGTCTCGATGCGGATACTGGGCCGACTGGCCGCCGAAGACGGCGTGCCGCTGCACCTTCCGACGCTCTGGCAACGCGCCGACCCCTGGCTGTGAACACCGCACTGCACGAGATCGGCAGACTGCTGCCGGTCGTCGGATTCCTGGCCGCGGTCCTGGTGCTCGCCAAACTGTGCGACGACGAGGGGCTCTTCCACGCCGCCGGCATCTACATGGCCCGGCACAGTTGGGGCGCAGGACAATCCGCGGCCCGACGGCTGCTGACCACCGTGTTCCTCATCGCAGCCGGGACCACCGCGGTCCTGAGCCTCGATGCCACCGTCGTACTGCTGACGCCCGTCGTCCTGTCGACCGCACGCACGCTGGGGGTACCGGCGCGACCACACGGCTACGCCGCGGCCCACCTGGCCAACACCGCGTCGCTGCTGCTGCCGGTGTCGAATCTGACCAATCTGCTGGCCTTTTCGACGGCGGGCCTGAGTTTCACCAGGTTCACCGCGGCGATGACGCTGCCGTGGCTCTTGGCCGTCGCGGCCGAATATGTGCTGCTGCGCCTGCTCTTCCGGCGAGAACTGCGCATCGGCGCCGCGGACCGGGTGGCCCCTCCCCCGCCGGAGGTGCCCTACTTCGTGTTGACCGTGCTGATCCTGACGCTCATCGGCTTCGGTGCGACATCGCTGCTCGGATTCGCTCCGGCGTGGGCGGCCTTCGCCGGTGCCGCCGTGCTCGCGGTTCGGGCGGTCGTGCGCGGCCGCGAGACAGTGATGGGCATCGTGCGGGCGGCCAACGTACCGTTCCTCCTCGCCGTCTTGGCGCTGGGCGTACTGGTGAGCGCGGTACTGGACCTCGGCCTGGGCCGCGCGGTGTCGCAGCTGCTGCCGCACGGCACCACACTGCCCGCGCTGCTCGGCATCGCTGCCGTCGCGGCGGTGCTGTCGAATGTGATCAACAACCTGCCCGCGGTGCTGGTGCTGCTGCCGCTCGTCGCGGCCGGCGGCCCGATCGCTGTGCTGGCGGTACTCATCGGGGTGAACATCGGCCCCAATCTGACCTATCCTGGATCGCTGTCGAACCTGTTGTGGCGCAGGGTGGTCCGCGAGCAGGTGCCCGCACCGGCGCGAGAGTTCACCGCCGTCGGTCTGGCCACGGTGCCTGTCACCCTGGTTCTGGCCGTGACCGGACTATGGTGGGGCTGCTCGCTGCTGGGGCTGCGATGAGCACCCTGAGGAAGAATTGGAAGTCGTAGCCGACAGCCGGAACGAGCAGATCATCGCCGAATACGAGAAGAAGACCGAACGGGTCATCCCGCTGGTCGAGCTGCAGCGGCGCTGAATCAGCGCGGTTACCTGGGCGCGAACAACAATCGGACAGCGCACGTCGATTCGGGTTCCGGCGGTGTTGCCGGAACACGAACGGCCACATCGTCGGCAAGATGACTGTCGTGGACGTGAGCCGTAGAACGCTGATCGTGGGAGGCACGTCGGCTCTCGTCGGCGCGGGTGTCGGAGCCGCCGCCGGCGGGTACGTCACGACCAAGCGCACCGGTCCGATGCTGTGGCAGAGCGCTGACCGCAACGGCGCACCACCGGTCACCGGATTGCACACCCAGTTCGGCGCCGACGCAGCCACCGAGGTCGTGGTGTCCTGGCACACCGCGGTCGCAGTCAACAACCCTCGCATCATGGTGGGTACTCCCGACGCCGGGGTCGGCACCGCCGTCGCAGCCGAGACCGTCACCTACCGAGATGCAGCGTCACGCAGCGAGATTCGTGTCCACCATGCGCGATTGACCGGACTCGCACCCGATACCGACTACGTCTACGCCGCCGTACACGACGGCACCGGTCCAGAGCTGGGTTCAGTGCGTACCGCGCCGCGGGGCCGGGCACCAATCCGTTTCACCAGCTTCGGCGATCAGTCGACCCCCATGCTGGACGCCAAGGTGGCGGCATCCTTCGGCAGCGACCACGTGGGGTCTCCGTCTGCCGGTGACATCACGACCGCAGTGGAGCGCTTGGCCCCGCTGTTTCACCTGGTCAACGGCGACCTCTGCTACGCCAACCTCGCTCATGACCGGGTTCGCACCTGGTCGGAATGGTTCGCGAACAACAGCCGCTCCGCGCGGCATCGACCGTGGATGCCGGCGCCGGGAAATCACGAGAACGAGCTGGGCAACGGCCCGATCGGCTACGGCGCCTACCAGGCCTACTTCGGGCTGCCGGCTTCCGGTTCCGATCCCGAACTCCGCGGCCTGTGGTACGCCTTCACCGCCGGCTCGGTCCGCGTAGTCATCCTCGCCAACGACGACGTCTGCTACCAGGACGGCGGCAACTCATACGTGCGCGGCTATTCGGGTGGATCCCAAAAACGTTGGCTCGAACAAGAACTCGAACAAACCCGCAGAGACAAGGGCATCGACTGGGTGGTGGTGTGCATGCACCAGACGGCGGTTTCTACAGGTAACAAGACCAACGGCGCCGACCTGGGCATCCGGGAGAACTGGCTGCCCCTGTTCGACCGGTTCAACGTCGACCTCGTGGTCTGCGGGCACGAGCACCACTACGAACGTAGCCATGCGATTCGCGGCACCTTGCCGACCGACACCCTGACACCGAACCCAGTTGCGGCACAACCCGATTTGATCGATACCACCAAAGGCACGGTGCATCTGGTCATCGGCGGGGGCGGCACGTCGATTCCGTCGAACACGATGCTGTTCCCCGAGCCGCGCTGCCGGGTGCTCATGTCCGCGGGAGAAGTGAATCCCAGCACCGGAAGGAAGACGCCGAACTACATCGAGGAAGCGGCACCCTGGTCCGTCTTCCGTGATTGGGACAACCCCTGCGGCTTCGTGGCTTTCGATGTCGACCCGGGCCAGCCTGGTGGCAATACGTCAATGGACGCCACGTATTACGCGGTGAGTGGTCCGTTCGGCGAGGTAACAGCGGTCGACAAGTTCAGACTGACGCGGCCCCGCACCGACCGCTAATCCCTTCGCTGCCGCGCGATCTCGGCCAGCACCACACCGGCGGCCACCGACGCGTTGAGCGACTCGGTGGGGCCCGCCATCGGGATCGAGACGATGTGGTCGCAGTTCTCCCGCACCAGGCGCGAAAGTCCCTTGCCCTCCGAACCCACCACGACAACCATCGGTCCAGACGCGTCCAGCTCGTCCAGGGTGGTGTCGCCGCCGGCGTCCAGCCCGACGATCGTCAGGCCCGCATCGGCCCAATCCTTCAGCGTCCGATTGAGATTCGTCGCCCGCGATACCGGCAGCCGGGCCGCCGCACCGGCACTGGTCCGCCAGGCCACCGCGCTGACCGACGCCGAACGCCGCTGCGGGATCACCACGCCGTGGCCGCCGAACGCCGCCACCGAGCGCACGATGGCGCCCAGGTTGCGCGGGTCCGAGATGTTGTCGAGCGCGACCAACAGCGCAGGAGTGGAGTCGCTGGTCGCGGCCTTCAGCAGATCGTCCGGGTACATGTACTGGTAGGGCGGCACCTGCAGTGCGATGCCCTGATGCATGCCGTTGCTGGTGATGCGGTCCAGGTCGTGGCGCTGCACCTCCATGATCGCGATGCCGGCATCGGCAGCGCGCGTGACAGATTCAGTCAGCCGCTCGTCGGACTCGGTGCCCAGCACCACGTAGAGCGCGGTGGCGGGGACGCCCGCCCGCAGGCATTCCACGACAGGGTTGCGGCCGACCACGACCTCGACGTCGTCGGTCTTCTTGTGGCGGCCCTGATTCGATCGGGCATTCTTCTGCGCGATCTTGTACGCCTTGTGGTTCGGACGCTGGTCGGCACGCGGAGTCGCGCCCTTACCTTCGAGGCCGCGCCGACGCTGCCCGCCGGAGCCGACGGTCGGGCCCTTCTTGGTGCCCTCTTTACGAATCGCGCCGCGGCGCTGGGAGTTTCCAGCCATATGAATCAGGCCCCATCAGTCAGGGCCCACTGCGGGCCGTCAGCGGTATCGGTGACCTCGATGCCGGCCAGTTTCAGCTGGTCCCGGATCGCGTCGGCGGCGGCCCAGTCGCGGTTCTCGCGGGCCTCGGTACGGCTCTTGAGCGCCCACTGCACCAGCGCGTCAACGGCATTCAGGGCTGCCGATGTCTCGTCGCGAGTTTCCCAGCGCTCGTCGAGCGGATCGCAGCCCAGGATGCCCATCATGGCCCGGATCGACGTCGCCGCAGCCATCGCGCCGGCGTGGTCGCCGGCGTCCAGCGCCCGGTTGCCGTCGGCCCGGGTGGCGTGCACCTCGGCCAGTGCCGCGGGCACCGCCAGGTCGTCGTCCAGTGCGGCCGCGAACTTCTCGGTCCAGGTACCGACCTCGACGGCACCCACGCGAGTGCGGACCCGGTGCAGGAATTCCTCGATGCCGGTGTAGGCCTTGGCCGCGTCCTGCAGCGAGTTCTCGGAGAACTCCAGCATGGACCGGTAGTGCGCGCTGCCCAGGTAGTAGCGCAGCTCGGCAGCTCGAACCCGTTGCAACACAGCCGGAATTGCCAGCACATTGCCCAGCGACTTGCTCATCTTCTCGCCACCCATGGTGACCCAGCCGTTGTGCAGCCAGAAGCGCGCGAACTCGTCACCGCACGCGTTGGCCTGCGCCGTCTCGTTCTCGTGGTGCGGGAAGATCAGGTCCATACCGCCGGCGTGGATGTCGAATTCGCCGCCCAGGTACTCCTGGCACATGGCCACGCACTCCGTGTGCCAGCCCGGGCGCCCCCGGCCCCACGGCGTCGGCCACGACGGCTCACCGGGCTTGGCGCCCTTCCACAGCGTGAAGTCCCGCGGATCGCGCTTGCCGGTCGCGACACCCTCACCCTGGTGCACGTCGTCGATGCGATGGCCCGAGAGCTTGCCGTAGTCGGGCTGGCTCAGCACGTCGAAGTAGACGTCACCGTCTGCGGCGTAGGCGTGGCCGCGCTCGATGAGCTTCTCGATGACCTCGACCATCTGGGTGATGTGTCCGGTCGCCCGCGGCTCGGCCGACGGCGGTAGCACGCCCAGGGCGTCGTACGCGGCCGTGAAGGCCCGCTCGAACGTGGCGGCCCACTCCCACCATGGCCGGCCGGCCTCGGCGGCCTTGCCCAGAATCTTGTCATCGATGTCGGTGACGTTCCGGATGAATGCGACGTCATAGCCCTTGGCCGTCAGCCAGCGCCGCAACACGTCGAACGCGACGCCGCTGCGCACATGGCCGATGTGGGGCAGGCCCTGCACAGTTGCGCCACACAGGTAGATGGATGCGTGTCCGGGCCGCACCGGGGTGAAGTCCCGCACGGCACCGGTCATGGTGTCGTAGAGCCGCA
The DNA here is from genome assembly GCF_058790275.1 of Mycobacterium sp. FW102-FHT13B02. Lineage (NCBI taxonomy): Bacteria > Bacillati > Actinomycetota > Actinomycetes > Mycobacteriales > Mycobacteriaceae > Mycobacterium > Mycobacterium sp. FW102-FHT13B02. The sequence goes on from NZ_JBYTCM010000006.1 coordinate 91,931, forward strand.
GGCCCTCGAGACGGTGTTCGGTCACGACGGGCCAGCTTACCGGCCTAATCGAGCGAGACCACCAGCGCCGTCGCAATCGCGGCCAGACCCTCGCCCCGTCCGGTGAGCCCTAGGCCGTCCGTGGTCGTCGCCGAAACAGAGACAGGAGCGTCCAGAAGCGCCGACAGCACGCGCTGGGCCTCTTCCCTGCGGGGAGCGATTTTCGGGCGATTGCCGATCACCTGGACCGCCGCATTACCCACCCGGAAACCGGCAGCGGTAAGCAGCGTGGAGACATGTTTGAGCATGTCGGTGCCCGTCACGCCGCGCCATTCAGGACGATCGGTCCCGAAGACGCTGCCCAGGTCACCGAGGCCGGCCGCACTCAGCAAGGCATCACAGAGTGCGTGCGCGGCCACGTCGCCGTCGGAATGCCCGGCACAGCCGTTAGCTTCCTCGAACGACAAGCACAGCAGCCAACACGGCCGCCCTGCCTCGATGGGATGTACATCGGTACCGAGACCGATACGGAAGTTCACTGCTGGAGTTGGGGTGGCGTTCAGGACGCCGCGGCGAGAACCTCGTCCAGGATGGTGGAGGCTTTCGCGTCATCGGTGTTCTCGGCCAGGGCCAGTTCACCGACGAGGATCTGACGAGCCTTGGCCAGCATGCGCTTCTCGCCGGCGGACAGGCCACGCTCCTGGTCGCGACGCCACAGGTCACGAACGACCTCGGCGACCTTGTTCACGTCACCGGAGGCCAGCTTTTCCAGGTTCGCCTTGTAACGACGAGACCAGTTGGTCGGCTCCTCGGTGTGCGGGGCGCGCAGCACCTGGAAAACCTTGTCGAGGCCTTCCTGACCCACCACGTCGCGAACACCGACGTATTCAGCGTTTTCTGCGGGTACTCGAACGGTCAGATCGCCCTGCGCAACCTTCAGGACGAGATATTCTTTCTGCTCGCCTTTAATGGTCCGGGTTTCAATCGCCTCGATCAATGCTGCACCGTGGTGTGGGTAAACGACGGTGTCTCCGACCTTGAAAATCATCAGATTCGGGCCCCTTTCACATAGCAATGTTAGCACGGGCGTCAGACACCCGCGGATCAACAATGCAGGTCAGGGGCCATGCAGATGCGCGAAAGGGGTTGACAGCGTGGCGTTTACGTGCAGTGGCGAGGGCCACAATACGGCCGAATTGCGCCCGATTCACGTCCCATTCACCGGTCGTTCCCAGCCGGAAATACGCTCGAACCAGGCCGATGACGGGCCTCCGCTACCGCCGTCCATCGCCACCTACTACTCTGCATAGTCGAACGCCGGACCAGTCCGGGGAGCACAGCAGGACATACCCGAGGCCGTCACGCGCATCGCCGCTGGCGCCCAAGCAGGAGGCTTGAGTGAACCGCATGAAATCGCGCACTTCTGCCGTCACGCTGGCCGCCTTCGGGCTGGCCACCGCGGTGACGCTCACCGGCTGCAGCAGCGGCCAGGTCTCACAGAGCGCGAACCAGCTGCCTGCGGTCAACGGCACCGCCACCACCATCGGCAACGAGAAGGCCGGCGTGGACCTGCGCAACGTGTACCTGCGCGCACCCCAGACGCGCGACTTCGTCAAGCCCGGCACCATGGTCGAGCTGCTGTTCGTCGCGACCAACAAGTCGCTCGAGAACCCCGACAAGCTCGTCGGCATCAGCTCTGACGCCGGTGAGGTGATGATCAACGGCGGCACCACGGTGCCCGCGGGCGGTGTGCTGCTGGTCGGCACCCCGGACGGCCAGAAGCAGACCCTGCCGCGGTCCGAGGACGCCACGACCTCCATCGCGATGGTGGCGCTGACCAAGCCCATCAGCAACGGCCTGAACTACAACTTCACGTTCAAGTTCCAGAATGCCGGAGAGAAGACCATCGCCGTCCCGATCTCCGCCGGCGACGCCCCGCGTCGCGAGGCCGGTGACGCTGCGGCGGCACCTGCCGCCGGCGAGGGACATCACTGAGTCGCTCCGCTGCGCCTGCCCGATTCTGTCGGTGCCGACGACTAAGTTCGCGGCATGGCCAGAACCGGTTCGAAAGTACGTTCGCAGTTTCGGTGCTCGGAATGCCAGCACACAACGGCTAAATGGGTGGGCCGCTGCCCCGACTGCGGCACCTGGGGCACGGTCACCGAAGTCGCGGTTCTGAACTCGCTGACGCCCGCAACACACCGGGCCGTCGCACCCGCCTCCCCTGCCGTGCCGATCAGCTCGATCGATCCGGGCACCACCAGGCACTTCCACACCGGGATCAGCGAATTGGACCGCGTGCTGGGCGGCGGCGTCGTGCCGGGGTCGGTGACGCTGCTGGCCGGCGATCCCGGCGTCGGCAAGTCGACGCTGCTACTCGAGGTCGCACACCGCTGGGCCATGTCCGGCCGCCGGGCGCTCTATCTGTCCGGCGAGGAATCGGCCGGGCAGATCCGGCTGCGGGCCGAACGCACCGGCTGCACGCACGACGACGTCTACCTGGCTGCCGAGTCAGACCTGCAGACCGCGCTCGGCCACATCGAGGCGGTCCAGCCCACGTTGGTCGTGGTGGATTCGGTGCAGACCATGTCCACCGCCGAGGCCGAGGGCGTCACCGGCGGCGTGACGCAGGTCCGCGCCGTCACCACCGCGCTCACCATGGCGGCCAAAACCACGGGCATCGCCATGGTCCTCGTCGGCCACGTCACCAAGGACGGCGCCATCGCCGGGCCGCGCTCGCTGGAGCACCTGGTCGACGTGGTGCTGCACTTCGAAGGTGACCGCGCTTCGGCGTTGCGCATGGTCCGCGGCGTCAAGAACCGCTTCGGCGCGGCCGACGAGGTCGGCTGTTTCATGTTGCACGACAACGGAATCGAATGTGTCGCCGACCCGTCGGGGCTCTTCCTCGACCAGCGGCCGGCCCCGGTGTCCGGCACCGCGGTGACGGTCAGCCTGGACGGCAAGCGGCCACTGATCGGCGAGGTGCAAGCCCTGATCGGCTCACCCTCGGCCGGATCGCCGCGCCGCGCGGTCAGCGGCATCGACTCGGCCCGTGCCGCCATGATCACCGCGGTGCTGGAGAAGCGGGCACGGCTGCCGGTCGGCAGCAACGACATCTACCTGTCCACGGTGGGTGGCATGCGGTTGACCGACCCCTCATCGGATCTGGCGGTCGCATTGGCCATCGCGTCGGCGTACACCGATCTGCCGCTGCCGGCCACCGCGATCGCGATCGGCGAGGTGGGCCTGGCCGGCGATCTGCGCCGGGTCACCGGCATGGACCGCCGGCTTGCCGAGGCCGCCCGACTCGGCTTCACGACAGCGGTGGTGCCCACCGGAATCGAGTCGCCGCCGCGAGGTCTTCGGGTACTCCCGGCGGACAACATCACCGCGGCGTTGCGGGTGTTGCGCAAGATCACAGAGAATGTGGACCGGACCGGGTAGAGCCCGGCCGGAAACCACCGAGGAGTACACCGATGTCGGTGAAAGCAGCGAATCGCGCCGGGCGGGGCAACGTCGTGCACCTGGCCCGACCGACATTGCGCGAGACGTTGGGCAAGCTGGCGCCCGGCACCCCCCTGCGGGACGGGCTGGAGCGCATCCTGCGCGGCCGTACCGGTGGGCTGATCGTGCTGGGCTACGACGACAGTGTCGAGTCCATCTGTGACGGCGGCTTCCCGCTGGACGTCCGCTTCGCGCCGACCCGGCTGCGGGAGCTGTCGAAGATGGACGGCGCCGTGGTGCTCTCGAGCGACCTCACCCGAATCCTGCGGGCCAACGTCCAGCTGGTGCCCGATCCCTCCATCCCCACCGACGAATCCGGTACCCGGCACCGGTCCGCCGAGCGCGCGGCCATCCAGACCGGTTTCCCGGTGGTGTCGGTCAGCCATTCGATGAGCATCGTGACGGTGTACGTGGCCGGTGAGCGGCACGTCGTCCCGGAATCGGCCACCATCCTGTCCCGCGCCAACCAGACCATCGCCACGCTGGAGCGGTACAAGTTCCGCCTCGACGAGGTCAGCAAGCAGCTGTCGATGGCCGAGATCGAGGACTTCGTGACGCTGCGGGACGTCATGACCGTCGTGCAGCGCATGGAGATGGTCCGCCGGATCAGCCTCGAGATCGACGCCGACGTCGTCGAGCTCGGTACCGACGGGCGTCAGCTCAAGCTGCAGCTCGACGAACTCGTCGGCGACAACGATGCCGCTCGCGAACTGATCGTCCGCGACTACCACGCCAACCCCGACCCGCCGACCGCCGACCAGGTGACCGCCACGCTCGAGGAGCTCGACGCACTTAGCGACAATGAACTGCTCGACTTCACCACGCTCGCAAGGGTTTTCGGCTATCCGTCGACTGCCGAGGCGCAGGATTCGGCGATGAGTTCACGGGGCTACCGGGCCATGGCCGGCATCCCTCGCCTGCAGTTCGCGCACGTCGATCTGTTGGTGCGCTCGTTCGGATCGTTGCAGGGCCTGCTGGCCGCCAGCTCCGACGACCTACAGTCGGTGGAAGGCATCGGGTCCATGTGGGCCCGCCACATCCGCGAGGGTTTGTCGTTGCTCGCCGAGTCGACTATCGCCGACCGCTTGGCCTGAGTTCAGTTGGCGGGGCCGGGCAGCGTCGGCTCGCCGGGCGCAGGTGCGGCCGGAGCGGGAGCAGGAGCCGGCGCCGGGGCTTCACCGGCCGGCGGCTCACCCGGCCCGGGCTGGTGCGCCTCCGACAGGACGAACGGCACCGGAGCCGACCGCAGGTTGCCGAGCTGGACGACCAGGTTGTACGTGCCCGGGCCTATCGCCTGCCGCGGCAACGGGCAGTTGGGCGCCGAGCCCATGCCGGTCCACGTCACCTCGGTGGTCACCTGCTCGCCCGGCTTGAAGGCACGGACGAGGGTCTCGTTCGACGGCGCGCAGTCCAGGTTGGACCACAGCCGGTTGTTGTCCAGCGAGTAGACGTAGGCGGCCAGCACCGCGGCACCGACATCCCGCTTGCACTCGACCAGGCCGATATTGGTGACCACCATGGTGAACTTCGGCTGGTCGCCGATCACGTACGTGGGCTGGTTGGTGATGCCCTTGGCCGCGAGCGTGCTGTCCGGGCAGTCGTCACCGGCCTTGAGCACGGGCGGCGGGGTGACCGCCGTGGTCGGGGTGGGTGTCGGGGCCGGCGGCGCGTTCCCGGGCGGCGGCACGATCGGACTCTTGACCCCGGGCGTCTCACCCGGCAGCGGGGTCGCGGACGTCGACGTCTTCGCGGAGGGCTGAGACTGTTTGGAATCGCCCGTGCTGTTGCTGAAGACAACGACCCCGATGATCACGACCAGGAGCAGGACGACCGCGCCGACACCGATGGCCAGCATCCGCCGTCGCCAATAGATCTGGGATGGCAGCGGGCCATGCGGCTCTAGATCGGGCACATTGTCACGGTAAGGGCACGAAACCTGGTGCGCCCTGACCCGGTGCGGCGTGTCGTCTGTGAACTGGACCTCTGGCTACTCGCCACGTCGGCGGGCCGACTACTCGCCACGTCGGCGGGCCGACTACTCGCCGATGTCGCCGATGTGGTCGCGCTTGGTCACGCGGCCCTCGGCCAGGTGATAGGTGGCGCCGACGATCGCGACCTTCGCCGACGCCAGGCGCTCGGCGATGATGTTGGACCGTTCGCTCAGCAGGCGCACCGTCTCATTGACGTGCTTGGCCTCGAGCTCGTCAACCTCAGTGAGTCCCTCTCGGCGGCCGACCAGGATCGACGGCGTCACCCGCTCGACGATGTCCCGCACAAATCCGCCCGGCACCGAGCCGTCGTCCAATGCGGTGATGGTGGCCTGCACCGCACCACAGCTGTCGTGGCCCAGCACGACGATCAGCGGCACCTCGAGGATCGCCACTGCGTACTCGATGGACCCGATCACCGAGGAATCGAGGACGTGGCCGGCGGTACGCACCACGAACATGTCGCCGAGCCCTTGATCGAAGATGATCTCGGCGGCGACGCGGCTGTCGGCGCAACCGAAGAGCACGGCCGTCGGCTTCTGCCCGCCGGCCAGCTCGGTCCGGCGCTCGATGCTCTGGCTGGGGTGCAGCGACTCGCCGGCAACGAAGCGATCGTTACCCTCTCTGAGTGCTTTCCAGGCGCTTATCGGGTTCGAGTTGGGCATGTCGCCCATTGTGCCCTGCTCGCATAGTGGATGCGCAATGAGTTCAGGGCGAATTCTCATACCCGCCGACGAGCTCCTGGATTGGTATCGCACGGCGCAGCGCGACCTGCCGTGGCGCGCCCCGGATGTGACCGCATGGCAAATCCTGGTCAGCGAGTTCATGTTGCAGCAGACCCCGGTTTCGCGGGTCGAACCGATCTGGCGGGAGTGGATCGCCCGCTGGCCCACCCCGTCCGCGACCGCCGCGGCCGGCGCCGCGGACGTGCTGCGCGCCTGGGGCAAATTGGGCTATCCGCGCCGCGCCAAGCGATTACACGAATGCGCCGAAGTCATCGCCACCCAGCACGACGACGAAGTGCCCCGGGACATCGAGACCCTGCTGACACTGCCGGGCATCGGTGCGTACACCGCACGGGCCGTCGCATGTTTCGCCTACCAGCAGGACGTTCCGGTGGTCGATACCAACGTGCGCCGGGTGGTCGCGCGCACGGTGCGTGGCGTGGCCGACACCCCGGCGCGCACCCGTGACCTGGACGACGTCGCCGCACTGCTGCCGAAAGATGGCACCGCACATGTGTTTTCGGCGGCACTGATGGAACTCGGCGCGATCGTCTGCACTGCCCGTGCACCGAAATGCGGCATATGCCCGCTGACCACGTGCGCCTGGCGGAGCGCCGGGCACCCCGAGATCGCCACACCAACGCGGCCGGTGCAGAAATACGCCGGCACCGACCGCCAGGTGCGGGGCCGGCTGCTGGATGTGTTGCGCGGCAGCGCAACACCGGTGACCCGCGCCCAGTTGGACGTGGCGTGGCTCACCGACACCGCACAGCGTGACCGGGCTTTGGACTCGCTGCTGGTCGACGGCCTGGTCGAGCAGACCGCCGATGACCGGTACGCGCTGGCCGGCGAAGGTGAGCGCGCGGACTGACCGCCGGGCGAGGCCGGGCTCCGTTTACGTGAGAACGGCATGGAAACAGGCCCGTTCCAATGAGAACGGCATGAGTCGCTACCACATGCCGAAATCCTCGGATAGAACTGAAGCATGACCGCATACCGAATTTCAGGTGAACAGAAGGCAAACAACCGTCGTCGCGGCCTCGTCATTGCCGGAGCCGCCGCAGCCGCAATGGCCGCCGCGGCCCTCGCCCCGGCCACCGCGTCTGCGCTGCCGACCGGCGGCGGCTCGGCCGTCGACACCATCCACGAGCTGCAGTCCCGCGGCTATCACGTCCAGGTCAACACCAGCACCTCCGGGCCGCTGTCCGCGTGCTCGGTGACCGACGTGCACGGGTTGTCCGGCAGCAACTTCGACGGCAGGGGCCAGCGGATCGACTCCGGCCAGTTCGACACCGTGTACGTCAACGTGCAGTGCCGCCCGCAGGGCTAGCCACCCTGTTGTGATGCCAGCCCGAGCGGGCAGGAGAACCGCCGTCGGTAATCCGACGGATTGACGCCGACAACGCGCCGGAAGTGGTGCCGCAGCAGGGTCGCGGTACCGAATCCGGCCTTGTCGGCCACCCGGTCGACGTCGAGGTCCGTCTCCTCCAGCAACCTGCGGGCGTAGAGCACACGCTGGTCGGTGACCCACTGCATCGGGGTTCGTCCGGTCTCCTCGACGAAACGCCGCGCGAAGGTCCGGCCCGACATGCTGGCGCGCTTGGCCAGGCTGTCCACCGTGTGCGGCTGACGCAGGTTGGTGAGAATCCAATCCAGATGGGGCGCAAAACCTTCCGAGCACCGCACCGGGATCGGCTGCTCGATGAACTGACGCTGACCGCCGTCGCGCTGCGGCGGCACCACCATGCGACGGGCGATCTTGTTGGTGATCTCGCTACCCAATTCGCGACGCACCAAATGCAGGCAGGCGTCGATACCCGCGGCGGTGCCCGCACTGGTGATCAGATTTCCATCGTCGACGAAGAGCACATCGCGATCGACGCGAGCGGTGGGAAACATGCGGGCCAGCTTGTCCGCATGCATCCAGTGCGTGGTGCACGCGCGGCCGTCGAGCAGGCCCGCCGCGCCGGCGACGAAGACTCCCGAGCAGATGGTCAGGATCATCGAGCCGGAGTCCGCGGCATCGCGAATGGCATCGAGCGCCGCCTGCGGATAGTCGGGACCCGCCACCGCCGGTATGGCCACCAGGTCGGCCCCCAGGAGCTGGTCGATTCCGTGGTCGGGGATCAGTGACGCGCCGACTGCCGTCCGTACCGGCCGTCCGGCCTCCGGTCCACACACCTTGAAGTCGAAGTTCGGTACGCCGTCGGCCGATCTGTCGATACCGAACACCTCACACACCACGCCGAACTCGAACGGCGCCACCCCGTCCATCACCAGGACCGAGACACTCTTGATCATGGCAGCATTTTATCGATTACCGTCCGAACTGCCACTGTTTATTCGGTTGCCGCCGATCTGACAATTATCGGTATGAACACCGTCCTGACCTTGCTCGCGATGGTCGCGATCATGGTCGCCCCATTCGCACTCGGCGCCGCACTGAGCGCCATCACCCGAAATCCCGGTGCGCGTAATGGTTTCGGCAATTTCGCTTGGACCGACGTCGGCGACAGCCGAGAGTGGACAGGAGTCGGCGACAGCCGGGACCTGGCCCGCGCCGAGCACGACCTCGCCGCGGTGCGCTCCCGATTCGAATAGTCAGACGGACGCGAGAAAATCCGCGACCGCGCGGCGGTAGACGTCGGGAGCGTCGTCGTGCACGAGGTGACCGGCTCCAGGCACTTCCACATACGTTGTCTGGTAGCCGATCTCGGCCATCTTGCGCATCTGCCCCGGCGGCGCGACCGAGTTGCCGGCTTCGATGAGAAGCGTCGGCACCCGCACCGCGGCCCACTGCTGCCAGTAGTCGCGAGTGCCCCATTCGGCGGCGATCGCCACCCAGCGACTGGCCTCGCCATGCAGTCGCCAGCCGGTCTCGGTGCGGTCGAACGCTTCCAGAAAATAGCGGCCGGCTATCGGGCCGAACATGTCGAGAACGTGCTGTTCCGAATCAAACTCGACCGGCAGGGCGTGCGCCCATGGTTCCCAGGCACCGATGGTGAAGCCGACGAAATCCGCAGCCATGTCCTCGACCACCAAAGCGGTGACCAGTTCCGGATGGGCCGCGGCCAGACACCAGCTGTGCAACCCGCCCATCGAGTGCCCGATCATCCGCGCCGGGCGCCCCAGTGAGCCGACCGCGTCGGCCAGGTCGGCGACGAACCGTTCGGTGCTGGTCGGCTCCGCATCGTGGACGCCACGGCCACGATGCCACGGCGCGTCGTAGGTGTAGACCTCGCCCAGATCGGTCAGCCACGGCAACTGCCGGTCCCACGTCGTCCCGCGGCCCATCAGTCCGTGCACCAGCACAATCGGCTCGCCGGTGCCGCCTCGGGCGGTGAGCAGGTCCGTCGTCATAGACCTATATTGCCTGCGAGGGCGGGCCCTCCCGCACTGTGCCCATTGCGCGCCTCCGGCACGGCTGGGCAGCGCGGTAACCTGAACCACATGTCTGTGGTGAAGATCAACGCGATCGAAGTTCCGCCCAACGCCGGCCCGGAATTGGAGAAGCGGTTCGCGAACCGCGCCCACGCTGTGGACGGCCAGCCCGGCTTCCTCGGGTTCCAGCTGCTGCGCCCGGTCAAGGGCGAGAACCGCTACTTCGTGGTGACGCAGTGGGAGTCCGACGAGGCGTTCCAGGCCTGGGCCACCGGCCCGGCCGTCGAGGCTCATGCCGGGCAGCGGGCCAACCCCGTCGCCACCGGAGCATCCCTGCTCGAATTCGAGGTTGTGTTGGACGTTGCTGGTTCGGGCCAGCAGGCGTAAGACCCGTACTGCGCTGGCCACGGCCGGCGCAGTCATCGTCGTCTTGGGTGGCTGCAGCACGCCCGCCGCCGCCCCGCCGCTATCGAGCGCTGCCTATGGTGCGCTGATCGACATGAGCACCCCGCAGGGCATGCGGTCCCGGCAGACGATGGACATGCTCAACTCGGACTGGTCCATCGAGCCGGCCGGGGTGAAGACCCTTGCCGCGCCCGACCAGGTGGACGACATCACCTACCGGATGAAGTGGATCTGGTGGGACCGGCCGTTCAAGCTCACCGGCATCGACATCGGCGCCGGGCAGTCGACCTTGCACGTCAGCAACTCCTATGGCGTGAACCAGGACATCCAGCTGCACGTCGACGGCAAGGGCACCGTCGACCGTATGGAGGTCTCGCTGCGTCCGCCGCCGGTCAAGTCATGGGCCGACGTCGATGCGCAGATCGCCAAGTCCGGAGCCCACTACTCGTATCAGGTGGCCAAGGTCGTCGACGGCAAGTGCGTCAAGGTCGCCGGCACCAACGTCGACGAGCCGATGCCGCTGGCGTCGATCATGAAAATCTATGTGCTGCTTGCGGTTGCGCGAGCGGTGTCAGCCGGCACCCTCAGTTGGGACGACAAGGTCACTGTCACCGCAGAGGGCAAGAAGCTCGGTTCGGCCGGCATGGACAACCTGGCGCCGGGTACGCAGGTGACGGTCCGCGAGACCGCGCAGCAGATGATCTCGGTCAGCGACAACATGGCCACCGACATGCTGATCAACAAAGTGGGACCGGCCGCGGTCGATCAGGCTCTGGTCGTCGCCGGGCACCACGATCCGGCGAGCCTGACGCCCTACCCGACCATGCACGAGCTGTTCTCCATCGGCTGGGGTAAGCCCGATGTCCGCGACGAGTGGAAGAACGGCACCAAGGCCCAGCGCACCGCACTGCTGCAGCAGGTGAGTTCCCGCCCCTACGAGCCGGATCCGTACCGGACGCGCACGCCTGCATCCAGCATCGGGGCGGAGTGGTACGGCAGCGCCGCAGACATCTGCCGCGAGCACGTCGCGGTGCAGGCTGCCGCTGTCGGGCCCGCAGCACCGGTACGCGACATCATGTCGAAGGTCTCCGGCATCGACCTGGACCGCACCAAGTGGCCGTACCTCGGTTCCAAAGGCGGCAATCTGCCCGGTGACCTTGGATTCAGCTGGTACGCCGTCGACCACACGGGCCAGCCGTGGGTGGTGAACTTTCAGCTGACCTGGCCGACGTTCAAGGGGCAAACCGCGGCGCAGTGGCTGCTGAGCATCGTCAAGCAGGCGTTCGACCTGATTCCGGTGCGGTGAGCACACAGTCGCCGCAGCATGCCGCCCGGTCGCCCGCCAACTTGTAGATCAGGCAGCAGCTGTTACGCCGGAAAGCCGGCCCCGACCGCAGTGCGCCGCCGTCGACCCTGGGGTCTGCGAGCACCGCGTCGGCCGCGTGTCGAGCCATCTCGGCCAAGTCCTGCCGGACCCGGCCGACCTGCTGGGCTGCGCTGTTGGCCGCTGATCCCACGTTGCCCCACAGCACTTTCTGGCTGACGCCGAATGGTCCGAACGCCTCGGTGATGGCGTCGACGGCGGGCGGCCCCGGGTTATCCGCTGCCGTCACCGCCAGCGGGTACGGCCCGCCCAGTTCGTCCTGCCAGGCCAGGTCGGCCAGCGACCACGAAACCGGCTCACCGAGAGCGGCAGCGCCGATCATCGGCGCGATCAACCGCGCCACCAGCCCGAGATGCGCGACCGACGCGGCGACACGAGTCTCCGGTTCCCCGTTGCCCATCAGTGCATGCCGCACCTTCTGCACGCGAGCGGCGAGCGTGTCCGGATGGTCAGCCAGCTCTGACATCGGCCGCCACGGCTCTGCCGGCGAATCCTGCTGCCGCACAATGGCAAAGAAAGGGCCGAAGGCGGCCAGGTGGTCATTCACCCGCCGGGTTGCCGAACCAGCCGGCGGGCAGCTTCGGCGACGGCGGCCCGACGCACCGCGGCGGTTTCCGGGGACATCGGCTGATCGACGATGCGGTCGATACCGAAACCGCCCGCGGCGAGCGCGTAGGTCATGTCGTTGAGCAGGACCAGCAGATCCATCGGTCGCCACGACGCGTCGATGATGCCGCTGTGCTGGGCTTCGGCGATCCGGTCGAGCTTGGACTGGAAGATGCGGCGCAGCACGTGGTCACCGAACATCCCGTCGGCAGCCTCCAGCTCGATCCAGCGCTGCAAACGGGCCCCGACGGGATCGGCCACCATGTAGTCGAAGAGCGCCACGGCGTACGCCGGGACGTCGTCAGGCTTGAAGATCGCGTCGTACGGAGCGTCCTGAATCCACTGCTCGACCACGGCCTCGAACAGGTTCTGCTTGCTCTGGAAGTAGCTGTACAGCCGTTCCTTGCTGGCGTTGGCTTCGGCAGCAATGCGATTCAGCCGGGCACCGGCAAATCCGAGGGCGGAGAATTCCGCCTTGGCGGCCGCCATGATGCGCTCACGTGTTGCATGCCCGGCCGCCCTCATAGCGCCTAACAGGGTAACAGCCAGCTACCTCACTGGTCGCGTTCGAGAAGAAAGTAGAACAGCTTGTCGTCGGTGCGCTGCCGCTTGCCGTTCATGATGCCCATCAGGGTGTCGTCGTCGACCCGCTTGAAATGGTCGAACACCGGCTGTCCGTCGTAGACCATGGTGCCGGTCACCTCGCCACGAAACTCGATGTCCCACAACGACGCGCCCCCACGGCTCAGGTCGCGGTTCGAAAACAGTTGCCCCGCTTCGTCATAGCAGACGATGGGCTCGACCTCGTTCATCGAGTCGAAGAACTTGCCGTACCACCGCGCCGCCTGGAGTTGGCCATTCATCTTGTGCCCAGTGTCGAACTCATCGCCTTTCCAGTGCCCCACGATCTCTGCCGATCTGACGGTGTCCAGCGAGGCCCAGATTTCGTCCAGTTCGGCCGGATCGACATGGGCCTGGCCCCGCAGTTCAGTGAAACGAGCACGGGCGGTATCGGCGTCCACAACAGCCTCCCAAGTCAGTTGGTTCGGAAACCGACTGTAGACCCGAACCAACCGGTTCGGCAACAATCAAATACTACGGCTACGTCAATAAAGTAGTCCGGACCGGCCCACGACGGCTAGCTCAATCCCCAAGCGGTCGGGTGATTGCCCAGATCTGGGCCCCGAGAGGACTACCCCGTCGGGCCCGGGCCGCCGGGGCCGCCTTGACCACCCGGTCCGCCGCCGTAGCCCAACTGCTGCGCCGTGTAGCGAGCCGCGTCGGTGACCGGAACCGCTTGCACCGCAGTGCCATACGCGCAGATCTCGGTCCAGACATCGCCGATCTCGGTGGTGTCGAACCGCATCGCGACGATGGCGTTGCCGCCGCGCGCCTGACATTCCTGGATGAGCCGGCCCATGGCCTCGTTGCGGCTCTCGGCCAGGTTCTTGGTCATGCCCTGCAACTCCCCGCCGAACATCGCCTTGAAGCCGGCGCCCATCTGCGCGAAGGCGTTGCGAGAGCGCACAGTCAGGCCGAACACCTCACCGCAGACGCGCTGAATCTCCCACCCGGGCAGGTCATTCGTCGTGACAACCAGCATGCTGCAACCTTTCGCTGTCGGTACGGGTCGAACTGTAGTGCGCAACGACCGCGATCGTCAGAAGGCGGCTGCCACATCGGTCGCCGGCACCGTCTTGCTGGTGCCCCCGAGGTAACGCTCGACGAGCCCACCGAACACCAGCCCGATGGCCGCCCAGATCAACGCCTGGTCGATCAGCGAGTACCACCGGAATTTCCACAGCAGGTCGGCGTCGAAGCCCGGATAGATGAGCTGGCCGGGGGCGTAGGCCTTGCCGTCGACCGTCACCGGAGTGGGGAAGGTGTTGGTGATCGGCTGCGGCGTCTCGGTTGCCGCGCGCGCGAAGCCGAACTCGCCGGCGTGCTCGACGTTGGCCGACAGGTCTCCCAGCGACGGCAGCGCCGCCAACAGCCCGCCGTACACCACGAAGAACCCGACCACCGCGATCGCGACCGCACGCGCCCAGCCGACCTTGCCGGAAAGCTTGCGCGCCGTGAACACCGCGAGCCCCAGCAGGGTCAACGATCCCCACACCATGCCTAGGTACAGGAAGCCGCGGGCCTCCATCGTGAACTCGTGACCGACGGCCGGTGGGTTCGACGGATACTTCACGAACGGCAGCAGATAGACGCCGAGAAAGCCGAAACCTGCGACGGTCCAGCCCAGCACCTTCGGCCGGACACCGAACCGGCCATGCAGCACCAGATAGGCGACGGCCACCAGGGCGCCCATCGCGACCGAGAACGCGATGATTCCGGTGGCCGCGCCGACGCCGGACTGAATGGCTCGGCTGAACAGCTCGGGCCCGTCCGGCTCGACGGGATGTCCCATGGCCGTGTGGACGGTCGACAGCACATTCATGCGGCCGGACTCGTAGTCGATGGCCTTGTCGATGGTGGGCTCAGCAAAAATCCAGGCAAACAGGAACCCCAAGATGCCGGCGATCAGGCCGGCGAGGGCTCCGCGCCCGATGACGCGGATTTCCACAAAGAGTCCCGTGGATCAGTGGCAGGGGAAGCCGAGGAAGTGCCGCGAGTCGTGGACCCACTCGTGAACCACGACGGTCTTGCCGAACATCGACATCATGCCCTCGTCGATGCCGACGAGGTAGTACGCCAGCATCGCCAGAAAGATGGTCACACCGAGCAGCACTGCCACCCGAGTGGCCGAGAGCGCCTTGGTCGATACACCCGGCTTGGAAACCGCAATACTCGTCATCGTCAAACCTCCTACGGGGTCACGCGCCCCAACTTGTTCGGTTCTGCACGACGGCGAAAGATCTGACTCGCCGCGGAGGGCTCACAGTGGCGCAACCGTGCCGGATTCTCACCGGCTTCCATGCGCCGTCGTACGCACAGGAATCTACACTGCGGCGGTTCCACGTGGAACCGGAAATACAATCCGGCGATTCCCGGCGTAATTTCCGGCGTAACACGAAGTTCGCCGAGTCGTGGGCCGGAGGTCCTCGCTTGTTTTCGGGTGGGCACCAACATACGTTTGATGACAGTGCAGCCGGTCTCATGGAAATCAGTCGATGACGCTCCGTTGAACGACGACACGCTGGCCCAGCTCGACCGCTGGTGGCGTGCCGCGAATTACCTGTCGGTGGGCCAGATCTATCTGCTCGACAATCCCCTGCTGCGCACTCCGCTGAGCCGCGAGGACGTCAAGCCGCGGCTGCTCGGACACTGGGGCACCACCCCCGGATTGAACTTCATCTACGCCCACCTCAACCGCGTCATCAAGGCTCGGGGCCAGTCGACGATCTACCTCACCGGACCTGGCCACGGCGGTCCAGGGCTGGTCGCGAACGCCTACTTGGAGGGCACCTACAGCGAGATCTACCCCGACATCAGTAGCGACGCAGAGGGACTGCGCCGGCTGTTCCGGCAATTCTCGTTTCCCGGCGGTATCCCGTCACACGTCGCACCGGAAACCCCCGGCTCGATCCACGAGGGTGGGGAGCTGGGGTATGTGCTCTCGCACGCGTACGGCGCGGCCTTCGACAATCCCGACCTGCTGGTGACCGCCGTGATCGGCGACGGCGAAGCGGAAACCGGCGCACTGGCCACCGGCTGGCACTCGAACAAGTTCCTGAATCCGGCCAAAGATGGTGTGGTGCTTCCCATCCTGCACTTGAACGGCTACAAGATCGCCAATCCGACCGTGCTCGCACGTATCCCGGAAGACGAGCTGCGGGCACTGATGATCGGCTACGGCCACACGCCGTTCTTTTTCGAAGTGGCCGACGGCGACACCGATCACGAGGACGCGCACCGGCGGTTCGCCACCCTGCTCGATGAGGTGATGGACGAGATCGTCCGCATCAAAACCGTTGCGCTGGAAGAATATCCCGATCAGATGCAGCGGCCCGCCTGGCCGATGATCGTGTTCCGCACCCCCAAGGGATGGACCGGACCGGCATACATCGACGGCAAGAAGACCACCGGGTCATGGCGCGCACATCAGGTTCCGCTGGCCAATGCCCGCGATACACCCGAGCATCTGCAGGTGCTCAACGACTGGCTGGCGTCCTACCGGGCCGAAGAACTGTTCGACGACGACGGCAGGCTGCTCCCCTCGATCGCTGAACTGGCGCCCGAAGGCCGCCTCCGGATGAGCGACAACCCGCATGCCAACGGCGGACTGCTGCTGAGAGATTTGCGACTGCCCGACTTCCGCGATTTCGCCGTCGACGTGCCGGTGCCGTGCGGCAGCGTCTCCGAAGCTCCGCGGGTGCTGGGCCAATGGCTGACGGAAGTGATCCGGCAGAACCCCGACAACTTCCGCGTCTTCGGCCCGGACGAGACCGCCTCGAACCGGCTGCAAGCGGTGTTCGAGGTGACCGACAAACAGTGGAACGCCGAGTTCATCGCACCCGAGGTCGACGAGCACTTGGCGCGCGCCGGCCGGGTGATGGAGATGCTCTCCGAACACCAGTGCCAGGGCTGGCTCGAAGGCTATCTGCTGACGGGCCGGCACGGTCTGTTCAACTGCTACGAGGCGTTCATCCACATCATCGACTCGATGTTCAACCAGCACGCCAAGTGGCTCAAGGTCACCAATCACATTCCCTGGCGCCGTCCCATCGCGAGCCTCAATTACCTACTGTCCAGCCATGTCTGGCGCCAGGACCACAACGGGTTCTCACATCAGGACCCGGGGTTCATCGACCACGTCGTGAACAAGAGCGCAGACGTCGTGCGGGTCTACCTGCCGCCGGACGCCAACACCCTGTTGTCGGTGTATGACCACTGCCTGCGGTCTCGCCAGTACGTCAACGTCGTGGTCTCGGGCAAGCAGCCGGCACCCAATTTCCTCACCATGGATCAGGCGATTGCGCACTGCACTCGCGGTGTGGGTATCTGGGAATGGGCAGGCAACGAGGTGCTCGGTTCCGATCCCGACGTGGTGATCGCAGCGGCGGGCGATGTGCCGACTCTCGAGGCGCTGGCGGCGGTAGACCTCTTGCGTACTCACCTGCCAGACCTCAAGGTCAGGTTCGTCAACGTCGTCGACCTCATGCGGCTGCAGGACGATTCCGAGCATCCACACGGACTGTCCCACCGCGATTTCGACACCATCTTCACTGCCGACAAGCCGATAATCTTCGCC
Source organism: Mycobacterium sp. FW102-FHT13B02 (assembly GCF_058790275.1). Classification (NCBI taxonomy): domain Bacteria; kingdom Bacillati; phylum Actinomycetota; class Actinomycetes; order Mycobacteriales; family Mycobacteriaceae; genus Mycobacterium; species Mycobacterium sp. FW102-FHT13B02. Next base: position 109,100 of record NZ_JBYTCM010000006.1, read on the forward strand.
TACCACGGCTACCCCTGGCTGATTCACCGGCTGACCTACCGTCGGACCGGCCACGAGAACCTGCACGTCCGCGGTTACAAGGAAGAGGGCACCACGACGACGCCGTTCGACATGGTGATGCTCAACGACCTCGACCGCTACCACCTGGTTATCGACGTCATCGATCGGGTGCCCGAGCTCGGGTCGACGTGCGCGACGCTACGACAGCAGATGGTCGACGCCCGGCTGGCCGCACGCCAGTACACCCGCGAGCACGGCGACGACGTGCCCGCCGTACGTGACTGGGTCTGGCCCGCGGCACGCCGCTCCGGCGACACGGCAGCCGTCGACGCCACTGCGGCAACGGGCGGGGACAACGAATAAAACAGAAGGGCCTTCCCGACAAGCGGGAAGGCCCTTCTGTTGCGTTACCGGCTATTCGGAAGCAGTCGCCGCGGCCTCGGCCAAGTCGGCCGATTCCTTCGGCCGACCGACGAACGTGAACTTCGCGTCCTCGGTGTTGTTGCTCTCGCCGTCCCAGTTCTCGACGTCGACGGTGACCAGCTGACCGGGGCCGACCTCCTCGAAGAGAATCTTCTCGGAGAGCTGGTCCTCGATCTCGCGCTGGATGGTGCGACGCAGCGGTCGCGCACCGAGCACCGGATCGAAGCCGCGCTTGGCCAGCAGTGCCTTGGCCTTCGGCGTCAGCTCCATCTCCATGTCCTTGGCCTTGAGCTGCTTGCCGACCCGGCCGATCATCAGCTCGACCATCTGAACGATCTCTTCCTGCGTCAGCTGGTGGAACACGATGATGTCGTCGATACGGTTCAGGAACTCCGGGCGGAAGTGCTTCTTCAGCTCGTCGTGCACCTTGAGCTTCATCCGCTCGTAGTTGTTCTCGCCGCCACCCGAAGTGAAGCCGAGGCCAACTGCCTTGCTGATGTCGCTGGTGCCGAGGTTCGAGGTGAAGATCAGCACGGTGTTCTTGAAGTCGACGGTGCGACCCTGACCGTCGGTCAGGCGGCCGTCTTCGAGGACCTGCAGGAGGCTGTTGTAGATCTCCTGGTGGGCCTTCTCGATCTCGTCGAACAGCACCACGCTGAACGGCTTGCGGCGCACCTTCTCGGTGAGCTGGCCGCCCTCTTCGTAGCCGACGTAGCCCGGAGGGGCACCGAACAGCCGCGACGCGGTGAAGCGATCGTGGAACTCGCCCATGTCGATCTGGATGAGCGCGTCGTCGTCGCCGAACAGGAACTCGGCCAGCGCCTTCGACAGCTCGGTCTTACCGACACCGGACGGGCCGGCGAAGATGAACGAGCCCGAGGGACGCTTCGGGTCCTTCAGACCGGCGCGGGTACGCCGGATGGCCTTCGAGACGGCCTTGACGGCGTCGACCTGGCCGATGATCCGCTTGTGCAGCTCATCCTCCATGCGCAGCAGGCGCGTGGTCTCGGCCTCGGTCAGCTTGAAGACCGGGATGCCGGTCCAGTTGCCCAGGACCTCGGCGATCTGCTCGTCGTCGACCTCGGCGACCACGTCGAGGTCACCCGAACGCCACTGCTTCTCCCGCTCGGCGCGCTGCGCGACCAAGGTCTTCTCCGAGTCGCGCAGCCGGGCTGCCTTCTCGAAGTCCTGCGCGTCGATGGCCGATTCCTTCTCCCGGCGGGCATCGGCGATCTTCTCGTCGAACTCGCGCAGGTCTGGCGGAGCGGTCATCCGGCGGATGCGCATGCGGGCACCGGCCTCGTCGATCAGGTCGATGGCCTTGTCCGGCAGGAACCGGTCGTTGATGTAGCGGTCGGCCAGCGTCGCGGCAGCGACCAGCGCACCGTCGGTGATGGAGACGCGGTGGTGCGCCTCGTAGCGGTCGCGCAGACCCTTGAGGATCTCGATGGTGTGCTCGACGGTCGGCTCGCCCACCTGCACCGGCTGGAACCGGCGCTCCAGGGCGGCGTCCTTCTCGATGTACTTGCGGTACTCGTCGAGGGTGGTCGCACCGATGGTCTGCAGCTCGCCACGGGCCAACTTCGGCTTGAGGATGCTCGCCGCGTCGATGGCACCTTCGGCGGCACCCGCACCGACGAGCGTGTGCAGCTCGTCGATGAACAGGATGATGTCGCCGCGGGTGTTGATCTCCTTGAGCACCTTCTTCAGGCGCTCTTCGAAGTCACCGCGGTAGCGGCTGCCGGCGACCAGCGAACCCAGGTCCAGCGTGTAGAGCTGCTTGTCCTTGAGGGTCTCGGGAACCTCGCCGTGCACGATGGCCTGAGCCAGGCCCTCGACGACGGCGGTCTTACCGACGCCGGGCTCACCGATCAGCACCGGGTTGTTCTTGGTGCGGCGGCTCAGCACCTGCATGACCCGCTCGATTTCCTTCTCGCGGCCGATGACCGGATCGAGCTTGCCCTCGGCGGCGGCGGCGGTCAGGTTGCGGCCGAACTGGTCGAGAACCAACGACGTGGAAGGATTGCCGGTTTCCCCTCCCCGCCCACCGGTACCGGCTTCGGCGGTCTCCTTGCCCTGGTAGCCCGACAGCAGCTGGATGACCTGCTGACGCACACGGGTCAGCTCAGCACCCAGCTTCACGAGCACCTGCGCCGCGACGCCCTCACCCTCACGGATGAGGCCGAGCAGGATGTGCTCGGTGCCGATGTAGTTGTGGCCGAGCTGCAGCGCCTCGCGCAGCGACAGCTCGAGCACCTTCTTGGCGCGCGGGGTGAACGGGATGTGGCCCGACGGCGCCTGCTGGCCCTGGCCGATGATCTCTTCGACCTGGCTCCGCACGCCTTCGAGCGAGATCCCCAGTGATTCCAGCGACTTGGCGGCTACGCCCTCGCCCTCATGAATGAGGCCAAGCAGGATGTGCTCGGTGCCGATGTAGTTGTGGTTGAGCATCCGGGCTTCTTCTTGAGCCAGGACGACGACCCGACGGGCCCGGTCGGTGAATCTCTCAAACATCGGTGTTACCTGCTCTCCCTCGTAGCCGCAGCTCCTGCCGCGTCACTTCGCGTGTCGCGACGCTGTGCGCCTACCGTCCACTCTAATGGGCGGCGACCCTGCGTGCCCTGCGGTATCCCCTACTCGCAAGGCCCGATCAGCGCTGTGAAAAAGCCAACGCGCAGCGGTTATGAATCGTTTCCCGGATCGGCTCGCCGACGCTACGCCGAAAGCGAACAGAAAACCGGGGGCAACACTGAATTACGTTGCCCGCAGACTCAGGTCGCGGCGTGGAACGCGTCGATGATCTCCGCCGGAATGCGACCCCGGCTGGAGACATTGTGGCCGTTACGGCGCGCCCATTCCCGGATGGCAGCGCTCTGCTCACGGTCGATCGAAGCGCGGCCACGCCCGGAGGTACCGGCGCTGGCGCGGCCGCGACGGCGACCACCGACCCGGCGGCCGGCCTCGACCCATTTCTTCAAATCATTCCGAAGCTTCGTGGCGTTCTTGGTGGTGAGGTCGATCTCGTAGTTCACCCCGTCGAGGGCAAATTCGACCGTCTCATCCGCCGCACCTTCGCCGTCGAAATCGTCGACGAGCGTGACAGTCACTTTCTTTGCCATCGGCCCACACTAACCCTTCTGCCTCGATAAAAACGCAGAATCGATTCTGCCAGAACAATGCTGGCATAGCACGGAATTCCTTCAACAAGTCCTGGGTTACGCAGTGTTCAGTCGGCCTGGCGGCGAACAATCGGGAACAAAACCGTGTCTCTAATCGTCAACCCCGTCAACGCCATCAGCAAGCGGTCGAGTCCCATTCCTGTTCCGGTGGTCGGCGGCATCGCATACTCCAATGCGATAAGGAAATCCTCATCAAGTCGCATTGCCTCGTCGTCACCGGCAGCGGCGGCACGAGCCTGGGCCTCGAAACGCTCGCGCTGAATAACCGGATCGATCAACTCCGAATATCCCGTGGCCAGCTCGAACTTCCGGACATACAGATCCCATTTTTCTGTAACGCCCGGAATAGTGCGGTGGGCCCGAGTCAACGGCGTGGTCTCCACCGGGAAATCCCGGACGAAGGTCGGCGCCCAAAGACGATCACCGACGGTGTGCTCCCACAGTTCCTCGATCAATTTCCCGTGGCCGTATCCGCGGTCCCGCGGAATCTCGGCACCCAGTCGTTCGGCGACCTTCCACAGGTACTCGACAGAAGTATCGGGAGTGATCTCCTCGCCCAGGGCTTCGGACAACGACGGATACATTTCGATGGTCGCCCATTCACCATCGAGGTCATAGGTGGAGCCGTCCGGCAGGGGCACCATTCGAGTCCCAATGGCCTCGTCTGCGACCTCCTGAATAAGCTCACGCGTCACAATCGCGGAATCGTCATATGTGCCGTAGGCCTGATATGTCTCCAACATCGCGAATTCCGGTGAATGCGTGGAATCGGCACCCTCGTTACGAAAGTTCCGATTGAGCTCGAAAACCTTCTCGAAACCACCGACCAGGCAGCGCTTCAGGAACAACTCCGGTGCGATGCGGAGGTACAGATCCGCATCGAGCGCGTTCGAGTGCGTGATGAATGGGCGCGCCGCGGCGCCACCGGGCAGCGTCTGCAGCATCGGAGTCTCGACTTCCAGAAAGCCGCGGCGCTCGAGTGCCGAACGCAATGCCCGCACGACCGCAATACGCTGCCGGGCGACATTGCGGGCTTCCGGGCGCACGATCAGGTCGACGTAACGCTGCCGGACCCGGGTCTCTTCATTCAATTCCTTGTGCGCGACAGGAAGCGGCCGCAGAGCCTTCGACACTATTTGCCAGTTCTGGGCAAGCACAGACAATTCGCCGCGCCGGGAACTGATGACCTCGCCCTCGACGAACACGATGTCGCCCAGGTCCACGTCGGACTTCCAGGCGTCGAGCGACTCCTGGCCCACCTTGTCCAGGCTCAGCATGGCTTGCAGCTGGGTGCCGTCGCCCTCCTGGAGCGTCGCGAAGCACAGCTTGCCCGAGTTCCGGGCGAACACGACGCGGCCGGCGACGCCGACGATGTCGCCGGTGGCGGTGTCCGCGGCGAGCTCCGGATAGGCCGCCCTGAGCTCAGCGAGGGTGTGAGTGCGTGGCACCTCGACCGGATACGGGTCGCGCCCCTCGGCCAGCAGCCGCTCACGCTTGGCCTGGCGGATGCGGAACTGCTCGGGAATGTCGGGGCTGTCGGCTTCGCTCACGAAATGCCAGCTTAAATGAAGGCCATGGCCACCAGTTTGGAGCAGTCCACCGTCGATGCGCTGGACCACGAGCCGATCGACTGGAAATACAAGGGCCTGCCGTCCTCCTGGTGGGGTCAGACCCCTGCCCAGGTGTGCCGTCGGCGCCCCAGCCTGTTCGACGACGGCGCCGTATCACCGGTGTGCACGCTGCGCACCCAGCCGCTGGTGCACAACATGGTCACCATGGCGCGCTGGTGCCGGCGGCGGGGCGTGCAGCTCGCGCCACACGGCAAGACCCATATGTCTCCGCAGCTGCTGGCCCGTCAGCTCGGCGCCGGCGCGGTGGCCGTCACCGCCGCCACCATCAGCCAGGTCCGGGTGTTCCGGGCCTTCGGGGTCCGCCGGATCATCCTGGCCAACCAACTTGTCGACGTCACCGGGCTGCGCTGGCTGGCCGCCGAGCTGGACGCCAATCCCGATTTCGAGCTGACGTGCTGGGTGGACTCGGTCCGCGGTGTGCAGCTGATGACGTCCGCGCTGACAGGCCGGCGCCGCCAGGTGGACGTGTGCGTCGAAGTCGGCCAGCCGGGTGGCCGCACGGGCTGCCGCGACGCCGAGACCGTGGACGCGGTGGCGCGCGCGGTGGTCAACTCGGACCGGCTGCGGCTGGTCGGTGTCGCCGGATACGAAGCGGCCACCGGCCATGAGGTCAGCGACGCCGCGGTGGCTGCCGTCTCCGGGTACCTGCACACCGTGCGCGAAGCAGCAATTCGGCTGCGTCCGCTGTTCGAGACGGACGAGATTCTGGTGACCGCCGGCGGCAGCACCTACTTCGACCTGGTCGCCGACATCTTGACCGGCTGGCCCGACGGCATGTCGGTGCACACCGTGGTGCGCAGCGGCTGCTACCTGACGCACGACGACGGCCTCTACGCCCGGACGTCGCCGCTGGGCCGCACCGAAAACGGCCACCTGCAGCCTGCACTGAGTGTGTGGGCACAGGTGCTATCCCGGCCCGAACCCGACCTCGCCATCGTGGGAATGGGCCGCCGGGACGTGTCGTTCGACCAGGACCTGCCCATGCCGTACGGGCGGCCCGACAGTCGCGTCGAGAAGCTCAACGACCAGCACGCCTATCTGCGGCTGGCGCCGGCCGACCAGAGTCTGGGTGTCGGCGACTGGCTCGAGTTCGGGATCTCGCACCCCTGCACGGTGTTCGACAAGTGGCAGCTGATCCCGGTGCTCGACGCCGGCCACCGGGTGGTGGAACTGGTCCGCACCTTCTTCTAGGCGCGCGTCTAGGAGCGGCGGGAGTTGCGCTGGTTGCGCTCGAAGACCATGCGCAGGCCGTCGAGGGTGAGGTGCTTGTCGTAGTGCTGCACGGTACGCAGGTCGGGCAGCACCAGTTGCGCGGTGTGCCCGGTGGCGACCACGGTCACGTTGTGGCCGTCGGAACCGCGCAAGTCCTCGAGGTCTTCACGCACCCGGTTCACCAAACCATCCACCAGGGCGGCGAAGCCGAACACCGCACCGGCCTGCATGCACTCGACGGTGTTCTTGCCGATCACCGACCGGGGCCGGGTCAGCTCGACCCGGCGCAGCGCCGCAGAACGCGCTGCCGCGGCATCCGAGGACACCTGGACACCCGGCGCGATGGCGCCGCCGAGAAATTCACCCTTGGCCGAGACGACGTCGACGCAGATCGAGGATCCGAAGTCGACGACGATGGCCGCCGTACCGTATTTGTGATATGCCGCAAGGCAATTGACGATCCGGTCGGCCCCGACCTCTTTGGGGTTGTCGACCAGCAGCGGGATGCCGGTGCGCACACCCGGCTCGATCAGGACGTGCGGCACCTTCGGCCAGTACTGGTCCAGCATCACCCGGATTTCGTGCAGCACCGATGGCACCGTCGACAAACCGGTTGCGCCGAGCAGGTTTTCGGCATCGTCACCGATCAGGCCGTCGATGGTCAGCGCGAGCTCGTCGGCCGTCACTTCCGACTCGGTGCGAATCCGCCAGTTCTGCACCACCTTTGCGTGATCTCCAGAGCCCGAGATCAACCCGACGATGGTGTGGGTGTTGCGGACATCGATTGCCAGCAGCACCGGCGTTACCGCGGCGAGAGCAGGCCGTCGACACCGTCCGGGACGTGCGCGGCGTCGTGCGAGAAGTCGATCTGCTGGTTCTGCGCGTCGACGAAGATCACATTCGGCTGGTACGTGCGGGCCTCGGCGTCGTCCATGGTGGCGTAGGCGATCAGGATCACCAGGTCACCCGGGTGGATGAGATGCGCTGCGGCACCGTTGATCCCGATGATGCCGGTCCCGCGCTCGCCGGTGATGGCGTAAGTGACCAGCCGGTTTCCGTTGTCGATGTCGACGATGGTGACCTGCTCGCCCTCGAGGATGTCGGCGGCGTCCATCAGATCGGCGTCGATGGTCACCGAGCCGACGTAGTGCAGGTCCGCCTGCGTCACCGTGGCGCGGTGAATCTTGGACTTCAGCATGGTGCGAAACATCAATTCCTCCAAGGTAATTCGTGGCTACCGTCCTGGTCGGCGGCAGACCCCACGTTGGGGTGACCGTCGATCCCTGCGGATGCGCCGATATCGATGGCGATGTTGTCCAACAATCTGGTCTTGCCGAGCCGGCCGACCACCAGCATGCGGGCCGGCCCCGTTACCGGTGCCGGACCCAGCCAGGGGTCCCGGACCTCCAGATAGTCGACGTCGATGGCGGGAACCTCGTCGAGGACCGCCCGGGCCGCATCGAGTGCGGCGGCCGCGCCATGCGGCGCGGAGTACTTGCCGGCCAACAGGGCCGCGGACAGCGCCCCGGCCTGCTCCCGCTGTTCAGGGTCCAGGTAGCGGTTGCGCGACGACATGGCCAGACCGTCGTTCTCGCGCACGATCGGTACCGCCTGGACGCGCACGTCGAGATTGAGGTCGTCGACCATCTGACGCACGAGAACCAGCTGCTGATAGTCCTTTTCGCCGAAGAACGCGCGGTCGGGGCGCACGATGTTCAGCAGCTTGAGCACCACCGTCAACATGCCGGCGAAATGCGTCGGGCGGGAGCCGCCCTCCAGCTCGGCGCCCAGCGGGCCCGGCATGACCGTGGTGCGCTGACCGCCCGGGTACATGTCAGCCGCGCTGGGCGCGAAGACGATGTCGACGTCCTCACCCCGCAGCAGCTCGATGTCGGCGTCCAGGGTGCGCGGGTAGGCGTTCAGGTCCTCGCCCGCACCGAACTGCAGGGGGTTGACGAAGATCGACACCACCACGACAGCGCCGGGCACCTTCTTGGCGGACCGCACCAGCTCCAGGTGGCCGTCGTGCAGCGCACCCATGGTCGGTACGAGCATCACTCGCCGTCCGGATGAGCGCAGCACCCGCGACACGTCCGACACGTCGGTCGGACGGGTGTAGAGGTTCAGCTCGCCCGCGGTGAACTTCGGCGGCCTGCGATCGGTCACTGCGCTCTCCCAGAGTCGTTCAATACGGCGAAAACCTCATCGGGCGCGTGGGCCCGTTGCGCGGTACGCCGCGACATGGCCCGATATGCCTGCGCCAGTTCATGATTCGTCTCTTCGAGGGCACCCAGATGCGCGGCGACGGCGGCGCCGTCACCGCGGGCCACCGGGCCCGTCAGCGCGCTCTGTCCACGCTGCAGCGCGTTCTCCAGGGAGGCCCGGGCCAGCGGCGCGAGAATACGTTCGGCGATGCCGGCCGGGTCGCCCGTGACCAGCTCCTGGCCGAGCAGTTCCTGACCGGCCAGCGCACCGCGCAGGGCTTCGACGGCGTCGAGGACGACGGTGATGACGTGATTGCCGGCGTGTGCCAAGGCCGCGTGGTAGAGCGTGCGGGCGTCTTCGCGAACCCGGAACGGTTCGCCGCCGATCTCGAGAACAAGGGACTGCGCGATGGCGTAGCCGATGTCGTCGGCCGCGGTGATGCCGAAACAGCATTCGGAGAGACGGCTCACATCTTCGTCCGCACCCGTAAACGTCATGGCCGGGTGGATGGCCAGCGGGATACAGCCCTGCTCGGTCAGCGGCGCCAGCACCGCGATGCCGTTGGCCCCCGAGGTGTGTACGACGATGGTGCCGGGACGGACGGAGCCGGTGGCCGCCAGGCCGGCGACGACCGACGTCAGCTCCGCGTCCGGAACGGCCAGCAACAGGAGTTCGGCCTTGGCGGCGACATCGTGGGCGGGCAGCACCTCAGTGTCGGGCAGTCGCCGTTCGGCACGGCCGCGGGACGCATGGGAGATCGCGCTGCAGGCGACGACGACGTGGTCGGCGCGCTCCAGCGCAACACCCAGCGCACTGCCGACCCGCCCCGCGGAAATGATTCCGACAGTGAGCCGGGCCGGACGCAGTCCGTCGAGCTGCTTCATTGCAGCGACCTCACAATTGGTGGTTACTCCTCGTTCCGGTCCTGCCTGGCAGGTACCGGACGGTCACCGCAGAGCGTAGCTCAGTCCTCGCGGCGACGTCGACGGCCGCCGCCACTGGGGTTGGCCTGCAGACGCGCCAGCAATTCGGCCGCCGGCTGCCCGCCAACGTGCTGACCTGCGGGTTCATCCTCGGGCTCGGCGCGGCGCCGACGGCCGGATGTGACAGGGGTCTCTGCTGCGGGCGGTTCCATGCCCGGTTCCGTGGGAGCGCCGTGGCGGCCCCGGCGCGGCGGTTCGGGGGCCGGCTCGGGCGCCGGCGGGACGACCGGCAGGGTCATGGTCGGTTCGGGGCCGCGGTCCTGGACCGGCGGGGCCGGCGGGGCCGGCGGGGCCGGCGGGGCCGGCGGCTGCACCGGTTCCGGCGTCGCGGCTGCTGCCCAGTTGCTGCCGGGCTGACCGGCCGGGATCCACTGGCCCTCGGCCGGGGACGGCTGCCAGTCCGACGGCGCCGGCTGCGGGGGGAAACGGTGCGCGCCGCCGAATGGCGGCTGCGGCGGCGGGGGCGGCGGTGCCCACGGGTCGGGCGGCACATGCGGCTCCGCCGCCACGTCGATGATGGGACTCTCTTCGGTGTTCGGCTCCGACATCAGGTCCAGCCGATCTTCGGTGTCGATCCGGCTGGCGACCACCCGGCCGACCGGCGCGGCCTGCCCGCTGCGGTCGGTCTCGAGCGCCGGACGGTGCACCAGGTCAGTGTCGAAGTAGAACTCGAGGTTGGCGCGCAGCGCGGCCAACTCGGCGCGCAGCGCCGCGACCTCGTCGGCCGACTGGGCGCGCAGCTCGGAGGCCAGCTCACGGCGCAGGTGCGATTCCAGCGACAGTTCGTATTCGCGCCGCGCCGCGATCTCGCGGTCCAGCTGCAGGTCGTAGACGAGCTTGAGGTCGCGGGCGCGGGCCTGGTCCAGATCAGCCTGGCGCCGGTATACGAACGACGCGAACGCCGCCGCCACCGCGGCCCACAAGGCAATGACCACAGCCAGTTTCAGCAACTCGACCTGATCGGTGAACACGAGTGCGGAGCTCGCGACGATGGCCAGCACCAACAATGCCGTCAGCAGCAACCAACCCGGCCTGCGGTTTGCACGCCTGCCGCGCGCCGCCCGGGTCGGATCGATCATGCGCTGACTGTACCGTTTTGCGTTCCCATCGCAGGTCGCCCGTAGCGGCGATTCCCCACATCCCCGCCGGATCGTTACTTATTCGGTTGCGCTGTCAGACTTCTCCGGCGGCTCGAGCGGGGCGCGGCAGCAATGCTGCAACCACATGCCCGCCACCAGGAGAGCCAGCGCACTGACGGCCGCGACCGTGGCGCCCGGGAAGTCGGCTGCGGCCACCCGCACCACACCCCGTCGTGGGATCACGTAGCCGAGCACGCCGAGCCACCAGCCGAGGGCCAGTGCACCGACCCAGGCCGACGCCTTGGCCACCACCACCGACCGGGCAACCGCCAGCGGGTGGATCCGGCCGGCCCCCACCCCGACGGCGCCATCCCTGATCTTGGCCCGCAGGTAGAAGGCCCAGCCCGCTTCGGCGGCGGCAAAAGCCAACAGCGACAACCCCGTCCACACCGTGATCGGCGGAAACCAGCGGTATACCAGGATCACCAGTAGGTACGCGGCGATCGTCGCCAGTGCCGTGCCGATGGCCAGGTCGCGTTTGCGGGTCGGTCCCATCAGGGCACCAGCGCCAGGTCGGTGCGGCGCACTCCATCGCGTTCCCCGGCATCGAGCGCGGCCAGCAGACGGGCGACCGGCACAGGTCGCCCGTCCACGGTCAGCGCCGCGTCGGGATCGGTGGCCAGCCACGGCACCAGCACGAAGGCGCGTTGATGCGCCAGTGGGTGCGGCAGCGTCAACACCGGATCGGCGGAGCGCACTTCGACATCGCCGTCGTGACAGCTGACGATGTCGACGTCGAGAGTGCGTGGACCCCAACGCCGTTCGCGGACCCGTTCCGCGGCGCTCTCGAACTCGTGCGCCCGGCGCAACCAGCCCGGGCCGTCGAGGCCGGGGGCGTCGGCCAGCAGCACGGCGTTCAGGAACGGCCCCTGCTCGACGCCGCCCCAGGCATCGGTCTCGTAGACCGGCGAGATCGCCCGCACGGCATCACCCAATCCGGAGACCACCGATTGCAGTTGGGCGAGCCGGTCGCCCAGGTTGGAGCCGATGGAGAGGACCACGGTCGTCACCCTCTGCCGCCCCGCCTGGACCTGCGCGCCACGACCGCAACGTCGTTGAACGTCAACGGGATCGGGGCACTGGGCTTGTGCAGCACCACCTCGACGGCGTGGACACGCTGGTCGTTCATCACCGAATCGGCGATCTCGGCGGACACCGTCTCGATCAGATTCCGCGGCGGCCCGGCGATGATGTCCGCGGCCTGCTGGGCCAGCGCACCGTAGTCGAGGGTGTCCGACAACTCGTCGCTCAACGCGGCGGCGGCCAGGTCGATCCACACGGTGATGTCGACGACGAAGTCCTGCCCGTCGCGGCGCTCATGGTCGAAGACGCCGTGGTGCCCGCGAACGGTCAAGCCCCGCAATTCGATTCGATCAGCCACGCAAGCCCTCCCAGGCCGAGACCACCTTCACCGCATCCACCGACGCCTGCACATCATGCACCCGGACCCCCCACACACCGTGCTGCGCGGCCAGCGCCGAGATGACCGCCGTCGCCGTCTCCCGGCCGTCGGGCTCACGCGGTGTGCCGTCGGCATCCGCGAGCAGGGTGCCGAGGAATCGCTTGCGCGACGCCCCGACCAGCACCGGAATCCCGGTGGCTACCAGCTCGGGCAGCGCCCGCAGCAGCGCCCAGTTGTGCCCCGCCGACTTGGCGAAGCCCAGACCCGGGTCGATGATCACGTTGCCCGGCTCCACCCCCGCTGCGACGGCGTCGTCGACGGCGGCGAGCAGTTCGGCCCGCACGTCGGCCACCACATCGGAGTACTCCGGAATCCGGTGCGGCTGGTCGGCGTCGACCTCCCGCCAGTGCATCAGCACCCACGGCACCTGCGCGTCGGCCAGCAGCGGGGCCATGTTCGGGTCGGCCCGCCCGCCGGACACGTCGTTGACGAGGTGGACGCCGCATGCCAGGGCGGCCTCGGCCACGTCAGCGTGCATGGTGTCGACGCTGACCGTGATGCCATGCGCGACAAGCTCTTTGATCACCGGCAGCACGCGGCCGCGCTCGACCTCGGGATCCAGCCGGGCCGCGCCGGGCCGGGTGGACTCGCCGCCGACGTCGATGATCTGCGCCCCCTGGGCCGCCAGCGTCAGGCCGTGCGCGATCGCGCGATCGTGGTCGAGGAAGCGTCCGCCGTCGGAGAACGAGTCGGCCGTCACGTTGACGACGCCCATGACCTGCGTACTGAGCGAACTCACTTCCGCAGGATCAGATCCAGCGCCTCGGCCCGCGACGACGCGGAGGTCTTGAACTGGCCGCGCACCGCCGACGTGGTGGTCACCGCGCCGGGCTTGCGGACCCCGCGCATCGCCATGCACAGGTGCTCGGCCTCGATCACCACGATGGCGCCCTGTGGGTTCAGCTTGCGCATCAGGGCGTCGGCGACCTGGCCGGTCAGCCGCTCCTGCACCTGCGGCCGCTTGGCGTACAGATCGACCAGCCGCGCGATCTTGGACAGGCCGGTCACCCGGCCGTCCTCACCCGGGATGTACCCGACGTGCGCGACACCGTGGAACGACACCAGGTGGTGCTCGCAGGTCGAGTACATCGGGATGTCCTTGACCAGCACGAGCTCGTCGTGCCCCTCGTCGAAGGTGGTGTCGAGGACGGAGTCGGGATCGGTGTACAGGCCGCCGAAGATCTCCTCGAAGGCGCGGGCAACGCGGCCGGGGGTGTCCCGCAAGCCGTCGCGGTCCGGGTCCTCGCCCACTGCCAGCAGCAGCTCACGCACCGCGGCCTCGGCTCGATCGTGATCGAACTTCGGGACGGTGAGCGTGGCCGAATGGATCTGCGACCGCGTCATCTATGCGCCTACTCGTCGTTGGGTTTGGCCGGCGGCGGTGCCGGTTGCTGCGGATACGGCTGATAGCCCTGCGGCGGACCGGGCTGACCCCAGCCCGGCTGCGGGTACCACTGGCCCTGCTGTGCATGGTGGCCGTGCTGAGGCGGTCCCTGCGGCGGCCAGCCCGGGGCCTGCCAGCCCGCGGGTGCACCGTAGTTCGGCTGGGTCTGGCCATGCTGCGGCTGACCGTTCGGGGCAGCGTGCGCGCCGTTGGTGCCGTTCACGCCCGCCGCAGCCTGACTGGCCGCGGCGATGGCAGCCTTGAACGCCGGCTCCTCGACCGGCGGCGGCCACGGCTCGCCGCGCTCGATGGCCAGCTCGCCGGGCGTCTTGATGGGTGGTTTCTCCGACGGAACCCGGCCGCCGAAGTCGTCGAACAAGGTCAGCCGGGGGCGCTTCTCTACGTCGACCAGGATGCGCTCCAGGTCGGGACGGTGCAGCGTCTCCTTCTCGAGCAGCTCGCCGGCGAGGGTGTCGAGCACATCGCGGTAATGGGTGAGCACATCCCAGGCCTCGGTGTGTGCGGCCTCGATGAGCTTGCGCACCTCGTCATCGATGAGCTGCGCGACCTCATGGCTGTAGTCGGCCTGCGTGCCCATGGTGCGCCCCAGGAACGGGTCACCATGCTCGGTGCCGTAGCGGACCGCGCCCAGCCTGGCGCTCATGCCGAACTCGGTGACCATGGCGCGGGCGATCTTGGTGGCGTTCTCGATATCGGACACCGCACCGGTGGTGGGCTCGCGGAAGATCAGTTCTTCCGCGGCGCGTCCGCCGATGGCCATCACCAGACGGGCGATCAGTTCGGAGCGGGTCTGCATGCCCTTGTCGTCCTCGGGCACCGCAACAGCGTGGCCGCCGGTACGGCCGCGAGCCAGGATCGTGACCTTGTACACCGGGTCAAGGTGCGGCATGGCCCAGCCGGCCAGGGTGTGCCCGGCCTCGTGGTAGGCGGTGATCTTCTTCTCGTGCTCGCTGATGATGCGGCCCTTGCGACGGGGCCCGCCGATCACCCGGTCGACGGCCTCTTCCAGCGCCGGTCCGGTGATCACCGTGGCGTTCTCGCGCGCGGTCAGCAGCGCGGCCTCGTTGATGACGTTGGCCAGGTCGGCGCCGGACATGCCGACGGTGCGCTTGGCCAGGCCGTCCAGGTCTGCGTCGGGCGCGATGGGCTTGCCGGCGGAGTGCACCCGCAGCACGGCCCTGCGACCGGCCAGGTCGGGCGCCGAGACCGGGATCTGACGGTCGAAGCGGCCCGGGCGCAGCAGGGCCGGGTCCAGGATGTCGGGCCGGTTGGTGGCGGCGATGAGGATGACGCCCTGGCGGTCGCCGAAGCCGTCCATCTCGACCAGCAGCTGGTTCAGCGTCTGCTCGCGCTCGTCGTGGCCGCCGCCCAGGCCGGCGCCGCGCTGGCGACCGACGGCGTCGATCTCGTCGACGAAGATGATGCAGGGGCTGTTCTGCTTGGCCTGCTCGAACAGGTCGCGCACGCGCGAGGCACCGACACCGACGAACATCTCGACGAAGTCCGAACCGGAGATGGTGAAGAACGGCACCCCGGCCTCGCCCGCGACGGCACGCGCCAGCAGCGTCTTACCGGTACCGGGCGGGCCGTAGAGCAGCACGCCCTTGGGGATTTTGGCACCGAGAGCCTGGTAGCGGCTCGGATTCTGCAGGAAGTCCTTGATCTCGTAGAGCTCTTCGACGGCCTC
Source organism: Mycobacterium sp. FW102-FHT13B02 (assembly GCF_058790275.1). Classification (NCBI taxonomy): domain Bacteria; kingdom Bacillati; phylum Actinomycetota; class Actinomycetes; order Mycobacteriales; family Mycobacteriaceae; genus Mycobacterium; species Mycobacterium sp. FW102-FHT13B02. The sequence goes on from NZ_JBYTCM010000006.1 coordinate 124,426, forward strand.
GTCCACGCCGGCGACGTCCGCGAACGTCGTCTTCGGCATGTCCTTGCCGAGCAGCTTCGCCTTCGACTTGCCGAAACCGAAGCCCATGCGGCCGCCGCCCTGCATCCGGGAGAACATGAAGAACAGGCCGACGAGCAGCAGCAGCGGCAGCAGGTAGATCAGCAGCGAGCTGAGGATGCTGCCCTGGTTGACGACCGTCTTGGTCTTCACGTTCTTGCCGTTGAGCGCGTCGAACAGCGGCACCGCGTAGCCCGTCGGGAACGACGTGATGATCTTGTTGCTGTTGTCGGTGTCCGGGCCAACGCTCTTCAGGTCCAGCCGGACCTGCTGCTCCCGGTCGTCGATCTGGGCGCCGGTGACGTTCCCGGCGTTGATCTGGGCGACCGCGACAGACGTGTCGACCTGGTGATAACCACGGGTGTCATCACTGAAATAGAAGAAAGACCAGCCCAGCAGCAACACGACCGCGACGACGGTCAGGGTGCGGATGACGTTTTTTCGTTTCATCGACATATTTCGGCCAGCGAATACTCGTCGGCCAGGTCCTTCCGATACACAGATGCGGGATAGTTCACAGGTTACCGCTATGCAAACGATCGGCAGTTCCCGGCAGTGGTACCTCTTTCCGGCCGGACGGCCGCTGTGCTTTGGTGGGACGGTGATCACGTCCACCAAACGGTTAGTCGAGACGGGCGGCGTGCACCTGCAGGTCACCGAAGCCGGGGACCGCGGCGCCCCCGTCGTCGTCCTGGCGCACGGCTTCCCGGAACTGGCGTACTCGTGGCGGCACCAGATTCCGGCGCTGGCCGCCGCCGGCTACCACGTGCTGGCCCCCGACCAACGGGGCTACGCCGGCTCGTCGCGCCCGCCGGCGATCGAGGACTACGACATCGTCCATCTCGCGGGAGATCTAGTGGGACTGCTCGACTCGGAAGTTGGCGGAGGCGCCGAGCGCGCGGTGTTCGTCGGACACGACTGGGGCTCGCCGGTGGTGTGCAACGTCGCGTTGCTGCACCCCGACCGGGTGCGGGCGGTGGCCACGCTGAGTGTGCCGCCGGTGCCGCGGGCGTCCGCACCGCCGACCGAGATCTGGCGCCGCCGGGTCGGCGACAACTACTTCTACATCTTGTATTTCCAGGAACCCGGGGTGGCCGACGCGGCGCTGGGACGCGATCCACGGAGCACGATGCGCCGCATGATCGCGGAGGAAGGCTTCGCCGCACCACCGGACTCGCTCGTCGGCACCCCACTGCCGCCGCTGCCGGACTGGCTCACCGAAGACGAATTCGAGCCATACGTAACGGCTTTCACGGAAAGCGGTTTCACCGGTCCGCTGAACTGGTACCGCAACTTCGACCGGAACTGGGAGCTGACGGCGACCACGCCCGCCCCGACCATCACGGTGCCGACCCTGTTCCTGGCCGGCAGCGCCGACCCGGTGCTGAGTTTCACCCCGCGCGACAGGGTCCGCGACGTCGTGACCGGCGACTACCGGGAGGTCATGATCCCCGGCGCCGGGCACTGGCTGCAGCAGGAGCGGCCCGACGAGGTCAACGCCGCCCTCATCGACTTCATCGAAGGACTGAAATGACGGTTCGCCCACTGGATTTCGGGGCTTTCATCACGCCGTTCCACCCTGTCGGCCAATCCCCCACCTCCGCACTGGAATACGATCTGGAACGCACCGTGCGCCTGGACCAGCTGGGCTACGACGAGGTGTGGTTCGGCGAACACCATTCCGGCGGTTACGAATTGATCGCCTGCCCCGAGGTGTTCATCGCGACCGCGGCCGAACGCACGAAGAACATCCGATTCGGCACCGGCGTGGTGTCGCTGCCGTATCACCATCCACTCATGGTCGCCGACCGTTGGGTGCTGCTCGACCACCTGACCCGCGGCCGGGTCATGTTCGGCACCGGCCCCGGCGCATTGCCGTCGGACGCCTACATGATGGGCATCGACCCGGTGCGCCAGCGGCCGATGATGCAGCAGTCCCTCGAGGCCATCCTGGCCTTGTTCCGGGCCGGTCCCGACGAACGGATCTCCCGGGAGACCGACTGGTTCACCCTGCGCGACGCCGCCCTGCACATCCGCCCGTATACCTGGCCCTATCCCGAAATATCCACGGCGGCAATGGTTTCCCCATCCGGACCCCGGCTGGCCGGGCAGTTGGGCACGTCGCTGCTGTCGCTGTCGATGTCGGTACCCGGCGGCTACGCCGCCCTCGAGACCACCTGGGACATCGTGTGCGACCAGGCCGCAAAGGCCGGGCGTCCCGAACCGGACCGGCGGAACTGGCGGGTCCTCGGCGTCGTCCACCTGGCCGACACCCGCGAGCAGGCCATCGAGGACTGCACGTACGGCCTGGAGGACTTCTCGAACTACTTCGGCGCGGCCGGCTTCGTCCCGCTGGGCAGCCAGACCGGCCCGGCGCCGACGTCGCGGCGATTCGTCGAAGACTATGCGGCCAAGGGCAATTGCTGCATCGGCACGCCCGCCGACGCCATCGGCTACATCCAGGACATGCTGGACCGGTCGGGCGGCTTCGGCACGTTCCTGATGCTCGGCCACGACTGGGCGCCCCCCGCGGCCACGATGCACTCGTACGAGTTGTTCGCCCGCGAGGTGATCCCGCACTTCAAGGGCCAGCTCACCGCGCCGCACGCCTCGCACGAATGGGCCAAGGGCATGCGCGACCAGTTGTTCGGCCGGGTCGGCGAAGCCGTCGTCAACGCGATCGCGGAGCACACCAACGAGTCCTGAGCGATCGGTACGGTGGACGTCATGCCATCTGCGACCCGACGCACCGCCGCCCTGACCCTCGCCGGACTCGCGATCACCGGAGCCGTCGGCGTCGCCGGCTGCGGTTCCGACTCCGATTCCACCGCCAAGCCGGAAAGCCGCCAGGTCACCGTCGTCGGCACCGGCAAGGTCCAGGGCACGCCGGACACGCTGAACGTCACCGCGTCCATCGAAGCCACCGCGCCGGACGTCACCGCCGCGATGAACCAAACCAGCAGCCGTCAGCAAGCGGTGCTCGACGCGCTGTCCGGGGCCGGCATCGACAAGAAGGACATCGCCACCAAGCAGGTCGAGCTGCAGCCCGACTACCGCGACTCCGTCATCACCGGCTACCGGGCCAGCAACACCATCGACATCAAGGTCCGCAAGCTCGACACCGCATCGCAGGTGCTGGCGAAGATCGTCGAGGCCGGTGGTAATTCCACCCGGATCAGCAATGTCGCCTACTCCATCGACGACGACTCGCAGCTGGTCAAGGATGCCCGTACCCGCGCATTCAACGACGCGAAGGACCGCGCCCAGCAGTACGCCCAGTTGTCCGGCCTGAACCTGGGCAAGGTGGTCTCGATCTCCGAAGCGACCGGCGGCACCACTCCGACACCCATGCCGGCCCCGAGGATGGCCATGGCCGAAGCCGTGCCGCTGTCCCCCGGCCAAAAGACCGTCAACTTCTCGGTGACGGTCATCTGGGACCTGGGCTAACCAGTCGGAGAAATCGCCGAAATCTCCACCGGAATCCCGTTCAGCACCGCGGTGCCGGACAACCGGTCCAGGTGGGTGCCGTCGTTGAGCTGGTTGACGTTGACGCCCGGGTGGCTGCTCGCGAGCTGCTGACCGGTGCCGCCACGGTTGTGGCCCCAGCCGTGCGGCAGCGACACCACGCCGCGCCGCATCACGTCGGTCACCTCGATCGGGGCCAGCAGTTCACCACCGGGACCCTTGATGATGGCGACGTCGGTGAGGCCCAGATCGGCGGCATCGTCGGGGTGAATCTGCAAGGTGCACCGGTTGGTTCCGCCGGACAGCGCGGGCAGGTTGTGCATCCAGCTGTTGTTCGAGCGCAGGTGACGGCGGCCGATGAGAAGAAAGCCCCCGGCCGAGCGGCTCAGCGCCTCTCGCAGCCGCGCCACGTCGGCAACGATCGGCTCCGGCGCGAGTTCGATTCGCCCGCTTGGGGTTCGGAGTACTTCGGGAATCCGCGGCCGCATCGCCCCCAGGTCGATGCCGTGCGGATTGGCCTTGAGCTTCTCGAGCGTCAGCCCGTCGGGCTTGGTGCCGAACGCATCGCCGTAGGGCCCGAGCCGCAGCATCATGTCCAGCCGGCGCTCATAGCCGGGGCCCGCGGGGAGCATGCCGGTGAGTTGGTCGACGTCGCGCCCGGCGACCGGCGAATCGGGATCTTGCGTCTCCTTGGCCAGCGTCGTGGCGATCACCTGTGCGTCGACGAGGGCCGGATCAGCTTGCGCCCCAATGCCGTACAACACCAATGCAATACGAGACAGAATCTCGGCCTCGTCGGGCCGGCCGGCGAGCGGGAGCACCGGCGGCGAGTAGCGAGCGTTGTTGCGCACCGCGAGATTGTTCAGCAGGACGTCGAAGTGGGGACTCTGCGATGGCGGGGGCGGCGGCAGGATGACGTCGGCGTGCCGCGTGGTCTCATTGAGATACGGGTCGACGGACAGCATGAATTCCACGCTGTCCAAAGCCTTGTCGAGCCGATCGCCGTCCGGCGCGGACAGCACCGGGTTGCCGGCGATGGTGATCATCGCCTTGATCTGGCCGTCGCCCGCGGTGTCGATCTCCTCGGCCAGCGCGGCCGCCGGCAGCTCGGACATCACTTCGGGGTAGCCCGAGACCCGGCTGGCCCACCGCCCGGTTCGGAACCCGCGGCCGGGCTTTGCCGGCCGCGGCGCCGGCACGGCTGCACCGAGCGGGAACATCACGCCGCCGGGCCGGTCCAGGTTGCCGGTGAGGACGTTGATCACGTCGACCAGCCAGCTGCCGATCGTGCCGAATTCGACTGTGGAGGTACCGATCCGGCCGTACACGGCCGCCGTCGGTGCCGCCGCGAGCTCACGGGCCAGTTGCCGAATCTCGGCGGCATCGATCCCGCAGGCCTGTTCGACCGCTTCCGGTGCGAAGTCGTCGGCCAGGGCCCGAACCTGCTCGACGCCCACGACGTGCTCGGCGTTCGTACCGAGGTCAACCAGCCCTTCGCCGAACAGCACGTGCACGACGGCAAGCAGTAGTGCCGCATCGGTTCCCGGGCGCGGGGCCAGGTGCCGGTCGGCGAGCTTGGCGGTCTGGGTGCGGGCCGGGTCGATGACCACGAGCTTGCCGCCGCGCTTCTTCAGCGCCCGCAGCTTGCCGGGGAAGTCGGCAGCGGTGGTCACGCTGCCGTTGGACACCAGCGGATTGGCGCCGATGATCACCAGGTAGTCCGTGCGATCGAGGTCAGGCACCGTGAACGCGCCCGGGCTGCCGAACATCAGGCCCAGCGCGACGTGTTTGGGCATCTGGTCCAGGGTGCTGGCGCTGAACACCTGGCGGGTGCCCAGACCTTTGACGATCAGCGGGGCATAAAGCGCCCCCGCGATGGTGTGCGCGTTCGGGTTACCCAGGTACACCCCCACCGACGCACCCCCGTGCGCGGCGAGCACCGCGCCGAGTCGCTCGGCGACAACGGCGTAGGCCTCGTCCCAGGTGGACTCGGTCAGCACGCCATCGCGACGCACGAGCGGGCGCGTCAGCCGGTCGGGGTCGTTGTCGAGTTCAGCGAAGCTGGCCCCCTTGGGGCAGATGAATCCCGCGCTGAAGACGTCGTCGTGGTCACCACGCGCGCCGGTCACGCGACCATCGTCGATGGTGAGGGTCAGGCCGCAGGTGGCTTCACAGAAGGGGCAGATCCGGAGTGCGGTGCTCATGCACGCGATTCTGCTCCGGCTAGTGCTGTTCGTACACCTTGGGATCGAGCGTGCCGATGTACGGCAGGTCGCGGTAGCGCTCGTCGTAGTCCAGGCCGTAGCCGACCACGAACTCATCGGGGATGTCGAACCCGATGTGCGCGACGTCGATGTCGGCGCGCATGGCGTCGGGCTTGCGCAACAGCGTGCACACGCGCAGCGAGCGCGGTCCCCGGGTCGCCAGGTTGCGCAGCAGCCACGACAGGGTCAGGCCGGAGTCGATGATGTCCTCGACGATCAGCACGTCGCGGCCGCTGATGTCGCGGTCGAGGTCCTTGAGGATGCGCACCACGCCCGACGACGAGGTCGACGACCCGTATGAGCTGACGGCCATGAACTCCAGCTGCGTCGGCAGCGGGATCGCGCGCGCCAGGTCGGTGACGAACATGACCGCGCCCTTGAGCACGGTGATCAGCAGCAGATCCTGGTCGCCGGAGTCGGCGCGATAGTCCGCGGCGATGAGCGCGGCCATCTCCGCGATGCGCGCCTGAACCTGCTCCTCCGACAGGAGAACCGACTTGATGTCACCCGGGTACAGATCCACTGCAACAGCGTGCCATGCCTGCTCGCCGAGTACCAAGACCGTCCCGCTGCGCGGTCGGTCACACGGGCCGGGCGGCGACTGTGAGCATTCCGGCGCGGCGGGTGACCACGAACCGCTGATACCGCAGCGGCGAGGGCACCGCGGTGCCGCCCTGCCCGTGCCAGTCCCCGACCAGCGCGTCGACGGCGCGCAGCTGCACGTCGGTGAGCGCCGTCGCTCCGACATCCAGCAGCCAGCCGCGGATCACCCGGCGCCGCAGGGCAGCCGGGAGGTCCTCGAGTCCGGCGACGGCCAGGCCGGCGGCGGTGCCAGGTCCCGAGTCGCTGCGCAGTGCGGCCAGATGCCCGGCGGCCAGGGCGTCGAGGGCGTCGTTGTCCTCCCGCAGGGCGGCGGCGGTACGGGCCAGCGCCGGCGCGACCCCGCCGGACAGCACCTCTTCGAGCAGCGGCAGCACCTCGGTGCGCAGCCGCACGCGGGTGTAGCGCGGGTCGGTGTTGTGCGGGTCCTGCCACGGCGTGAGCCCCAGCTCGGCGCAGGCGGCCTCGGTGGCGGCACGCCGTACCTCCAGCAGGGGACGGCCCCACGGCGGGTCCCAAACCCGCATGCCGGCAATGGATCTCGGGCCCGAGCCCCGACCCAACCCGAGAAGTACCGTCTCGGCCTGGTCGTCGAGCGTGTGTGCGAGCAGCACCGGCGCCCCGCCGCGGGCCTGGTTCAATGCGTCATACCGCGCGGTACGGGCGGCACCTTCTGGGCCGCCAGCGGTGCCGACGTCGACGGAAATGATCTGGGCGTCAACACAACCCAGTTTCCTGGCTTGAGCGGCGGCCGTGGCCGCCACCTCCGCCGATCCGGATTGCAGACCGTGGTCGACGATCAAGGCGGTGGTCGGTTTCAGGGCGGCGGCAACAGCCGTCAGCGCCAGCGAGTCGGCGCCCCCGGAAAGCCCGACGCACCAGCGGTCGGCCGGATGCCGGCGCGCGAAGCCGGCGACGGCCGCGCGCAGCGACATCAGAGCACTCGATCGATCCATCGCCGCGGCTCGTCGATTTCGGTTGGCAGCGGCAGGGTTTCGCCGTCTGTCCAGATCGCGTTGAACCGTGTCATGCCGACCGTCGACACCACCTCGTCGACGAACTTCTTGCCGCGGGTGTACTGCGCCACCTTGGCGTCGACGCCAAGCAGGGCGCGGAGGATCCGTTGCAGCGGCGAATGTTTGCGGTGCCGACGCTCGTCGAACCGGCTGCGGATGGCGGCCACCGACGGCACCACCGCCGGCCCGACGGCGTCCATCACGTGGTCGGCGTGACCTTCCAGCAGGGTCCCCAACACCAGCAACTGGTCCAGCGCGCGCTGCTGCTCGTCGGACTGCATGATGCGCATGACGCCCAGGATGCCTTGCGAATTCGGGTCGGCCTCGCCGCTGCGCTGGGCGCGCACATACTCGGCCAACCGGCCGGCGATGTCACCGGCATCCAGGCCGGACTCGTCCGTCAGGACCGCCAGCGCCTGCGACATGTGGTCGGTGAGCCACGGGTTGGCGCGGAACTGCACGCGGTGCGTCACTTCGTGCAGACACACCCAGAGCCGGAAGTCGGACGGATCGACCTTCAATTGCCGTTCTGCGGCAATCACATTCGGGGCCACCAAGAGGAGTTCGCCACGATTGCCGGCGAACGGGTCGTACTGCCCCAGGATGCCCGACGACACGAACGCCAGCACCGCGCCGGTCTGCGCGCCCGCGATCCGCCCGCCGACCATCGCGGCAAGGCCTCTGGCACTTGATGTTTCGCCGCCCGTCATCACCCGCATCGATTCGCTGGCGGCGCGCACCCAGTCCTGCCGGTCGACGACGCGCGCTTCGGGCATCTCGGCACCCTCGCCCAGCAGCGTCACCTCCCGCACCGGGAGCTCGGCCCGGCGGGCCGAATCGGCGAGCTGCTCGCGCACCTGGTTGCGGGTGTAGTCGGTGGTCTCCGGCTCGGGGCGGGTCAGTTTGGCACCGACCGTGGCGGCGAAGCCCCAGTCGACGGCACGGCCGACTGTCGGCGTCCGGCTCACGAGCCGCACCCGCAGGACCGGAACGCCGCAGCCAGGGCGTCCAGTGCGGTGCGACCTTCCGGACCGGCGTTGTTGGAGATCAGGGCGAAGGTCAGGACTCGTCCGCTCTGATCGGTGACGATGCCCGCCAGCGCGTTGGTACCCGTCAGCGAGCCGGTCTTGGCCCGCAGGTATCCGGCCGACGGGGTGTCGGCGTAGCGGTTCCAGAGCGTGCCGCTGCCACCGGCGATCGGCAGGGCGTCGAGCAGCGGGCGCAGGCGGGGTTCGCTGTTGCCCGCGGCGGCATTGACCACGTCGTCCAGAACGGTCGCGGTGAGCCGGTCATTGACCGACAGGCCGCTGGCATCGAACAGCGTCGCACCCGAAGTCGTCAGTCCCGCCTTCGCCAGCTGCCCGAGGACGGCGCGGACCCCGCCGTCGAAACTCTGCGGCTGGTTCACCGCGGCGGCGACCTCGCGGCCGACCGACTCGGCAATGACGTTGTCGGAGGCGCCCATCATCTCGCGCAGGCGCTCGATCAGCGGCGGGGATTGCACCGCCGCGAGCTGCTGGCCGCCGGCCGGCGTGGTGCGGATCGTCACGTCGGCGGGATCGACGCGCAGCGCCGCAGCCAGGGCCCGCCCGGCGTCGAGCGCCGGGGTGGTCGACCGCCTGGACTCCACGGTGGTGGGTTGAACACGACCGGCGTCGATCATCACCGACTGGATCGGAGCCCAGTCACCGCCCTCGATGTCGGCCAGGTCCCAGCCCGGCGCCATCGTCGGGCCGGAGTAGAGGCTGACGTCGACCTGCACGGCCGTGGGTGTGATGCCGGCTTTGCGGATCTGGTCGGCCAAGTCGGAGATGCGGGCCGCGTCGCCGTACCAGGTGTCGGTGCCGGGCGGTGCCGCGGACAGCGTCGGGTCACCGCCGCCCTTGAGCACCACGACGCCGGGGGTGTCGCCCGATACGACCGTCGTGGTCAGCCGGGCGTTGCGGTCGAGCGTGAGCAGCGCGGCGGCGGCCGTCAGCGTCTTGTTCGTCGACGCGGGCTGCAACGGGATGCTCGCGCCCTGGGCCCACAGCTGGGTGCCGGTGACGGCATCGGTGACCCTGCCGCCCAGCATGCCGAGATTCGGGTTCGCCGCCAGCGGCGCCAGCACGGCGGCCAGCTGCCCGGGCACCGGTTGCGCGGCGGAGTCGGAGACCGGCTGCACCCCGGGCCGGGGCGTGACGAGCGCCGGTCGGGGCTTGACGGCCGTCCCGGCTGTGGGGACGGCCTCGTGCCTCGTCATCACTGCGGCCGCTGCCACCAGTGCGGCGACCAGCACCAGAACTGCCACACCGATCACCACGTGGGTCGATCGGCGCCACCGGGTGGGCCGCATGCTGCTCCTGAACTGCTCCGGGTCGTCGGATGTCACTGAGCAGGGTATCGCTCGTCTAAGGTGTACCCGGTTATCAGCACAGAGCTAAGGAGCCTCCCGGTGGAGCACGAAGTCGTCATCGAGATCCCCAAGGGTTCGCGCAACAAGTACGAAGTGGACCACGAGACCGGCCGGGTGAAGCTCGACCGCTACCTGTTCACCCCCATGGGCTACCCCACCGACTACGGGTTCTTCGAGAACACCCTCGGCGAGGACGGCGACCCGCTGGACGCGCTGGTGCTGCTCACCGAGTCGGTCTTCCCGGGCTGCATCGTCGACGCCCGCCCGGTCGCCATGTTCAAGATGACCGACGAGGCCGGCGGCGACGACAAGCTGCTCTGCGTGCCCGCCGGTGACCCGCGCTGGGACCACATCCAGGACGTCAGCGACATCTCGAAGTTCGAGCTGGACGCCATCAAGCACTTCTTCGTGCACTACAAGGACCTGGAACCGGGCAAGTTCGTCAAGGCCGCCGACTGGGTCGGCCGCAAAGAGGCCGAAGAAGAGCTGGCCCGCTCGATCGCCCGGTTCGAAGAACAAGAGCACTGACCCGCGGAGCCCTGTCCCCCGCCGTACCCTGAAAGAGGTACAGCGGGGTCAGGACTCCAGATGGAATGGTTCTCAGCGCCCGAATACTGGTTCAGCCGGCTGGTGCTGGAGCGCGGCATCGCCGGCGTGTACCTGATTGCGTTCATTTGCGCCGCAAGGCAATTCCGCGCATTGCTCGGCGAACACGGCATGCTGCCGATTCCGCGCTATCTGGCCGCGGTGTCATTCCGGCAGGCGCCCAGCATCTTCCATTGGCACTACTCCGATAGGTTCTTCGCGACCGTCGCCTGGTGCGGTGCGGCGCTCAGTCTTGCGCTGGTCGCGGGCGCCGGCGATCTCGTACCGCTGTGGGCGGCGATGCTCGGGTGGCTACTGCTGTGGGTGCTGTACCTGTCGATCGTCAACGTCGGGCAGCAGTGGTATGCCTTCGGCTGGGAGTCCCTGCTGCTGGAGGCCGGGTTTCTGGCGATATTCCTCGGAAACGACACCATCGCGCCGCCGGTGCTGGTGATCTGGCTCGCGCGATGGCTGGTTTTCCGCACCGAGTTCGGTGCGGGACTGATCAAACTGCGCGGTGACCGCTGCTGGCGCGACCTGACGTGCCTCTACTACCACCACGAGACCCAGCCCATGCCGGGCCCGCTGAGCTGGTTCTTCCATCACCTGCCCAGGCCGCTGCACCGGGTCGAGGTGGCGGTCAACCACGTCACCCAACTCGTGGTGCCGTTCGGCTTGTTCGCGCCGCAGCCCGTTGCCACTGTCGCGGGCGGCATCGTGGTGATCACCCAGCTGTGGCTCGTGATCTCCGGCAACTACGCCTGGCTGAATTGGCTGACGATGGTGCTGGCTTTCAGCGCGATAGCCGCGCCGGTGCCGGCACCGGCCATGCAGCCGGCAGCCCCGGCCTGGTTCATGGCGCTCGTTGTCGCGTTCGGTGTGCTGGTCGTGGTGTTGAGCTATTGGCCGGCGCGAAATCTGATCTCGCCGGGGCAGCGCATGAACGCCTCGTTCAACTCGCTGCACCTGGTTAATACGTACGGCGCATTCGGCTCGATCGGCCGCATCCGGCGGGAGGTGGTGATCGAGGGCACCGACGAACCTGAAATCACCGATCAGACGGTATGGCAGGAATACGAGTTCAAGGGCAAGCCCGGCGCCATCGGCCGCTTGCCGCGCCAGTGGGCGCCCTACCATCTGCGTCTCGACTGGATGATGTGGTTCGCCGCCATCTCACCGACCTACGGGCGGCAGTGGTTCGTCGGCCTGCTGGAGCGATTGCTACGGGGTGACGCGGAAACGCTGAAGCTGCTGCGGCACAATCCTTTCCCGGAATCACCGCCCCGCTATGTGCGCGCTCAGACTTTTCGTTACCGCTACACCACACCCCGCGAGCTCCGGCAGGACCGCGTGTGGTGGCACCGCACCGCCGAAGGCCAGTACTTCCCGCCGGTGGCACTGCCGACTCGATGACGGGGTCAGCGCGCCGCTTCGATCCGGCCCGCCAGCATAGCCGTCCAGTCCGCGATGTACTCGTCATCGGGGGTGTCCGACTGCGGGGCGTGAAAGACGACGCGCGTCGCGTGCTTGCCCAGCAGCGCGTTGACCCCGACCACCGCGATCCGCCTGGCCTCGTTCCGATCGAGGCCGGGCGCGCAACCCCAAATCCAATCAGCCAGCTCGCTGTAGAGGCCGTCGACCAGGGCGGCATAGGCCCCGTTGACGCGGTCCGACTGATCCGCCGGCGTGCGGGCTGCCACCTGCAGGAACTGACTCTCCTGGTTCAGCACGCTCAGCACGTACCGGCCGAGCAGCGTGAGTTCTGTCCGCAGCTCTCCTTCACCGGCGAACAGCGCGCCGATGTCGTGCATCGCGCGGCGCCGGTCCAGCTGCCGGTCGATCCCGGCCGCGAGCACGGCCTCTTTGGTCTTGAAGTGGTTGTAGAGCGCGCCGCAGCCCGGCACCAGGCCGGCCGCTTTCTCGATCTGAGTGATGCTGGTGGCGTTGTAGCCCTGCTCACTGAACAGCCGCATGGCCTCGGTGACCAGCCGTTCTTTGGTCGATGTCTGCACTCTTGACCGCCTATAAGAACTGTCATATGTTTCGTACTAGGTCACCATACAACGCTGGGAGGCGCAATGACCGGGAATGTGCCGCGCGGACGCATCCGCCGCACCATGCCGGTCGCCGGCTTCACCGCACGCGCTGCCGGTGGACGGATGGTCGCGGCGCTGCGGGAGAAGGCCGGCAACACCGGCGCCGTCGAACGCTTCCACGAACGCACCGCCGAGCAGTACGCCGAATTGCTCGGCCACTCCAAGGGCGTGTTGATGAAGGCCGGCCAGTTGGTGTCCATGGTCGACGCCAATGCCATTGGCGCCGGTGAACTCTCGCCGTACCAGCGGGCGCTGACCCGGCTGCAGGCCGACGCGCCGCCGATGGACTCGGCACTGGCCCGACAGGTCGTCGAGGACGACCTGGGGCGCCCGATCTCGGCCGTCTTCGCGTCGTTCTCCGACCAACCGATGGCGGCGGCGTCCATCGGACAGGTCCACCGGGCCGTCTTGCACGACGGCCGCGACGTCGCCGTGAAAATTCAGTACCCCGGTGTGGCACAAGCTATTCGCGATGACCTGTCAAACACTGAACTGCTGGCGACGATGTTCCGGTTCGCGGCGGGCGCGGCCAACACGCTCGGCGCCGTCCTTCCCGATGTCACACCCATCGCCGCAGAGATTTCCGAACGCATCTCCGAGGAGATCGACTACCGCCGCGAGGCCGCCCACATCACCGCGTTCCATGAGCTGTACCGCGATCATCCGTTCATCCGGGTACCTGAGGTCGTTCGCGAGTCATCGGGTGACCGCGTCCTCACCATGACGTACCTGGACGGATTGGACTGGGCCGCAGCGCAAGACGTCGATCAGAATTTGAAGGATACCTGGGGCGAGGTGATCACCCGGTTCATCGCCGGAGCGTACCGGCACGGCAATCTGTTCCACGCCGACCCGCACCCGGGCAATTACCGATTCGGCCTCGACGGCACGGTCGGATTCGTCGACTTCGGCTGCGTGAAGGTACTCACCGAACGCCAACGCCGCCTGATCGTGCAGATGCTCCGCTCCGCGGTGGACGGACAAAAGGACCGTCTGCGCGCAGGCATGGTCGAAAGCGGTTTCTTCACAGCAGATTCCGTACTCACTGCCGATGACGCCCACCGCTGGTATCAGCAGATCATCTACGAGTTGCTCGCCCCGCAACCGGTGACCTACACCGAAGAGACCTCACGGCGCGCCATCGCGTCATTGCTCGATGTCCGCGACGCCGACCACCTCATGCGGCATATCACGGTGCCGCCTGACTTCGTGTTCTTCTCCCGGCTGAACCTGTCGATGAACGCCATCTTCACCGCCTTGCACGCGACCTTCTACGCCCGTGCCGCAGTCGACGACATGGACGGCGTCGCGGAGCCGATCACCGAGTTGGGCCACCAGCACGTGGCCTGGGTTCGCGGCCGCGGCTTACCTTTCGGAGTGGACGGCCGATCATGAGCACCGCTGACGTCACCGCGGCGCGGCTGCCCTGGGACGCCGCCGATCCCTACCCCTTCTACGAAGCCCGGCGGCGCGACGGAGATGTCGTGTGGGACAACGTCGCCCAAGGTTGGCTGGTGCTCGGCTACGAGGCGGCCCGGACGGTGCTCGGCGGGTCCGGCTGGACCAGCGATCCACTGGCCAACCCGGTGGCACGCGCATCCATGACCATGATGGCGCCGGAATTCACCAAGGCCTCGATGCTTTTCACCGACGGCGCCGACCACGACCGGCTGCGCGGCGCGGTCCGGGACGCCTTCACGCGCAGCACGATTGCCGGATTGACAGAGGGCGTGGAGACGATTGCCGCCGAGGTCATCGCACAGGCGCCCACCGGTGAGCCGTTCGATTTCATGTCGCAGATCGCCCTGCCGCTGCCGATCGCGGTGGTCGGCGAATGGCTGGACCTCGATCCGGGCCACGCGGCGTCGCTGCGGGAGCTGTCCCCGTCGATCATCCGCATGCTGGGCACCCTGGCCGATCCCGCGGAGGTGGCCGAGGGGTTCGGTGCCGCCGCCGCATTGATGGCGGAGTTCCTGCCGCTCGCCGCCGACCGACGGGCCCATCCCGGCGACGATCTGTTCAGCTTCATCGCCACCGATCCCGACCTGTCTCTCGATGACGTCGTGGTGACGGCCATCCTGATCGCGGTCGCCGGGCACGAGACCACGGCGAATCTCCTTGGTGCAGGACTGATTCGACTGGTGAATGAGCGGGTCGACGCCGTCGACGGAGCGGTGTTCACCGAGCTGTTGCGGCTCGACGGCCCCGTGCAGTCGACGGTGCGCACCGCCACCGAGAACCACCGGCTGGCCGGGGCCGACATCGCCGCCGGAGACAGCGTCGTCGTCGTGGTGGCTGCCGCCAACCGCGACCCGTCGGTGTTCGACGAGCCAGACCGCTTCCGGTTGGGACGCACCGGCCCCGCTCCCCTGGCCTTCGGCTACGGGGCCCACTACTGCCTGGGTTCGGCCCTGGCCCAGCTGGAGCTGACCGTCGCGCTGCGGGAAGTCCTTGCCCGCCAACCTGTTGTCAGCGGTCCTGTCGCGTGGCGCGATACCCCGGCCATTCGGGGGCCACAGACGGTGCCGGTGGTGTTCCACTGATGCGGGTGTTCGTCACCGGCGGGACGGGCGCCATCGGTGTCCACACTGTCCCGGCATTGGTCGCGGCGGGCCATACCGTCACTGCCCTGGCTCGCGGCGCGGACAAGGCCGCGTGGTTGCGGAGCCAAGGCGCTGCACCGGTTTCAGTGTCCCTGTTCGACCGCCGCGAACTGGCTGACGCGTTCGCCGGCCACGACGCGGTGGTCAACCTGGCATCCGCGCTGCCGGCGACCACCGCCTTCATCCGCAAATCCGCATGGGCGGAATGCGAGCGGGTCCGATCAGAGGGCTCGGCCACCGTCGTCGACGCCGCCCGGGATGCCGCTGTCCCCAAAATGCTTCAGGAATCTGTCGTGATGATCTACCGCGACGGCGGGGCGACTTGGCTCGATGAAAACCAGCCCGTCGACCACTACCCGATCACCCGTGGCAACCACGCCGCCGAGGCCAGCGCGCGCCGGTTCGCCGCGGGCGGCGGAGAGGCGACGATCCTGCGGTTCGGGGTGTTCTACGGTCCGCACGCGGCCCACAGTGAACAGATCCTCGATATGGCCAAGTGGCACATAGGGTTCTCCCCAGGCCGCAGCGACACCTACATGTCGTCGATCCATGTCGCGGACGCGGCGAACGCTGTCATCGCGGCGCTCACAGCACCCGGCGGCACCTACAACGTCGTCGACGACATGCCACTGACCAAGCGGGAATATGCCGAGGCCTGCGCCGCGGCCGTCGGGCGTCGCATCTGGTTCAGCGCGCCCGGAAGGCTGGGCCTTCTGCTCGGTGACCGGCTCACGTCGATCACCAGGTCACTTCGGGTGAGCAACAAGCGCTTTCGCGACGTTTCGGGCTGGCGGCCCCGTTACCCGAGCGCCGCCGAGGGCTACCGCGCGATGGCGCAGTTACGCTGAAAGACATTCCGACGGTGCAGATTCGCACCATGGCGTGACGCCGCGGAAGTCGTAGCGATGCGTCGCGATCCACCGGTAGACCCACTCCTGGATCGCACCGACCCCCGGGATGCCGTAGACCCACAACGGAAAACGAGTGCCAAGTGCCGCCGACACCGCCGCATTGGCCGCCTTGGCACCGCCGAACACTTCACCCGACGAATCCAGCCACCACACCGATTCCATGAGGTGTTCCGGTGTTACACCGAGACGTTCAGCGGTGCCCGGTTTCTGCAGTGGTTCGGTGCGGAGCCGGCCCGTCCGGTTCATTCGCAGCAGCGCGTTACGCGCGCGGGTGCACATCCCGCACTTGCCGTCGAAGAACAGCACACCGTCCACGTCTTCATCATGCGCCGCCAAGCGCACTCCGTTGCCGTGAGTCGGCACACATCTGGCTACTGACACAGAATGCGCGGCCGCGATCCCTTGTCGATGATCGCGAGATGCACTCTGCGCATCAGTACCTGCAATCCGGTTGGCATCGGTGGCGCAGTCGAGGTGTAGACCGCACCGGTCGGGGTGGTCAGTTCGGTGGTGTGCCGCCCGTACCGGTCGTAGGTGGTACGGGCGTGCCAACCGGGTTCTTCTTTGACGTAGTTGCAGTGCTCGCAGAGGCCTTGCCCGTTGCGGGCAGCGGTGGGCCCGTCCGCCACGTGTGGGGTGACGTGGTCGAGGTGCCGAATCGGGGCGTTGCAGTACGGCGTACGGCACGTTTGGTCGCGCATGGCGATGAACCGGGCCAGCCCCTTGGGGAAGGTTCGTGATTTCGACTCCATCGCGACCAGATTGCCGGTGGCAGGCTGAGCGTAGAGCCGCCGCAACGACGCTTCGGCCTGCTCGTCGAGAACCGCTCGTTCGATGAGTTGACGAGCCAGGACCGCGGGGATAGGACCATAGCCCTCCAGGTGCGCCGGTTCGGAGCCGCCGGCGAGCAGGGTGTCGTCAGAGAGCACGAGGTTGACCGCCACCGACGCCGGCACGGTGAGTGGGTTTCGACCCGTGACACGTTCGACCACGGTGTCGGCCATGATCTGACTGCAGGTCCGCCCGTCGGCGCAGCCATCGCGTGTGGCCTCGCCGGCAGCGGCCTTCAACGCCCCATACGTCTCGTAGGCCTCGACCACCGGCAGAACCACCGTCAGGTACGCCATCCCATCGGGAGCGGGTCGGATGGTCGCCCGCCGCCCACTCGGGGCCTGCCGAATCTTGTCCAGTACGGCTTCCCGGTCGAGCCGATAGGCGATGCGCTTTGCCCGGGCCGTGATCTTCTTGTCGCCCAGCCCCTCCAGATCTCCGGGCTCGGCGCACATCTGGGCATCCAACTTCGCTCGATCACCCGGCGATAGGCAGGCCGCTTCGCGGCAGATCAACCCGGCCCGCCATTCCGAGAGCGCCCCGGATTCGAGCGCGGCCAGGGTGTGCGGCATGCCACCAATCAGCATCCGAACCGTGGCCAGGTACTGCTTGCCCTGATAGGGCGATTGGCGCCGGGCCAGCCCGATCTCGGTCCCCAGACCCCGCGAAGACTTTCCGTCGGCCTGCCGAATCGCGTCCCACGCCGCGGTCACGCGCACCTGCTGCGCGGCGACCAGACCTTTGAGCCGTTCGAGTTCAACGAGCTGATCCCGCAGTGCCGCCTCCCCGGCGCCGGGGAGAATCTCTATCAAACATTCGAACATACGTTCTATATTAACCGACGAATCTGATGCGCGCCAGGACCCTGGTACACGAATTTGCCCCGCTGTAACACGGGGAAATCTGCTTGTACCCTGCGAGTTCGACCATGTCTATGTGTTGATGCATCAGGGAATCGGTCTCGACGCGTTCAACGCCATGCCGAAGCAGCGGGCGGTGCACGCACTGTACGAATGCTGCTACAGCGTGCCGCTGGCCGGCAGCCTCGCCGACGGACGGGACTACACCGACCACGACCGCCTCTTCCGGCGGGCCGACGACCTCCTCTTCGCCCTCAGCGATGCCTCGGTGGACGAGATCCTTCAGGCCTATCCGCAGGTCGGGCGCCGGCCCGGCAGCGTCCGATCGCAGTTCGAACAGTGCGCGGTGTGCGACCGTGACCCCGGCCTGATGGCAACGCTGACGATGAATGCGTCCACCTATCGCGATCACTTCGGCTTCGACTTCGTGATGTTCGTCGGAGCAATGAGCGCAGAGGAAGTGCTGAACCACATGGCCGACCGCATGCACAACGACCACGAGACCGAGCGCAAGGTCGTCCGCAACGAGCTGGCCCGGATCAACCGGACCCGGCTGGAGCGCATGCTCGGACCCGAGGGCGGCTACAACAACTGGTAACGAAGCCGCCACGGCGTGCCCGCCGCCGGGAAGCGTTCGCCAAGCCTTAGTAGTTTGTACCCGTGCATCAGGAGATCCCCCCGCAGTACGTGCGTTCAGCAGACGCACCGCAGGCTCGGACCCTCATCGACATCCTCTACGCCACGGCCGACCAATATCCCGATGCGCCTGCGATCGATGACGGCACCGTCCAGCTCACCTACGCCGAGCTGATCGCCGACGTCCAGGAAAGCGTGACCTGGCTGGCCGCCCGGGGAATCGGCCGCGGTGACCGCATCGGCATCCGCATGCCGTCCGGCAGCTACGCGCTCTACGTGTCGATTCTGGCGACCCTCGCAACCGGCGCGGCCTACGTCCCAGTCGACGCCGACGATCCCGAGGAACGTGCCGCGCTGGTCTTCGGTGAAGCCGGCGTCGTCGGCATCATCACCGAAGCCGGCCTCGTCCGCGGGCCCGGCTCCACTCGTGGCTGGCTGGCCGGCCAGCCACTGACCCGCGACGACGCCTGGATCATCTTCACGTCGGGCTCCACCGGTACCCCGAAGGGTGTGGCGGTCACGCACCGCAACGCCGCGGCGTTCGTCGACGCCGAGGCCGAGATCTTCCTGCGGGACAACCCGCTGGGCCCGGGCGACCGCGTGCTGGCCGGTCTGTCGGTTGCCTTCGACGCCTCCTGCGAGGAGATGTGGCTGGCCTGGCGCCACGGCGCCTGCCTCGTCCCGGCGCCGCGCTCGCTGGTACGCAGTGGCATGGACCTGGGCCCCTGGCTCGTCTCCCGCGACATCACCGTCGTCTCGACGGTCCCCACGCTGGCATCCTTGTGGCCGGCCGAGGCGCTGGAGGCGGTGCGCCTGCTGATCTTCGGCGGCGAGGCCTGCCCGCCCGAGCTCGCCGAGCGCCTGGCCGTCGAGGGCCGCGAGGTGTGGAACACCTACGGACCCACAGAGGCCACCGTCGTCGCCTGCCTGGCGCCGCTCGGTGGTGGCCCGGTCAGCATCGGGCTGCCCCTGCCCGGCTGGGACCTCGCGGTCGTCGACAAGGACGGCCAGCAGGTCGGCTACGGCGATGTCGGAGAGCTGGTGATCGGCGGCGTCGGTCTGGCCCGCTACCTGGACCCGGAGAAGGACGCCGAGAAGTACGCCCCGATGGAGTCCCTCGGCTGGGGCCGCGCGTATCGCAGCGGTGACCTGGTCCGGCTCGAGGCGGACGGTTTGTACTTCCAGGGCCGCGCCGACGATCAGGTCAAGGTCGGCGGACGACGGATCGAACTCGGCGAGGTCGACGCCGCGCTGGTCAACCTGCCGGGCGTCAGCGGCGGCGCCGCCGCGGTGCGCAAGACGGCCACCGGCACTCCCCTGCTGGTGGGGTACATCGCCAGCGCAGACCCTGAATTCGACGTCGCGAAGGCCCGCAAGGAACTGGCACAGTCGTTGCCCGCCGCGCTGGTGCCGCGTCTCGTGCTGGTCGACGAATTGCCCACGCGCACATCCGGAAAGGTCGACCGCAACGCGCTGCCCTGGCCCATTGAGTCGGCGGGCTCGGGCTACGACGACAGCCCCGACCTGGACGGCACCATGGGCTGGCTCGCCGGACTGTGGCGCGATGTCCTGGCCGCCCCCATCGACGGCCCCGGCGCCGACTTCTTCGCCCTCGGCGGCGGCTCGTTGTCCGCGGCACAACTCGTCTCACTGCTGCGCCAGAAGTACCCGCAGGTCACCGTCGCCGACCTTTACGACCACCCGCGCCTCGGCTCACTGGCCGGGTACCTCGACGAACTCGACCCGCCACCGGCGGTCGAAACCCGAAGCGTCACACCGGTTCCGCTGACGACCCAGCTGATCCAGTCGCTCGTCGCGGTCCCACTCGCCACCCTGGCCGGCATGCAGTGGGTGGTCTGGCTGGCGCTGCTGAACAACGCCGCTGCCGCGCTGCATCTGCTGCCCTGGGCCCGCACCGTGAACTGGTGGGTGGTCCTGATCGGATTCCTGGTGTTCGTCACGCCCATCGGCCGCATGGGCATCGCCGTGTTCTGCGCCCGGGCCCTGCTGTCAGGACTGGAACCGGGCACCTACAAGCGCGGCGGCTCCGAGCACCTGCGGGTGTGGCTCGCCGAACGCCTCGGCGAGGCCAGCGGCGCCGAGAACCAGGCCGGCGCACCATGGTTGGTGTACTACGCCCGGGCACTGGGCAACCAGGTCGGCGACGGCGTCGACCTGCACTCGGCCCCGCCGGTCACCGGCATGCTCACCCTCGGTGACCGCTGCTCCGTCGAGCCGGAAGTCGACCTCACCGGGCACTGGATCGACGGCGACCTCTTCCACGTCGGACCCATCAGCATCGGCAACGACGCCACCATCGGTGCCCGGACCACGCTGCTGCCGGGTGCCGTGGTGGGCAAGAACGCCGATGTCGCACCGGGTTCCGGCGTGATCGGCAAGGTCAAGGCCGGGCAGTACTGGAAGGGTTCACCGGCGGTGAAGTCCGGCAAGGCCCACCACCCGTGGCCCGACGAGCGGCCGGGTCGCGCGCCGATCTGGGTGGCCATGTACGGGCTGACGTCGGTGCTGCTGGGCGGGCTGCCGATCCTGGCCCTCGGTGCCGGACTCGCGGTGCTGATCCTGCCGGTGCGCCATACCCATTCACTGCGAGAGGCGATCCTGCCGGTCGCGTTGTGGACGCCCGTCGCCGCGGTGGTCGCCATGGCGGTGTACGCCGTGCTGACCGTGATCGGGGTGCGTCTGCTGGCCCTCGGCCTGACCGAGGGATACCACCCCGTGCGCAGCCGCGTGGGCTGGCAGCTGTGGGCCACCGAGCGGCTGATGGACGCCGCCCGCAACTACCTGTTCCCGATCTACGCCAGCCTGCTCACGCCATGGTGGCTGCGGATCCTTGGCGCGAAAGTCGGTAAGGACACCGAGATTTCGACGGCGCTGCTGACGCCGAAGTTCACCGAAGTGCACGACGGCGCGTTCCTGGCTGACGACACCATGGTGGCGTCATACGAACTCGGGGGCGGCTGGATCCACGTGGCCAAGGCGACCGTCGGACGGCGTGCGTTCCTGGGCAACTCCGGCATCACGCAACCCGGTCGCCGGGTCCCCGACGACGGACTCGTGGCCGTGCTGTCGGCGACCCCGTACAAGGCCAAGGCCGGGTCGTCGTGGCTGGGCAGCCCGCCGATCCGGCTGCGCCGCCAGCCAACTGAGGCGGACGCTCTGCTCACCTTCCACCCGTCGCTGCGGCTGAAGATCATGCGGTCGACGGTCGAGACGCTGCGCATCATCCCGGTGATGGTGTCGTTCGGCATCGGGGTGGCGGTGCTCGGCGTCCTGCAGGCCCTCAGCGGCGAATTCGGTTGGCTGTGGGCGTCATTGGGCGCCGGACTGGTACTGCTGAACGCGGGTGCCATCGCCGGGGCCATCGCGGTGGTGGCGAAATGGCTTATGGTCGGGCGCATCCGGGCCGTCGAGCATCCGCTGTGGTCACCGTTCGTGTGGTGGAACGAGGTATCCGACACGTTCGTCGAGACGGTCGCGGCGCCGTGGTTCGCTCGGGCTGCCAGCGGCACCCCGGTGATGAACTTGTGGCTGCGGGCCCTCGGCGCCGCGATCGGACGCGGCGTGTGGTGCGAAACCTATTGGCTGCCAGAGGCGGACCTGGTCACGCTCGGCCGGGGCGCGACGGTGAACCGGGGCTGCGTCGTGCAGACCCACCTGTTCCACGACCGCATCATGCAGTTGGACACCGTGGTGCTGGAAGCGGGCGCCACCCTTGGCACCCACTGCGTGGCGCTACCCGCGGCCAGCATCGGTGCCGGCGCGACAGTCGGCCCGGCCTCACTGGTGATGCGCGGCGACGCGGTGCCGGCCTCGACTCGCTGGCAGGGCAATCCGATTGCCCCGTGGGTCGGTAAGAAGCGCAAGTCCGGCAATCGACAAAAGGCGCAGGCCGCGTGAGCCCGGCGAACAAGAAGGACAGCAAAAATCTTGCGCCGGTGATCGATCCGTATCTGCCGAACAACGGCAACTTCGGGTATCGGGTGTCCCGCTACGAACTGAGCCTCGAATACCGGGTGGAGAGCAACCGCCTGACGGGCATCGCCAGCATCACCGCGGTCACCCTGGCGTCGCTCCACTGGTTCACCCTGGATCTGTCCGATGCCCTGTCGGTGGTCAAGGTCGAAGTCAACGGCCGGCGTCCGGCCAAGTACCGCACCGTCAACGGCAAGCTGCACATCACCCTGCCCAATGCGTTGCCCGCCGGGGCCGCGATGAAGGTGACGGTGCGCTACGGCGGCAACCCGCGGCCGATCAAATCGATCTGGGGCACAGTCGGTTTCGAGGAGCTGACGGAGGGAGCCCTGGTCGCCGGGCAGCCCAACGGCGCGGCGTCCTGGTTCCCGTGCGACGACCATCCCAGCAGCAAGGCCAGCTACCGCATCGCGGTCAGCACCGACAGCCCATACCGCGTCATCGCCAACGGCGAGCTGGTGAGCCGTAAAACCCGTGCGGCCCAGACCATATGGGTGTACGAGCTCGCCGAGCCGACGTCGACCTACCTGATCACCCTGCAGATCGGCCGGTACGAGTCGATCCGGCTGTCCAAATCTGGGGTGCCGATGTCCGCGGCCCTGCCACAGCGACTGATCCGCAACTTCGAATACGACTTCGGCCGCCAGCCCCAGATGATGCAGCTGTTCACCCGGCTGTTCGGGCCATATCCGCTGTCGAGCGGCTACACCGTGGTGGTCACCGACGATGAGCTGGAGATACCTCTCGAGGCGCAAGGCATCTCGATCTTCGGCGCCAACCATTGCGACGGCCGCCGCGGCGCCGAGCGACTGATCGCGCACGAGATGGCGCACCAGTGGTTCGGCAATTCGGTGACGGTGCGCCGCTGGCGGGACATCTGGCTGCACGAAGGATTCGCCTGTTACGCCGAATGGTTGTGGGCCGAGGAGTCGGGCTGGCGCACCGCCGACCAACTGGCCGCGCACAATCTGCAGAAGCTCCGCAACTTGCCACAGAACCTGCTGCTGGCCGATCCCGGGCCCGAGGACATGTTCGACGACCGCGTGTACAAGCGCGGCGCGCTGACGCTGCACGCCCTGCGGCGCGCCATCGGCGACGCGAATTTCTTTGCACTACTGCGCGATTGGACCACCCGGTACCGGCACTCGACGGCCGTGACCGACGACTTCACCGGACTGGCCGCGAATTACACCGACCAGTCCCTGCGCGGACTGTGGACCGCGTGGCTCTACACGACGGAGCTGCCGGCGCTGTGAACCCCAGCAGTGTGGCGAGGGTCGCAGTCGCGACGGTGCTCAGCGCGCTCTGCGGCTACGCGATCCTGTATCTCGCCGCGCGTGATCTGGCCCCCGCAGGCTTCTCGGTGTTCAGCGTGTTCTGGGGTGCCTTCGGGTTGTTCACCGGCGCGGCCAACGGGCTACTGCAGGAAGCCACCCGTGAGGTCCGCATCGCACGGGCCGCCGAGCCCCAGCCGGGACCGCACCTGCAGCCGATCCGGGTGGCGGCAGTGGTGGCCGTCGCCGCGGCGCTGCTGATCGCCGGCACCGCCCCGCTGTGGGCGCCTCACGTCTTCGTCGAGTCCACCCCGCTGAGCGTGACGCTGCTGAGCGTCGGCCTGGCCGGTTTCTGCCTGCACGCCACCCTGCTGGGCGTGCTGGCCGGGGCCGACGGTTGGACCCAGTACGGCACGCTGATGGTGACCGACGCGGGCATCCGGGTTGCCGTAGCCGTTGCCGCATTCGTGCTGGGCTGGGGATTGGACGGCTACCTGTGGGCCACCGTCGCCGGCTCGATGTCGTGGCTGATCGTGCTGCTGGCGTCCCACGTGGCCCGGTCGGCGGCGGCCATCCACACCCCCGGGACACCCCGGACCTTCCTGACCGGCTCGGCGCATTCGATCGCCGCCGCCGGCGCCAGTGCCGTCCTGGTGATGGGCTTCCCCGTGCTGCTGCAAGCCACGTCCCGGGACCTCGGGGCCACCGGCGGCGTCATCATCCTGGCTGTGACGCTGACGCGCGCCCCGTTGCTGGTACCGCTGACCGCGATGCAAGGCAATCTGATCGCGCATTTCGTCGACAACCGGCGGCTGCGGGCCCTGCTCACCCCGGCGCTGGTGCTCGCCGGATTGGGCGGGCTGGCGGTGCTGGCCGCCGGGCTGGTCGGGCCGTGGCTGTTGCGCACGCTGTTCGGGCCCGAGTACGCCGCGAGCGGTGTGCTGCTGGCCTGGTTGACGGCCGGTGCGGTCACCATCGCCTTCCTGACCCTCACCGGCGCCGCGACCGTCGCCGCCGCGCTGCACCGGGCCTACGCCGTGGGCTGGGTGAGCGCCACGGTGGCCGCAGCGCTGTTGTTGCTGCTGCCGCTGGACCTGCAGACCCGCACCATCGTGGCGTTGATGTGCGGTCCGCTGGTCGGAATCGTCGTCCACCTGGCCGCGCTGGGCGCGATCAGGCGCCGCTGAGCGTGTATTTTCGGCAGCAACATGTCCTTTTATCGCGACGTCTGGATCGTCATCCCCGCCTACAACGAGGCGAGCGTCATTGCCGACGTCGTCGCTGATGTGCGCACCGTCTTCCCCAACGTCGTCTGTGTCGACGACGGCGGACGCGACGACACCGGCGACCGCGCCTTCTCCGCCGGTGCCCACGTGGTGCGTCACCCGGTGAATCTCGGCCAGGGCGCGGCCATCCAGACCGGCGTCGAGTACGCCCGATCTCGGCCGGGGGCAAAGATTTTCGCGACGTTCGACGCCGACGGCCAGCACCGGGTCAAGGACGTCGTGCGGATGATCGACCGACTGCGGACCGAGGACCTGGACATTGTGATCGGCACCCGGTTCGCCGACCAGCCGCCCGACCGCATGCCGATCCTCAAACGGCTGCTGCTGCCGATCGTCGCCAAGGTCAGTCCGTCCAGCCGCAAGCTGCACCTGACCGACGCGCACAACGGGCTGCGGGTTTTCAACAAGAAGGTGGCCGACGCGCTGAATCTGACCATGAACGGCATGAGCCACGCCAGCGAGTTCGTCTCGCTGATCGTGGAGAACCGCTGGCGGGTCGCCGAGCAACCGGTACAGATCCTGTACACCGACTATTCGATGTCGAAGGGTCAGCCGCTGGTCAACGGCGTCAATATCATCGTCGACGGACTGCTGCGCGGAAGGTTGCGCTGATGATCTGGAGTCGCTCGTGATTTGGACAAAAGCACTACTGATCGGCGCGGTGGTCCTGCTGCTGGCCTACCTGTTCAGTTCCCGGCGCAACGCGCAGTCCCGGGCCTGGGTGAAGGTCGGCTACGTGTTCTTCGTGGTCGGTGCGATCTATGCGATCCTGCGGCCCAATGACACCACGGTGGTGGCGCACTGGCTCGGCATCGGCCGCGGCGCGGACCTGCTGTTGTATGCGCTGGTGATCGCGTTCCTGTTCACCACGATCAGCGCCTACATGCGCTTCAAGGACCTGGAACTGCGCTATGCGCAGCTGGCCCGTGCCGTGGCTTTGGAAGGCGCCCGGGTTCCTGAACCCGACCCGCCGACCCGTCAGGTCTGAGTCTGAACGCCCAGGCTGCCCAACATCGTGGTCAGTAGCTGGATGCGGCCGTCTTCGAGCTCCGGCTGCGGCAGCACGGCACGGATCAACGCCGCGCCGTCGAACGTGTTGACCATGACGGCGACGATCAGCATCAGAAGTTCCGGCGGCAACTGATCCGCGCCGGGCATCTCCTGCGCGGTCTCGTAGATGTTGCGGCCGTACTCGACGAGGGCGCCCTGCAGCGTCGCCCGCAGCTTCTCGTCGGTGCGCGCCGCCACCATCAGCTCGTACATCACCGCGTTGGTGGCGTTGCCGCTGATGTCCCGCAGCGCGATCAATGCCCCTTCGAGAGCGGGCCGGTCCGACGGGATTTCGGCGATCTGCTTGCTGAACTCCTCCAGCTGCCGCCGCATGACCTCCAGCGCAGTGGCCGCCATGAAGTCGCCCATGGTGGCGAAATGCTTGAACAGCGCACCGTCGGAGACCTCGGCCCGACGCGCGATCACCGCCGCCGAGGCGCGGGCATAGCCGACCTCGACGATAGTGGCGATCGCGGCGTCGAGGAGCCGAGCTCGCGTCTCTTCCCTGCGTTGCTGTTGGGTTCTGGCCATGTCAGACCGCTTGCGCCACCGGCAGTTTCGCCCCGCGAGCCGGCAGGTAGTGGCCGGACTTGACGGTCTCGCCGTAGCCTTCGCGGAATTCACCGTCACGGAACACCACCTGGCCGCCGACGCCGGTCGCGACGACCGCGGAGTCGCTGCGGTTGACCATGCGGCTCAGCCCGCCGTAGAACTCGACCGAATTCTCGTGGTACGCCTCGAGTTCGGCGTTGAGGCCGGCCGGGTCGATCACCACGAAGTCGGCGCGCTCACCCTGACGCAGAGTGCCGGCGTCCAGGCCGAACCAGTCGGCGACCTCACCGGTCAGCCGGTGCACGGCGTGCTCGGTGGTCATGAACGGCCGGCCGCTCTTGTCGGCGTCGTGCACGCGGCGCAGCATCCGCAGCGCGTAGTTGTAGAACGCCATGTTCCGAAGGTGCGCACCGGCATCCGAGAAGCCCATGTGCACCGAGGGTTCGGTGGCCAGCTTGTCGAGCTGCTTGGGGCGGTGGTTGGCCACGATGGTGGTCCAGCGGGTGTTGCGTTCCCCATGTTCGACCAGGACGTCCAGGAAGGCGTCGAGCGGGTGGCTGCCGCGTTCGTCGGCGATCTGGCCAAAGCTCTTGCCCACCAACGACTTGTCCGGGCATTCGACGATGGTCGAGTCGTGGAAGTCGCGGTGCCACAGGGTCGGGCCCAGCACCTTCTTGTCGAACGACTTGCGGAAGCGGCGGCGGTATTCCGGGTCGGCCATCAGCTTGTTGCGCTCCAGCTGATCCTTCAGGTGCAGCGCCGCGGTGCCCGCACCGAACTCCTCGAAAACCGGGAGATCGATTCCGTCCGAATACAATTCGAACGGCACCGGCAGGTGCTGGAAGCGCACCTTCGAGTTCAGGAACTTGTTGGCCAGGCGGGTCACCGGCCCCAGCACGTACACGGCCGCGGGAGATGACTTGGCGTCGGCCGAGACCAGCAGGCTCATCCGCACCCCGGGACGACGGCCGAACCAGCCGCTGCTCTCGAGGAAGAAGTTCAGTGCCTCTTGCAATTTGGCGACATTGGGTGCGCTCTGCAGGATGCGGCCGCGCTTACGCAGCACCTTGATCAAGCGGCGGCGTTCGCGCCAGGTGGCGAACGTCGACGGCAGCGCGCGGGAGCGGAAGCGGTCACCGTCGAGCTTGTCGATGGCCGCGTCCATCCCGGACATGCCGAGCATGCCGGCGTCCAATGCCGCCTCGAGCCGCGCCGCCATGGTCTCCAGTTCGGCGTTGGTCGGGGTGACGTTCGGGGTCGTCGCGCGGTCCAGACCCAGCACCGAGGTGCGCAGGTCCGAGTGGCCCAGCAGCGAGCTGACGTTGGGTCCGAGCGGCAGCGCCTCGAGCGTTTGCACGTACTCGGCCGGGCCGGACCAGTTCCGCTTCTGCTCGAGCGCGCCGACGACGAACTTGCGCGGCACGGCCTCGACGCGGCTGAACAGGTCGGCCGCGTCGTCGTTCTCGGCGTACACCGTCGACAACGAGCACATGCCGAGCAGCACGGTCGTCACACCGTGGCGGACCGACTCGCGCAAGCCCGGATCGAGCAGCACCTCGGCGTCGTAGTGGGTGTGGACGTCGATGAAGCCCGGCGTCACCCACTTGCCCTTGGCGTCGATGACGTCGGGGCAGCCCGCCTCATCGAGCGGCTGTGCCGACACCGTCGCGACGACGCCGTCGCGGATACCCAGATTGCGTAGTTGCGGTGTGCGGCCGGTGCCGTCGAACCACAAACCATCTTTGACAATCACGTCGTAGGTCATGACGTGAGACTAGGACAGAAAGTGAGTACTCACAATCTTTTTCTGCATATTCGCAGTTCAGGCCCGGAAAAAGTCCACCGTCCGGGAAACCCCCTCGGCCAGCGCCAGCTTGGGACTCCACCCCAGCACCTGCTGTGCGCGGGCGATGTCGAGCTGCGAACGGCGCAGGTCACCCAGGCGCGGCGGGTGGAACTCAGGAGCGTCCGGCACGCCGACGGCCGCGGCGATCGCGGTGTGCAGCTGCGCCACCGACGTCTCCACCCCGGTGCCGACGTTGAACCGCTGCCCGCCTCCCGCTTCTCCCCCGGCGCGCACGAAGGCGTCGACCACGTCGTCGACGAAGACGTAGTCGCGGGTGTCGGTGCCGTCACCGAAAATCTTGGTGGGCCGGCCGGCCAGCAGCGCCTGGCTGAAGATCGCCACCACACCGGCTTCACCGTGCGGGTCCTGACGCGGACCGTAGACGTTGGCCGGCGCGATGTGCGAGCAGTCCAGCCCGTACAGGTTGCGGAACATGTTGAGGTACACCTCGCCGCACACCTTGCTCGCGGCATACGGCGACGACGGATCCACCGGCATGTCCTCGTTGGTCGGGTAACCCGGCGGGACACCGTAGATGGATCCGCCCGACGAGGTGTGAACCACCTTGCGCACGCCGTTGCTGCGCGCCGCCTCGGCCAGCCGCACGGTGCCGACGACGTTGACGCCGGCATCGAACGGCGCGTCGGTCACCGACCGCGCGACCGAGATCTGCGCAGCCAGGTGGAAGATCACCTCCGGCCGTTCTTCGGCCACGATGGCGTGCAGATCAGCGTCGACGATGTCGGCTTTGACGAACTCGAATCGCTCGTGCTGTTCGGCTTGGGCGAGGTTGTCGACCTTGCCGCTACTGAGGTCGTCGAGCCCGACGACATCGTGTCCTTCGGAGAGGAGCCGGTCGACGAGCGTCGACCCGATGAAGCCGGCAGCACCAGTGACAAGTGTTCGCACGGGGCAACCATACCGACGGCCGCCGCCAAGCGGCCCGTACAGTCGACAAGAGTGAACTGGGTCGCCCGAACTGCCGCCACGCTGGTGGTGCTGCAGCTGATACTGCGGGCAGTCCTGGCCTTCGGTGGCTACTTCTACTGGGACGACCTGATCCTGATCGGCCAGGCAGGCACCCACTCCCTGCTGTCTCCCGACTTTCTCTTCAACGACCACGACGGGCACGTCATGCCCGCGGGATTCCTGTTCGCCGGGGTCCTGACCCGGCTGGCGCCGCTGAACTGGTTCTGGCCGGCCTTGAGTCTGGTGGTCCTACAACTCGTCGCATCGCTCGCGTTGGTGCGCGCGCTCCGGGTGATCCTCGGCTGGCGTCCCGTGCTGTTGGTGCCGCTGACCTTCGCGCTCTTCACTCCCCTGGGCGTGCCGGCCTTCGCATGGTGGTCGGCCGGGCTGAACGCGCTACCGATGGCGGCGGCCGTGGCGTGGGTCTGTGCCGATGCGATCCTGCTGGTGCGCACCGGAAACCCGCGCTACGTATGGACCGGCTGCCTCGCCTACCTGGGCGGGCTGCTGTTCTTCGAGAAGTCCGCGGTGATCCCGTTCACCGCCTTCGCGGTCTGCTGGCTGCTTTCGTACGTGACAGGCAACCGCGTCTCCGTGTGGCGCGCGGGCCTGCGGCTGTGGCTGGGGCTGCTGACCATCACGATCGGCTGGATCGGCGTCTATCTGCTGGTGGTCAACCAGAAGCGCTGGACTCTGGACCTGGCGATGACATGGGAGCTGCTGGCGCGGTCCGTCACGCACGGCCTCGTGCCGACGCTGGCCGGCGGGCCGTGGGACTGGCAACGCTGGGCGCCGGCCTCGCCATGGGCGACGCCCGGGCCGGTCGTCATGGTGCTGGGCTGGCTGGTGCTGGGTGTTGTGGTCGCGGTGTCACTGTTGCGGAAGCGGCGGCTCGGACCCGTCTGGCTGGCCGCGGTGGGCTACGTCGTCGCCTGCCAGGTGCCGATCTATCTCATGCGGTCGTCGAAGTTCACCGCGCTGGAGTTGGCGCAGACGTTGCGCTACCTGTCCGACCTCGTCGTGGTGCTGGCATTGCTTGCGGCCGTCGCGTTCTGCGCGCCGAACCGCAGCAGCCGGTTCGACGACTCTGTACGCCGACGTATCGTCGTCGCTTGCGCTGCAACGCTATTCGTGGCCAGCAGCCTGTACTCGTGGGCGACGTTCCTGCCCAGCTGGCGCGACAACCCGACCCGCTCGTATCTGGTGAACGTCGAGGCCGCGCTCGCGGCGGCACCCCGCGACGTGCCGCTGCTGGATCAGGAAGTCGACCCCCTCGTGCTGCAACGCGTGGCCTGGCCGGAGAACCTGGCCAGCCACATGTTCGCGCTGTTGCGAAACCGGCCTGAATTCGCTTCGAGCACAACCTCTTTGCAGATGCTCACCGCGACCGGCCAGCTGGTGCCGGCCCTGGTGACGTGGACCCGGACCATCGCTCCGGGCCCGGCACCGCACTGCGGCTACCTCGTGCAGACCGACGCGCCGGTGACCATGCCGCTCGACGGGCCGCTGCTGCCGGCCGACTGGACCGCCGAACTCAACTACCTGGCCAACAGCGATGGGTCGTTGACCATGTCACTGCCCGAGGGACCCGAAGCGCGAGTTCCCGTGCACCCCGGCCTGAACCGGGTGTTCGTCCGGCTGCCCGGCGCAGGCGCAGCCATCCAGGTGAAGGCCAACACGTCGGCGTTGTCGGTGTGTGTGGCGTCAGGGCCGGTGGGGTTCCTGGCGCCGCGATAGTTCCGCGGCCAACCAGCTCCGAAAAAGTTCTGGAAAAACTGTCCACCTTTGGGGCGGTCCGTTCTCTTACCGGTGTCAGCAAGTCCACCCGGGCCTGCGTCACCCGAAATGGAGAACTCCATGAACAGCACCAACGCCGGGATCGCAAACGGCAGGCGTATCGCGATCGCCGTCCTCTTCGGCACCGCCGCGCTGTACGTCGCTCCTTTGGCTCTGACGACGCCAATGGCCAATGCAGAGTCACTGGCGACCCGCTGCGGAAAAGGCGGCGGCACCTTCGCCATCGGCACACGGTCAGACGGGTCGATCGTCGAGAGCTGCACGACGACCGACAAAGAAGGCGTCAAAACACAGTGCTCCGAGGTCGACCACAAACCCCAGGGCTGCATCACCGTGCCGAGGACGGTCGTGCGGGGCACCCATATTCCGACCGGTGACCTCGTCGCGGTTCAGGCCGATCACTCCTGAAGTCCCCGCACCAGCCATCCACAGTCACCGCAAAAGGAAAGTACGTGATGAACCCCACCCTCCGACCGGTCAAGTCAGCGGCCTTCGCCGCCCTGCTGAGCGCTGCCGCGCTGTATGCCGCACCGATGATCCTGACCGCGCCCAACGCCAACGCCACCGTCGGCAGCGATTGCATGGCTTCGAACCAGACCTACGAAACCAAAGTCGCCAACGGGCACTCATACGAGGCATGCACCACGACCGACAAGAACGGCGACAAGACGAAATGCTCGTACGTCGACGGAAAGGCTCAGGGCTGCATAGCCGTCCCATCGCGTAAGCCGAAGTTCAACCTGGACCCGAGTGTTGCAGCGCCGGTCACCGAGACCCCGTCCGCGGATGGGAGCGCGCGGTATCCCGCCGCACGGCGGTAGGTCGACGCGAAAATTGTGGAGCCACCCAGGGGAATCGAACCCCTGACCTATTCATTACGAGTGAATTGCTCTACCGACTGAGCTAGGGTGGCGTGCCCCACCGAGGCGGGGCGGGACGAGTCTACGGGACGCCCGCGGCGCCGCCAAAGTCAGTTCCGTTGTCCGGCCCGCAGCGCCTGTCCCATGGTCGCGACCATGGCGTCGACGGCGAACTTCGGCTTGACGTTGGTGGCCAGCGCCTCGCGGCAGGCCAGCACCGCCTCGATGCAGCGCAGCAGCTGGTCAGCAGGCACGTGGGCGGCCATCGCGGCGGCCTTTTCGGCCATGTCCGGATGGTTGGCCGTGGCCACACCCGCCGCCCCCGACGACAGCAGGAGCGCGTCGCGGAAATAGGTGGCCAGGTCGATCAGCGCCCGGTCCAGCGCGTCCCGCGACGCCCGGGTCTGCCGCGACTTCTGCCGCTTCTCCAGGTCTTTCAGCGCGCCCGCGGCGCCCCGCAACGCGCCTGTCGCGCCCTTACCGGTGCCGCCGGCGCCCAGCGCTGTCCTGAGCTCCTCGGTCTCGGCCTCGTTGCGGCCGGCCGTCAGCGCCACCGCCTCGGCTTCTGCCGAGGCGACCAGCTCCTCGACCGCGGCGTACGCCCGCGCCGGCGTCGCGGCGTCGCGGGCCAGGCCCAGCGCCCGTTCCCGGCGCGACCGGGCCTGCTCGTCGGTGGCGAGTCTGCGGGCCCGGCCCACGTGGCCACCACTGACCGACGCCGCCCAGCGCGCGTCGGACTCGGGCAGGCCGTCGCCCGCCATCAGCACCTGTGCGATGGCGTCCACCCGCGGCGTCGTCAGGGCCACGTGCCGGCACCGCGACCGCAGGGTCACCGCGATGTCCTCGGGGTCCACGGACGGCGCGCACAGCAGGAACACCGTTGATGGCGGCGGTTCCTCGACGACCTTCAGCAGCGCGTTGGCCGCGCCTTCGGTGAGCCGGTCGGCGTCCTCGACCACCACGATCTGCCAGCGCCCGGTTCCGGGCCGCCGCGACGCGGTCTGCACGATGGCGCGCATCTCGTCGACGCCGATGGACAGGCCTTCGGGAATGACGCGGCGCACATCGGCGTGGGTGCCCGCCATGGTCGTCGTACACGCCCGGCAGGCCCCGCAGCCCGGACCGCCCTCAGCGGCCTCCGCAGTGCACTGCAGCGCCGCAGCAAAGCACACCGCGGCGATGGACCGGCCCGAACCGGGCGGACCCGTGATCAACCAGGCATGCGTCATGCTGCCGGTGGTGACACCGCTGTGAGCCGAATCACCCCGGGCCGCCCGCGCTGCGGCCACCAACTCGGCTTCCACGGCATCCTGGCCGACCAAACGCGAGAAAACTCCGCTCATCGGGCCCCACAGTAACCGTCGCCGGCGACACGAACCCGCGCGCAGCGGCGATATCCGTCGCCCCGGCCGGATACGGTTATCGGGTGGCCACCGATGTACAGCGCATCGGACGAATCAGGGGGTTCGTCCGATGGGTGGCGCGCACGCCCTGGCCGGTGTTCACGCTGAGCCTCTTGCAGGCCGACATCATCGGCGCGCTGTTCGTTCTGGGCTTCCTGCGGTTCGGTCTGCCCACCGAAGACCGCATCCAGCTCCAGGACCTACCGGCGGTCAACCTCGCGGTGTTCCTGGCCGTCCTGTTCGTCGCGTTCGTCGCCGCGGCATGGCTGAGTCTGCGGCTGCTGATCCCGGTGATCCGCTGGCAACGGCGCGACACCCTGCACCCTGGCGCCGACGATCCGGCCTTCACCGAGCTGGCCCGCACCCGGGCCCTCAAGATGCCGTACTACCGGACCCTGATCAGCGTCGGTAACTGGTTCCTGGGTTCGGTGGTGTTCATCATCGCCAGCTGGCCGGTGGCCAGCCGCTCGGCTCCCTTCGTCTTGGTGGCCAGCGCGCTCGGCGCCACCGCCACCGCGATCATCGGCTACCTGCAATCCGAACGGGTGCTGCGGCCCGTCGCAGTCGCCGCCCTGCGCGACGGTGTGCCCGAGAACTTCAGGGCGCCCGGCGTCATCCAGCGTCAGGTGCTGACCTGGGTACTGTCGACCGGCGTGCCGCTACTCGCCATCATCGTGGCCCGGCTGGCCGGCCAGTACTCGATCCTCGTCACCGAGAACGACAGGCTCAACACCCCGATCCTGTTGCTGGCGATCACCGCCCTCGCGGTCGGCCTGGCCGGCAACGTCCTGGTGGCCATGTCCATCGCCGACCCGCTGCGGCAGCTGCGATGGGCCCTGGGTGAGGTGCAGCGTGGTAACTACAACGCACACATGCAGATTTACGACGCCAGTGAGCTGGGCCTGCTGCAAGCGGGGTTCAACGACATGGTGCGGGACCTGTCGGAGCGGCAACGTCTGCGCGATCTGTTCGGCCGCTACGTCGGCGAGGACGTCGCCCGCCGGGCCCTCGAGCGCGGCACCGAGCTGGGCGGCCAGGAACGCGACGTCGCGGTGCTGTTCATCGACCTCATCGGGTCGACGCAGCTGGCCTCCACCCGGCCCGCGGCCGAGGTCGTGTCGATCCTCAACGAGTTCTTCCGGATCATCGTCGACACCGTGAACCGGCACGGCGGCTTCGTGAACAAGTTCCAGGGTGACGCGGCGCTGGCCATCTTCGGCGCGCCCATCGAGCACCCCGACGCCTCGGGCGCCGCGCTGGCCGCCTCGCGCGAGCTGCACGACGAACTCGTGACGGTGCTGGGCACCACGGAATTCGGCATCGGCGTGTCCGCGGGCCGGGCCATCGCCGGGCACATCGGTGCGCTGGCCCGCTTCGAATACACCGTGATCGGCGATCCGGTGAACGAGGCAGCCCGCCTGACCGAGCTCGCCAAGCTCGAGGAGGGCCACGTGCTCGCGTCGGCCATCGCCGTCAGTGGCGCGCTGGACGCCGAGGCGCTGTGTTGGGACGTCGGCGAGACCGTCGAACTGCGCGGCCGGTCCGCGCCGACGCAGCTGGCGCGCCCGCTGTCGCTGGCCTCACCGAGGCCGGCGGCCGAGCGGGAAGCCGAAGCCGCCAGCTAGCTCCTAGACCTTCTTCGCAGCGGCCTTCTTCGCCGGTGCCTTCTTGGCAGGGGTCTTCTTGGCCGCCGTCTTCTTGGCAGCGGTCTTCTTCGCGGCCTTCTTGACGGGGCCACGAGCACGCCTGTCGGACAACAACTCCGAGGCCCGCTCGTCGGTGATCGACATGACGTCGTCACCCTTACGGAGGCTCGCGTTGGTCTCACCGTCGGTGACGTACGGGCCGAACCGGCCGTCCTTGATCACCATCGGCTTGTTCGACACCGGGTCGGTACCCAGCTCGCGCAGCGGCGGAGTCGCCGCACCTTGGCGCCCACGACGCTTCGGCTCGGCGTAGATCTTCAGCGCCTCTTCGAGCGTGACGGTGAACATCTGCTCTTCGGTGGCCAGCGAACGAGAGTCGGTGCCGCGCTTGAGGTACGGGCCGTAGCGGCCGTTCTGCGCGGTGATCTCTTCCTTGCTCTCCGGATCGACACCAACAACGCGCGGCAACGACAGCAGCTTCAATGCGTCGTCGAGCGTCACCGTCTCCAAATCCATTGAGCGCAACAAAGATCCGGTGCGCGGCTTGGGTCCGGTCGGTTTCTTGGTCTTCTTCGCGCCCGTGCCGGCGTCCGGCTCTTCCGGCGGCGCAGGCAGCACCTCGGTGACGTACGGCCCGTAACGTCCGTCCTTGGCGACGATCTCGTGCCCGGTCTCCGGGTCGATGCCCAGTGAGCGACCCTCTTGCGGTGTGGCGAAGAGCTTTTCGGCCAGCTCGAGGGTGAGCTCGTCGGGCGTCAGATCGTCATTGAGGTTGGCGCGCTGCGGTTTCAAAGCGCCGTCGGCTGCCTCTTCATCAAGAACCATCCGCTCCAGGTACGGCCCGTTACGGCCGACGCGGACGTTGATGGCGCGACCTTCGGCGTCGTCGAACAGCTTGATGGAGTTGACTTCTCGCGCGTCGATACCTTCGAGGTTGACGCCGACGAGCCTCTTCAGGCCACCCTCGCGAGCCACCGAGCCTTCGACGCCGTGCTCGCCACCGAAGTAGAAATTCGACAACCAGTTGGTGCGCTGCTCGTTGCCGGCGGCGATCTCGTCGAGTTCGTCCTCCATGGCGGCGGTGAAGTCGTAGTCGACCAGCCGCCCGAAGTGCTGTTCCAGCAGTCCGACGACCGCGAACGCCACCCAGGCCGGCACCAGGGCGCTGCCCTTCTTATAGATGTAGCCGCGGTCCTGGATGGTCTTGATGATCGACGAGTACGTCGACGGACGGCCGATGCCCAGGTCTTCCAGGGCCTTGATCAGCGAGGCCTCGGTGTACCGGGCTGGCGGGTTGGTGGTGTGCCCGTCGGCGGTGAGCTCGGCGGCGTCCACCCGCTGGCCCTGGGTCAGGTTCGGCAGGCGGCTCTCGGCGTCGTCGGCCTCACCGCCGGCCTGCTCGTCGAGGCTCTCGACGTAGGCCTTGAGGAAGCCGGCGAAGGTGATGGTGCGGCCGGAGGCGTTGAACACGACCTGCTCTTCGACGGCGGTGCCGTCAGTCGATCTGCGGCGAGCCTGGCCGGAAATACGGAGCGAAAGGGTGGTGCCGCGTGCGTCTGCCATCTGGGAGGCGACGGTGCGCTGCCAGATCAGCTCATAGAGCCGGAACTCGTCGGTGTCCAGGGCGCCGTGCAGCTGGCCCGGGGTCTGGAAGACGTCACCGGCGGGGCGGATGGCCTCGTGTGCCTCTTGGGCGTTCTTGACCTTGCGGGTGTACTGCCGCGGCGTCGGGTGGACGTACTCCGGGCCGTAGAGCTGCCCGGCCTGGGTGCGCGCGGCGTTGATGGCCGACTCCGACAGCGTCGTGGAGTCGGTACGCATGTAGGTGATGTAGCCGTTCTCGTACAGCCGCTGCGCGATGCTCATGGTGCGCTCGGAGGAGAACCGCAGCTTGCGGCCGGCTTCCTGCTGCAGCGTCGACGTCATGAACGGCGCGTAGGGCTTGCGCGTGTAGGGCTTCTGCTCCACCGAGCTGACGGTCAGCGACTCGCCACGCAGCCCGGCGGCCAGGGCACCAGCGGCCGCCTCGTCGAGCACCAGCACCTCGTCGGGCTTCTTGACCGCACCGAGGGAGTCGAAATCCCGGCCGGTGGCGACGCGTCGGCCGTCGACGGTGCTGAGCTTGGCGGTGAACTTGGGCGGAGAGGCTTCCGGGTCGGACACGCTGGCGTCCAGCTCAGCGGTGACGTCCCAATAGCCGGCGCTGCGGAACGCCATGCGTTCGCGCTCGCGCTGGACGATGATCCGGGTCGCGACGGACTGCACCCGGCCTGCTGACAGCTTCGGCGCCACCTTCTTCCAGAGCACCGGGCTGACTTCGTACCCGTACAGGCGGTCGAGGATGCGGCGGGTCTCCTGCGCGTCGACCAGGGCGATGTCCAGGTCGCGCGGGTTCGCGGCGGCCGCGAGGATCGCGGGCTCGGTGATCTCGTGGAACACCATGCGCCGGACCGGCACCTTGGGTTTGAGCGTCTCGAGCAGATGCCACGCGATGGCCTCGCCCTCGCGGTCACCGTCCGTCGCGAGATAGAGCTCGTCGACCCCCTTGAGCAGGTCCTTGAGCTCGGTGACGGTGCTCTTCTTATCCGGGCTGACGATGTACAGCGGCTCGAAGTTGTCGTCGACGTTCACGCCGAGGCGGGCCCAGGCCTCACCTTTATATTTGGCCGGCACGTCCGCGGCATTGCGCGGGAGGTCGCGAATGTGTCCACGCGACGATTCGACGACATAGTTGGAGCCGAGGTAACCGGCAATCTTGCGCGCCTTGGTAGGCGACTCGACTATGACGAGTCGCCGGACCCGGCTGCCGCTACCGGCACCATCGAGGTCAGCCACCTTATCTATCCGCTCCACTTCTTGGTCTGCGTTACGACACCGAATGAATGCCTAACGGTCATCCGGTTCTAAGGCAAGTCACAATTTGACACTCTGCGCGAGCCTACGCAAACCGGATGCGGCCAAAATATACGGTCTGCACCCGCTAGATCCGGGGCCATTGGAGAAACGCCTCCGTGAACCCGGGCGGCTCCCCCACGTTCTCTACCAGGCGCAAGAGCCTCCGACGGCCACTGATCCGCAGGGCCGGGTGATGGCCTCGGGTCCCGATCAGGGTCGGCGCGATACCGACCCGCATCAGCGCCGACGCCAACGTGGAATGAGTATCCGGTGCGTGGGGATCCAAACCCAACAAGTAGCCATTCGGCTCCGCGATACCGGCGGCCAGCACCCAGGCGCGCAGCTCCCGCGGGCCCGGCAACCACCCGTCGGGCACGGTTTTGACCGCTCCGCGGGTCCAATCGCGTGCCATGCGCGCCAGCCTGGCGTCGGCTTCGGTGCGCACCAGCGGCGTCTTCTCGTCGGTGTGCGTGATCTCGGGCTCCAGTCCCGCTTCGGCGATCATCTCGGCCAGCGCCTCGGCCCGCCACAACGCGTCAACGACGACCGACAAGCGGACTTTCCGGCCGTCCGCCGCATCGCCGGTTCGAACCACCTGTCCCGGCGCAGCGAGCAACCCGGTCAGGTCGGCCACCGCGGGCGGCACCGACTCGGCCGAGAAGAAGGACAGCTGACTCACCCTGCCGACAGTAGGCCAGCCCACGACGAAAGGCGTGGAGGCCAGCTATGCAAAACGCCCCCGCTTCATCGCTGACGATGCGGGGGCGTTGCTCGGTGCTGACCTCAGACCGGGCGGACGTTCAGAGCCTGCGGGCCCTTGGCACCCTGCTCGACCTCGAAGTCGACCTTCTGATTCTCCTCAAGGGTGCGGAACCCGTTGGACTGAATCTGCTTGTAATGGACGAAGACGTCGCCTCCGCCGCCTTCCTGCTCAATGAAGCCGTAACCCTTCTCCGGGTTGAACCACTTCACAGTCCCCTGTGGCATTTGTCCTTCATTTCCTTCTGTTACTGCGGGTGCGATCCACCGAGTCTTCCGGTGTACCGGGAACGCAGACAACGTTCCCGGGTGTTGACACACGAACACAGAAGCTGCGACCAAGATCAGTCAACCATGTCGGGCGCTGTCGCAACAGTCACACGACGAACTGTGGTTAACAATTCATCTTGGCCGCTTTCAGCACGCGGCAGCCAAGGCCGAGAAGGGATCACAGTGACACACGCGGAATCCGATGGCGCTGCAGCGCAGCCGAACTTCGGGCGTGAGCTGTTGGCCTCCGCACTGGACGGCACCCCCGCCGACGAGCAGCCGCTGCGGCATGTCGCTGATCTGGCGTCGCGTCAGGCTCGCCGAATGCCCTGGCCCGCTTGGGTTGGCGACGACGTGGTGCGGGCGTTCACCGATCGCGGTGTGGCGCAGCCGTGGTCACATCAGGTATCCGCGGCCGAGCTGGCGCACGCCGGCCGGCACGTGGTCATCGCGACAGGCACCGCATCCGGCAAATCCCTGGCCTACCAACTGCCGATCCTGCACGCGCTGCAAACCGATGCGCACGCCCGCGCGTTGTATCTGTCTCCGACCAAGGCGCTGGGCCACGACCAGCTCCGCGCCGCGCAGTCGCTGTGCGGCGTCATTCCCGGCCTGTCCAACATCGCCCCGTCCGCCTATGACGGCGACAGCTCCACAGAGGCAAGGCAATTCGCCCGCGAACGGTCCCGGTGGATTTTCTCCAATCCGGACATGGTGCACCTGTCGCTGCTGCGCAACCATTCCCGATGGGCGGTGTTCCTGCGTCAGCTGCAGTTTGTGGTGATCGACGAATGCCATTACTACCGAGGCATTTTCGGCTCGAACGTGGCGATGGTACTGCGCCGGCTGATGCGGCTGTGCGACCGTTACGGGTCGGCGCCCACAGTGGTGTTCGCCAGCGCCACCACCGCCGCCCCGGCGCACACGGCATCCGAGTCGCTCGGCCAGACGGTCACCGCGGTCACCGAAGACGGGTCGCCGCACGGCGGCCGCACGGTGGCGCTGTGGGAGCCGGCGCTGCTCACCGATCTGATCGGCGAGAACGGCGCCCCGGTCCGCCGTTCCGCGGGCACCGAGGCCTCTCGGGTGATGGCCGATCTGATCGCCGAGGGCGCTCGGACCCTGACCTTCGTCCGATCACGCATCGGCGCCGAGTTGACGGCGCTCGGGGCGCGGGCCCGGCTCGAGAACGTCGCGCCCGAACTGGCCCCGCTGGTGGCGTCCTACCGAGCCGGATACCTGGCCGAGGATCGCCGGGCCCTGGAACACGCTCTGACGGAAGGGGAATTGCGCGGCCTGGCCACCACGAACGCACTGGAGCTCGGCGTCGACATCGCCGGACTGGACGCCGTCGTGCTGGCCGGGTTCCCCGGTACGGTGGCCTCGTTCTGGCAGCAGGCCGGCCGGGCCGGGCGGCGCGGCCAGAGCGCGCTGATCGTGCTGATCGCCCGCGACGACCCGCTCGACACCTACCTGGTGCATCACCCCGCCGCGCTGCTCGACAAGCCCATCGAGCGGATCGTGATCGATCCCGGCAACCCGTACGTACTGTCGCCGCAATTGCTCTGCGCGGCAACCGAACTCCCGTTGACGCCCGCCGAGGTGCGGATGTGGGACGCCGAAGCGGTAGCCGAATCACTCGTCGACGACGGACTGCTACGCAAGCGTCCCGCCGGCTATTTTCCGGCACCCGGCGTGGATCCCCATCCCGCCGTGGACATCCGGGGGTCATCGGGCGGGCAGATCGCCATCCTGGAGTCCGGCACCGGACGCATGCTGGGCAGCACCGGCGCCGGCCAGGCGCCGGCCTCGGTCCATCCGGGCGCGGTCCACCTGCATCAGGGCGAGACCTTTCTGGTCGACGCGCTGGACTTCGAAGCCGGCGTCGCCTTCGTACACGCCGAGAATCCCGGCTACACGACATCGGCGCGGGAGGTCACCGACATCTCGCTCCGTGGCACCGGTGAGATTCATCGTTTCGGGCCGGTCGCCATCGGCCTCGTCCCGGTGTCGGTATCGGGCACCGTCGTCGGGTTCCTGCGCCGAGCGATGGACGGCGCGGTGCTCGATTTCGTCGATCTCGACATGCCGACCCGCACCCTCGACACCATGGCGGTCATGTGCACCATGGCACCGGAGATACTGTTGGACAAGGGAATTGATCCGCTGCGAGTTCCCGGGTCGCTGCACGCGGCCGAGCACGCCGCGATCGGCCTACTGCCGCTGGTGGCCAGTTGCGACCGGGGTGACATCGGCGGCGTGTCCACCGCGTCCGGACCCGCACCCGGCGACTTATCCGGCCTGCCAACGATTTTCGTGTACGACGGATATCCGGGCGGAGCCGGGTTCGCCGACCGCGGGTTCCGGCAGCTGTCCACCTGGTGGTCCGCCACAGCAGCGGCCATCGAGGCGTGTGAGTGCCGTCACGGTTGCCCTTCCTGTGTGCAATCGCCCAAGTGCGGCAATGCGAACGATCCGCTGGACAAAGCCGGCGCTGTGCAGGTACTTCGCCTCGTCGTCGACACCTTGGCGGCACACGGAAAGTAGGCCGGTCGGCCGACTCCGGACAGAGGCAAAGCGCACCGAAACGGATAAACTACGGCCATGACGGACGACTGGCTCCTCGTCGAGACCCTCGGCGCCGAACCTGCCGTCGTCGCGCAAGGGCAGCAAACCAAGAACATGGTTCCCATCAGTGCTTACCTGCGGCGCAACTCCAGCTTGATGGCGATCCAGTCGGCGATCGGCGAAACCGTGCGCGCCGGACTGCCGCTGACGAGCATCACCCCCAAGAGCGACCGCGTGATCCGGACCGAAGTGGTGCAGATGACCGACGGACGCATTCATGGCGTGCACGTATGGGTCGGCACTCCCAACGCCGATCCGCCGGACCGGATGATCCCCGGTCCCCTGAAGTGGGATCTGACGGGCGGCATCGCGACCGACACCATGGAGTCGCTGGCCAACAGTGGCCTCAACCCGGCGGCCGAGGCCACCCATGGCCGCGCATTCGCCGACGACCTGCAGACCCGCATACTGAACCCGAACGAGGCGCGGGTCATCTCGGCCGTCATCAAGCCAAAACCTGGCCAAACGTTCACCAGTACTTGGGAAATGACCGATTTCCGGGGCCGGCCCATCACTGTCGGATTCTGCGCGCGGGTACTCAACGAACCCGACGAGGACGGCCACGACCGACTGGTCTGCCGGGCCATGAACTGGCGCGGCGTCCGGGACAATTCGTCGGCCGCACCACTCGACCGGGCGCAGCAGATCGCGGGCGGCCCGGCCGTGCCCGGTATCTACCGGGCCATGGTGGATCTGAACAGCTGGAAGCTCATCAAATGGATCGGCGAACCGTGTCCGCTCTTCGACTGGAGCGCCGGCGCGCCATCCGAGTTGGTACACCCGGACGAGATCGCCGAGATGGCGGCCATGACGGTCGAGTTCGGCAGCGGACCGACCTCGCGGGTGCTGCGGTTGCGCGCCCACGACGGCGGGTGGGTCCCGATTCACGTCACCGCGCACCGGCTCCAGGTCGCCGACGACACCTTCGCCGGCCTGCTGTCCCTGCGCCTGCCCACCTACGGTGAGCTCATGGCCGCCGGGGACCGGCTGAGCGACGGCGCAGCCGAGTCCTGATCGCGAATCCTATTCGGCGCCTGTCGGATTCGCCCCGTCGAAGGGAAGCAACCGCCGGGCGCCCGGCCCTTCGGCCGCGAGCTCGTCGCCGGGGTTGATGACCAGGCAGTGGTTGAGGGAGATGCATCCGCACCCGATGCACTGGTCCATCTCCGACTGCAGCCGCTCCAACTCGAGCTGCCGTTCGCGGAGTTGCGCACGCCAGCGCTTGTTGA
The DNA here is from genome assembly GCF_058790275.1 of Mycobacterium sp. FW102-FHT13B02. Lineage (NCBI taxonomy): Bacteria > Bacillati > Actinomycetota > Actinomycetes > Mycobacteriales > Mycobacteriaceae > Mycobacterium > Mycobacterium sp. FW102-FHT13B02. Next base: position 167,202 of record NZ_JBYTCM010000006.1, read on the forward strand.
GCCTGGTCCAGTCCCGCAATGACGGCATCCGATCATCAGGAAGCGTCCGGAAGTGCTCGGCGACCTCGCTGAGGGGAATGCCGAGCCGCTTCGCCACCTGGATGACGGCAATACGCCGCTCCAGGTGACGTGGATACAACCGGGTCCCGCCAGCCGTGCGTTCGGGGTGGATCAGCCCTTTCCGCTCGTAGAAGTGCAACGCTGACGCGGCGACGCCGGTCCGCTTCACGATCTCCCCGATGGTGAGGAGATCAGTCGGACCCATTCGCTTGATCTCAACCATAGTTGAGATTCTACGGTAGCGATATGCCAAGTGACACAGGGCGGCTCACGGTCGCACAGATCATCGTCGCGGTCGGGCTACCGCTCGCCTGGTCCGGCGCGGGCCTGACCGTGCGCGACGCCGAGATTCCACCGGCCGAACCGCACCGGCACCTCCACGTCGACCACCACGTCCAACTGCCGCACCGAACACTGACCAACCCGGCTGCCCATGGCTTCGGCAACAGCGGCGGCGCGGCTACAGGACTGGCCGGGCCCTGAGACCAACGCGCCCGCGGCCGCCAATGCGGCAAGGTCGGCCGCCGACTGCGCGCGGTGGCGGCCCATCACCGCGGCACCGACGGCAGCCGCCCCGGTCATGAGGCCGATGAGCACCGCGATCAGCGCGACCGCGAACACCGTCGCGGCACCCCGCTCGTCGTCACACACCGGGCTCGGGCGCCGCCACCGCCTCCGCTCCCACCGTGATGCCGGGTAGCAACGGCGCCGGGACACGGACCCGCGCGACGACCCGTCCCCCGTCGCGCCGCACCTCGACCGTGGCGCCGTCGGGTCCGGTACGACGGGCGGTTTCGACGGCGGCACGGTCGTCGCCGCGGGCCGCGAGCCGGGCCGCCTCCCGGGCCGCGTCGAGGCAGCGCACCTGCATCGAGACCGCCGCGAGGCCACCGATACCGAGGACGGCGACCGCGATGAGCGCGGCAACCGCGAATGCCGCCTCGACCGTGACGCCGCCGCGGTCATCGGTTCGTGGTGAGGGCACGAGAGATGATGTTGGTCAGAGCACTGACGATCGAGTCCCCGGTGACCACGGTGTACAGGATGGCGCCGAACGCCGCGGCGGCCACCGTGCCGATGGCATATTCGACGGTCGACATCCCGCCCTCATCGGTGAGCAGCATGGTCGCTCGGGCTTCAAGCGTGCGAATGATGTTCGGTTTCATGGTTTCCCTCCCCTTGTGGTGACGCCGGCCGGCGTCGGAAATCTGCGTGGGTCACAGCAGCCCGGACCGGAACACGTCACCCGCCAGACCGGCGACAACGGGCACGATGCCGAGACAGACGAAGGCCGGCAGGTAGCAGAGCCCCAGCGGACCGGCGATCAGAACATTGGCCCGCTCGGCAGCCGCGTCCGCCGCGTCACCGGCGTCGGCCCTGGCCTGCTCGGCCAGTTCGGCGACGCCCTGAGCCATCGCGGCACCCGAGGACGCCGATCGGCGAGCCAACCGCAGCAGCGCGATCACGTGCGGATTCGTACCGCCACCCCGGTCCGACCAGGCCGTCGCCGGACTTGCCCCCAAAGCCAGCAGTTCGGCCGCGCGACGCAGCACACCGGCCAATCCGGCCGGCGCGGACGGCACCGCAGCCGAGGCGGCGGCACTGGTCGCCATGCCCGCCGACAGACAGGCCGCGAGCACGTCCAAGCTCGACGGCACCGCCAACGGGTCGTCGTTCGACGTCGCCGGGGGCGATGACCGGTCCGGCACCCGCGGCCAGATTCTGTGCGCCGGCGTACCAGGGATCAGCAGAATCGCCACCGCGAGCAGAAGCAGCGACGCCGTGCTCATCGCTGCGCCCGCGCGATGATCCGGTCCGACCACAACAGCCCGAGGCAGCACAGCAGCACCCCGACCACCAGCACGACCGCGCCGTCACCGAGCAGGAAGCGGACGGGATGCGCACCGATCAACTGCCCCAAGACAATTCCGAGCGCGGGCAATCCGGACAGCACCGCCGCCGTCGTACGGGCCCCGGCCATACCCGCTCTGATCCGCGACGAGAAGCGTTCGCGTGCAACGACGTCCCGCTCTGCGGCACGCATGAGCGGGGCGATGGCCAGGCCGTGGTCCAGCGCCAGCTGCCAGTACACGGCCAGCCGCTGCCAGTGCGCCGGGAGCGCCGACGTCCCCGCCACGGCGCGCAGCCCGGCCGCGACATCGGCGCCCAGCCGGGCGCGTGCCGCGACCTCTCCCAACGCCGCAGAGACCGGTCCGTCCACCTCATGAGCCGCGGCGTCGAACGCTGCCACCGGATGTGCCCCGGCACGCAATTCCCCGACCAGGATGCCGAGCGCACCCTGCAGCGTCTGCGCCTCCCTGGCGCGTGCGGCCTCCCGTCGCGAGCGCTGCCACCGCAACCCCACGGTCCCGACCAGGGCCGCACCCGCCAGCGTCACCGGCAGGGGTAGCGCTACCAGCGACACCACGGCGACCGCCGCCGGCAACCACAACATCCGCGAACCACTGCGAGACCCCAGTCCCGCCAATCGTTTTCGATGCCCCAACCGCTCGAGCCCGCCCGGCCGCGGCGCCACCAGTACCGCCAGCGCCAGCATCAGTGCGGGGCTCATGACCGACCCCGAGCGGCCAGCAGCTCGCGAAGGGCCGCCATTCCCGGTCCGGCGCCCCGATCGACCTGCCACGCGGTCACCGCCGCTACGGTCCCGTCGCCGACGCGGTGCAACACCGCGACCTCGCTCAAGTACCGTCGGCCATCACGGGCTCGCGCGGTGTGCAGTACGAGCTGGCACGCGGCCGCCAGCTGAGAATGCAGCGCGGACCGGTCCAATCCGCCGACGGACGCCAACGCCTCCATACGGGCGGGCACCTCGGCGGGACTGTTGGCATGGACCGTCCCAGCACCACCCTCGTGGCCTGTCTTAGATGCCTACTGTGTGAACGTTCGGTACGTTCGCGGAGAGTCTCTTTCCTGGCGTCGCGGACGCCCAGTAGCAATGCGTTCGTCACATTGCTACTGGGGAGGTTGGGACTTGCTCGAAGGTGGATTCACTGTCCGAAGGATTGCTCACACCGGTGGCCGGCAGTCGTACTGGATTTTCACGCCAGCTGGGGAACTGCACCGGCCGTCACTGGATGTGTTGACGCGGTTCGGTTCGTCGACCCAAGAAACGTATGCCTACAGCCTGGTTGATCACCTCAACTGGCTTCACGTAAACAGCAAGGCCACCACCGCGGTAACGCTGGATGACCTGCGCCGCTACATGAATGGGCTCACAGGTCAGGCGGACGGTGTCTACGGTGTGCCGTGGCGGTCGGCGAAACAGAAACCGTTGGGCGCGTCGGCGGCAGCCAACGTGGCCACGATCGTGAAGGCCTACTACATAGCTTTGGCGGTGAGGGGTCAGGCCAGCGTCGAGCTGGTCGCCGGTTTCGAGGCCGCACCCCGGACGGTGAAACGCAAAGGCGCGCGGCAGGTTACGTCAAATCCGTTGGCGCCCCGAACGTCTGCGCGGCGACCACGGTTTCTGGCAGACGCGGTAGTGGCGTCACTGTTCGAGCCGTCGGTGCTGACCACCGCGCGCGATCTGATGATCGTCACGTGGCTGCGTGACGGGGGTTTGCGGGTCGGTGGGATGTGCGGCCTGCGGTTTTGCGATCTTCACCTGACCGAGCACCATCCGTGCGGCCAACGCGCCGACCCGCATATCCATGTCGTCGGCCGCGACGACAATCCCAATCGGGCGCGGGCCAAGGCGTATGCGTCGGCGGGACTGAGCGTCGACGGCTATGTGCTGGACGGGGTGATCCGCGCGGTGAGCCCGGCGATGGTCAGCAGCTTCTACGGGTATCTGCTCGACGAGTATCAGCCGGTCGCGCATCTGGCTGACCACGAGCAGGTGCTGGTGCATCTGCGGGGCGTCTCGCCGGGGCGGGCGTTGACGACGTCGGCGGTGCGCAAGATGCTGCGACGGTCGTGTGAGCGTGCCGGTCTTAATGCCCGGATCACCCCGCACGCGTTCCGTCACCGGGCGGCTGCGGCGTTGTACGCGGAGACGGATTTCAACGCGGAGATGGTCGCTCAGGAGTTCGGCTGGTCCAGCCCGTCGATGGTCACCGAGTTGTATGGCAAGTCGGCGAACCGGGAAGCGATGGCGCACCTGCATCGGGTTTGGGAGACGGCCCCGGGACTGGCCGGCGGCACCAGAAGCGGCGGAGCCCAGCTGTGAGCGCCGAAGCCGCGATCAGCGAGCAGTCACGACCTGCGCTGGTTGAGACCTCGGCGGACTATATGGAACTGTCAGCTGAGCAGCGGTATGAGCTGATCAGTCAGAAGTTCCCGTCGTGGCTGTTGGCGGAGCCCATCGTGTTCCCGCGCAACCATTCCACCTACGGGTGGGGGTGCCCGGTCAATGGGTGTGACGGCGCGATCGGGACCACCATTACCAGCTTGCTGTGCATTTTCCACGCACGCGAATTCACCCTGCTTCGCGGGTCAAAGACAATGGAGGAGTTCACGACCACTTCCGCGCCGCACGGCAGCCGGAGTTGGGGATGGGCACTGGAGCGCCGCCCGGGGTGTTCGATCTGCGGCGACAACCGTGAAGTAGCGGGCAACGGATTGTGTTCCCAGCACAATAAGCGGCTGCGGCGTGCTCGCCAGCTGGGCATTGACGAAATAGATTGGCGTGCAACGCAAGAACCGCTGCCGCCGTTCGATGCCGAGTGCGCGGTTCGGCCGTGTGTCCGCGACGCCGACTGCGGCCAATTCAGCGGCGCGCACAAGCGACCGCTGTGCCGCACGCACCTGCAGGGCTGGCGCCTGTGGACCAAACGCAGCGGAGGCGGGCGCACCCCAGAGGCGTTCGAGGACTGGCTGGCCTCGCCGGTGACGGTTGCCACCACCAGGACCCTGGATAGCCGCGGAGAACTGCATTTGGCGGCCCTGCCGGCGAGTTTGCAGCGCGAAATCCGCTACGGGCTCGACCGTCACGCCAAAACGGCACGGCGCACGCAGTGGCGGCCCATGGACATCCAGGCGGTGGTGGATCGACTGGCCGCCGCTGGTGCGGTATCGCTGCTGGACCCGATGGTGGAGGCGATCGCAGCAGATCAGGACAACCGCCCCCAGCAGCGCATCTGCCGGGACCTGCCCATCGCGGCACGCAGCCTGATGCTGACCAAGGAGACTGCGAAAGAGGCCGGCTGGTTTGACCACGTCGTCTCCGGCGGGAAAGCGTTCCCCGGCAGTCAAATTGGTGAACGGCGTCGTTCAGTATGGGACCTGACCAAAATTTCTCAGCGGTGGCTGCGCGACGCGCTGTGGGACTACCTCTACGACCAGTCCCTTGAACCTGACGGGAAGCGGGTCTCGACGGGCACGGTGTTTTACCGGCGTTCGGGGACCGTGCTGTTGTCGTACGTGCTGGAGCAAATACGCCCCGATCACGGGAACGATCCGGCGCTGCTGCACGCCGTCGACGCACACGCGATCAAAGAGCTGATCAATCTGTGGTTCAAAGAGCAGATCCCTGTTCCACCGCTGATTGACGAAGCCCGAAAGGCTGACGGGGTGCTGGTCGAGCGCGCCCGGCACATCTTGATGCGCAACGCCTACCTCGTGCTGGCGCACAATAAAGAACGCGGCCGGCCATCGACGACACCCGAAGATTTCCTGCTGCGGTTTCCTGATTTCCCGGTTCCCGCGAGAAGCCCGCTGCCGAGGCCGTTGAGCTTCGGTGATTACCAGCTGCTCGTCGATCCCGACAATCTGCGTGCGCTCGACGAATTGGATACCGCCGAGGTGGGCCTGTCTGACGTGTGGCTGGTACAGGCTTTTCAGGGCGGCCGGATCAGCGAGGTCCTCAACCTGCGCTTGGGGTGCATCGGGATGGTCGGCGTGGCGCAGCCGTACCTGTGGCGCGACATCAGCAAGGTCAATGTGGTCGATTACGGAATACCTTGCCACGTCCCGGTTTACGAGCGGCTGCTGCGCCGTCAGGCGATCACCAAAGCCAAACTGCGCAACCGTTACCGCAAACGCCTCGCTGCGCTCGACGGTCCCGGGCGTGAGCGGCTGGAGGCCGAATGGGAACGGACCATGCCGCTGTTCCCCGGCGCGCACCTCAACCCCGATCTGACCCTGGAAGTCTCCTACACCTCGTTCAGCAAGTCATGGAAGAAGTGGTTCGCCGGCCTGGGTCTGTCCGGGATCACCACCCACCAGACCCGTGCGACACTGGCCACCTCGCTGCTCAACAGCGGCGCCCCGGCAGAACTGGTCCGCCAGCTGCTGGGCCACTTCTCCGACGAAGCGCTCGCGCACTACGCCCGCTACAACGACGCGAGCATGGCCAAGCACCTCAAGCAGATCTGGGCCGCCGGACCGGGCACCAACAAACCCGGAACCATCCTGCTGCGCCCCGGCGACCTCGACGCCGACCCGGCGGCGGTGCGCGACCGGATCGACCTAGCCGTCATCCCTGTGGAGCACGGAATCTGCCGATACGGCCCCGTGGTCGGTGGCGAAAGCTGCCCCTTTGCGAAGAACTGCACCAGCGGACCCCAAGGGCCGTGCGAACACTTCGCCCTGACCGGAGCGGATTTGGCGTACTGGGAACGCAAGCGCGACGCCGCTTTTCACTTCGCCGAAGGCGCCCCCAACGAGGATGCCCGCGACTACATCCTGTCCGCGTGGGACCCCTGGCAGCCGGTTCTCGCCGGACTGCGTGAAGCCCTCGATGAGCTCGGCCTGCTCGAAGAAGCCGAAAAGCTCGACCTGCGCAGCCCCAGCCATGACTACTTCCATCCGGTGTTCACCACCGGATGGACGCTCGACCAACTCGCGCCACCAGCCCAAGGATCGGAGATGACCCCAGCATGAGCGCCACCAACTCCACCTCGCGCCCGGGCGCGGCCGCTAGGAAACGGCGCCGGCCCGTCGAAGCGATCGCCAAGCGAGCGCACCGCAGCATCGAATGCGAACAACGAATCCGAAAAGCCCTGGGCAAGCTCACGAAAACCGGAGTTCCGTTCACTGTCAAAGACGTCTGCGACCTCTCCGGGGTCGGCAAAACGTTCATCTACGACCCGCGCCACCCCGAACTGACCCAGGCAGTCCTGGATGCACGCAACGCCTCGCAGATCGCCACCACGATTCGCGCTGAACAGAACATCGATGGGCGGACCTCGTCCTGGCGCGAGAGGGCCGTCAACGCCGAAGCTCATGCCAAGAAGCTCAAGGCCGATCTCGCCGAACGAGATTCACGCATCGCCGATCTCATCGGCCAGCTCTACGACCCCGAAGGCGTGCACCTCGTCGATGAGAACGCCCGGCTGAGGGGCTTGTTGGCCGTGGCGAACCAGAACCTGACAGACGCGCACCTCGAAGTGCAGAAGCTCACCCGATCACTCGACGGGGCACGCGCCAACGTCAAGCGGGAACGTCAACGCAACGTGACTCAGCTATTCGTCACCGACCAACCCAACTCATCGTGAAAAGCCGGCAGCCACAGCGCCTCCGGCGACCACCGCAAGCGAGACACGTCGCATCAACTCAATATCGTCGCGAACGCGTCCTCCACATTTTGAGCAGGAAAGACAATGACAAATTCAAATTTTTGGCAACTAAAGGGCGCGTTGAGTGCGGCGAGCAGGTCCACGACCTCGCCGCCGCGAACTTCTCCGACCACGATGCGGTCCGGACGCATCCGCAGCGCCTGCCGCACCAGATCGCGCACCGTCACCGCACCGACGCCTTCGACGTTGGCGCCGCGGGCGACCAACCGGACCAGGTGCGGATGTTGTGGCGCCAACTCGGCGGCGTCCTCGACGCAGACGATGCGTTCGGCCGGGTCGACGGCACCGAGGAGCGCCGACAGCATGGTGGTCTTTCCGGCGCCGGTCCCGCCGGAGACCAGGAAGGCCAGCCGCGCCGCCACGATGTCGTCGATCAACGACGCGGCCGGTGGCGCGATGGCTCCGGACCCGACGAGAGCGGCCAGGTCCTGGGTCGCGGGCCGTAGCACCCGCAGCGAGAGGCAGGTGCCTGCCGCGGCGATCGGGGGTAGCACGGCATGCAACCGGACGCTCAAGCCGCCACCGATACCGCCCAGGTGACCGTCGACCCACGGTTGCGAATCATCGAGTCGGCGACCGGCAGCCAGCGCCAGCCGTTGCGCCAAGCGCTGCACGGCGGCCTCGTCCGGAAAGCGGACCATGCTGCGGCGCAACCCGTTTCCATCGTCGACCCACACCTCGTCGGGCGCGCTCACCAGCACGTCGGTGGTACCCGGCGCCCGCAGCAGCGGCTCCAGAATCCCGGCACCGGTCAGCTCGGTCTGCAATAGCCGCATGCCTGCCAGCACGTCACTGTCGGCCAGCACGCCGCCGGACTCGGCGCGGATGGCTGCGGCCACCGTGTTGGGATGCAGCGCACCGCTGTTCTGCGCGGCCAGGCGCTCCCGTACGCGATCCACCAACGACGACGTCATGCGCGCCCCGCCCCCGGCTGCCCGCGCAGCACCGCGAGGACGCGACGGGCGGCCGCCGCCAGCGGCGACCGGCTCCGCAGACTGCGGCCGAGACGGCCCCGCTCGAGTGCATCGTCGAGACTGCTCTCCGCACGCATGGCCGCCAGCAGCGGTAACCCCAGCATCGTCGACATCTCGGTAGCGCGGAGCCCGCCGGGCGCGGGACCCCGCACCACCAAACCGACGTTCGGGTTGAGTGCCGCCACCCATTCCGCCACCACACGTGTGGCCGCACAGGCCCGCACATCCGCCGGCGCCACCACGACTACGAGATCAGCTGCGGCAACCACGGTCTCCGCCGCGACCGATGCCTGCCGCGGCACATCGCAGATCACGGTCGCACCGCCCCGGCTTCCGGCCTCGACAACCGCGGCCAGCGCCGTCGGCCGCAATTCGACGCCGGTGCGTCCGGCCGACAGCATCACCACGCCCTGCCGGCGCGGCAGCGCATCACGCAGCGCCGTATAACTGAGCCTTCCTCCCGCTGCCGCCAGGTCCGGCCAGCGCAGGCCGGCATCGCCCTCGGCGCCGAGGGCGAGGTCGATGCCGCCACCCCAGGCATCGACATCGACCAACAGGCATTCGTGGTCCGGGTCGCCCGCGGCCTGCGCCAACGCGATCGCAAACACCGATGCCCCACCACCGCCGCGGCCACCGATCACCGCGACGACGGCACCTCGGCGGCCGTCCGATTCGCCGGCTGCAGCGTCCGCGAGGACACCGACCAGATCGGACTCCTGGCCGGGCAAGGTGATGACATCCTGCGCACCGATCACCATCGCGGCCTCGAACTCGCAGGTGCCCGGCACTTCGGCGGCGATCAGCACTACAGCAGGCCGCCGTGGCATCCCGAGCTCGCGACAGCGCTGGGCGGCCGCGACATCGAGCAGTACCGCCGCGGCTCCGACCCACGCATTCCGGCCGGACGGTTCCGCCCCGTACACCACCCTGATGCCCGCCGCCGCGGCGATGCGCTCGATGTCGTCGCGCAGTCCGGCGTCAGAGATCAGCGCCAGCGCCCCGGTTGTTGTCATAAGTCCACCGTGATCGGCAGCAGGCCGCGACACCAGAGCGCACGCGCAGAATGTGGATGGATCGCAAACTGTGGACAACTTTATTGACGGAGTCGTGAGAATGTCGTTCCGCAACTTTTCGCGAACTTCGAGCGACATTCGACGAGTCAGGATCGCGGCGGTTACGCCACAGGCAGAAAAGAGCGAACGGACGCCGACAGAAACGCGTCGAAGAGGCTTCGCCTGGAGGAAATCTGACCTACCCCGAAAAAGGGACGACCCCCGCCAGGGGGGGAGGAGGCGGAGGTCGTCGTGGATCAGCCCCGGGGGGTCGGGCTGATGCACACCCGGAGCTAGCCGGGTAAAGCCCACTATACACACGTCAACAGTGCTCTGCGCAACTGTTGATTGTCTGTGAAAGGGGCGTGTCAGCACGTCAATCGCCGCGGCGGTCAGGTCACCGGCGACCGACACGGCGACGCTGCCGCCCACCCGGCACCGGCATTCCGGAGCTTATGCTGGGAGCCGTGACCGCAACCGATCCGGCCGCCGAGGCCGCGGCCGCGCCGCGCCAGGAGGCCGAGCCCAGCGGTCCGGTGCGCACCGCAGCCTTCTTCGATCTCGACAAAACCGTCATCGCCAAGTCGAGCACCCTCGCTTTTAGCAAACCTTTCTTCAACCAGGGACTGCTTAATCGACAAGCCGTGCTCAAGTCCACTTACGCACAGTTCCTGTTCCTGATGTCCGGCGCCGACCACGATCAGATGGACCGCATGCGGTCTTACCTGACCAACATGTGCACCGGCTGGGACGTCGAACAGGTCAAGTCGATCGTCGCCGAGACGCTGCATGACATCGTCGACCCACTGGTCTTCGCCGAAGCCGCCAACCTGATCGCCGATCACAAGCTGTGCGGCCGTGACGTCGTCGTGGTCTCGGCATCGGGCGAGGAGATCGTGGCGCCCATCGCCCGCGAACTCGGCGCCCACCATTCGATGGCAACACGCATGGTGGTCACAGACGGCAAGTACACCGGCGACGTCGACTTCTACTGCTTCGCCGAGGGCAAGGTGCAGGCCATCGAGGAACTCGCCGCCCGTGAGGGCTACGCGCTCGAGCACTGCTACGCCTACTCGGACTCCATCACCGATCTGCCGATGCTCGCGGCCGTCGGCCACCCGGCCGTGGTCAATCCGGATCGCGCACTACGCAAGGAGGCCGTCGCGCGCGGCTGGCCGGTACTGACCTTCAACCGCCCGGTCTCGCTGCGAGACCGGCTCCCGGCGCCGTCGAGTGCCGCCGTCGCCACGACTCTGGCCGTCGGCGCCAGCGCCCTCGCAGCCGGCGCCGTGACGTACTCGCTGCTCCGTCGTCTGAACTTCTGACAGCTACTGACGAGTTGCTGAAGGACCCTCCGTAACAATCAGAAATCGCCCGCGATTGGCCCTTGATGTGACTGCGGTCACGGAGTACAAAGGAAGCACGGAAGCCCCCGAGGCCAAGACCGAACCGGAAGAGAAGGTTCGACCTCCCGAAGAGGGCATCCCAGCACGGAATACCGGCACCCACGCGGAGCACATACCGCGACAATGGTAAAAGCGTTGTGGGCCTGCGTAATTGCGAAAAGCGAACGGCTACGAGAATTCCTTGGGTGGAGTTCCAGCCGCAGCGCGTTGCAGGGACGCCGAGGCCACCCACACAACCCAACAAGCACGCTTGGTAACCGGGATTCCGTGCTAGCGGGCGGCGAGCCGAGTCAGACCTCTGACGACGGAGCGCCGCCCGCTTTTATATTTGCCTGTTTGCTGGAGCCGGTGCCGGCCGGACCGCTACTTGGCAGAAGCCTGCGCGATGGACAACGCCTCGCGCGCCCCGGAATGCAGGCCGCGACTGCTGCAGATGAGCCAGGCCGTCAGGCCGTCAGCGGTTCCCGACGCGAAGCCCCGTGCCGCGGCACGGTATTCGCCGACCTCACGCATCCAGTACATCTCGGGCACACCGAGACCGTGCGGGTCCAGCCCGCTGGCCATGGTGATCAGCCGGGACACCGCGCGCGCCACCACACCGTCGGCCACCCCGAACGGAGCCAGGCTCAGGAGTTCGCCATGCGCGACGGCCGCGAGCACCGTCGCCGGCACCCGGCTCCCGCCACCCACGATCTCGCCGAGCAGTTCCAGCCGCCGACCCACATCCGGATCATCGGTGCGGGGGCGGCCGAGGTGGTCCTCATCCGCCAGATCCGCGGCCGCCAGCGTGTGCAGCCGAGCGATCGCCTGCAACGGTGCCCGCTGCCAGACCCCGATCAACGCCGTCGCGCCACCTTCGAGCGCCTCGGCCACCCGCAGCGCGCCGGCCAGCACGGCGTCAGCGCGTTCCCCTTTGGCGGGAGCCTCGCCTTCTTTACTGAAGCTCAGCGCGCCACCGTCCAGCACTGATGATGCCCGGGCCGCCCGCACCGAGGCCTCGGCCGCGGTGGCGGGCCAACCGCGCAGGTTCACCTTGTGTCGATGGGCTCTACCGAGCGCTTCACGCGCCTCGTCGCCCGCCACGGCCACGCCGGGCAGTTCTGCCAAAGGAGCCAGCGGGTCAGGTGCAGCCACGTCCGCACAGGGTAGTGCCACCAGGCGGTCACCTCCAACGTCACGGTGGCGAGCCACCTCCAACGTCACGGTGGCGAGCCACCTCCAACGTCATTGCAACGTGTCAGTGACTACGCTCACAGCCATGACACAAGACACCGCTGTGCCACAGGCTTATCCACCGCCTGCCGAGTTCGCCGCACAGGCCAATGCCACTGCCGCGCTCTACCAGGAGGCCGACGCCGACCGCCTGGAATTCTGGCGCCGCCAGGGCGAGCGGTTGTCCTGGGCTACCCCGTTCACCGAGGTCCTGGACTGGTCAAACGCCCCGTTCGCCAAGTGGTTCGGCGACGGCAAGCTCAATGTCGCCTACAACTGCGTCGACCGCCATGTCGAGGCCGGCAACGGCGACCGTGTCGCGATCCACTGGGAAGGCGAGCCCGTGGGTGACGCCCGCGACATCACCTACGCCCAGCTCAAGGACGAGGTCAGCAAGGCCGCCAACGCCCTGACCGCCCTGGGCCTGGTCGCCGGTGACCGCGTCGCGATCTATATGCCGATGGTGCCCGAAGCCATCGTGGCGATGCTGGCCTGCGCCCGTCTCGGTGTCATGCACTCGGTCGTGTTCGCCGGATTCTCGGCCACCGCGCTGGCCGCCCGCGTCGAGGACGCCCAAGCCAAGCTGGTCATCACCACCGACGGGCAGTACCGCCGCGGCCAGGCGGCGTCGCTCAAGTCCGCCGTGGATGAGGCCTTGGGATCAGGCGGGGCCGGCCAGTCCTCTGTTAAGCACGTCCTGGTGGTCAAGCGCACCGGCATCGACGTCGACTGGACCGAAGGCCGCGACGTCTGGTGGCACGAGACCGTCGACTCGCAGTCGCCCGAGCACACACCCGAGGCCTTCGACGCCGAGCAGCCACTGTTCCTGCTGTACACCTCCGGCACCACCGGCAAGCCCAAGGGCATCGTGCACACCAGCGGCGGGTACCTGACCCAGGCGTCCTACAGCCACCACAACGTCTTCGACATCAAAGCCGACGACGTGTACTGGTGCACCGCCGACATCGGCTGGGTCACCGGGCACACCTACATCGTGTACGGACCGCTGGCGGGCGGCGTGACGCAGGTGGTCTACGAAGGCACCCCCACCTCGCCGACCGAGCACCGGCACTTCGAGATCATCGAAAAGTACGGCGTCACCATCTATTACACCGCCCCGACGCTGATCCGCACCTTCATGAAGCTGGGCCACCAGATCCCGGCGTCGCACAACCTGTCGAGCCTGCGGGTGCTCGGCTCGGTGGGCGAGCCCATCAACCCAGAGGCCTGGCGCTGGTACCGCGAATACATCGGCGCCGGCGAAGCCCCCATCGTGGACACCTGGTGGCAAACCGAGACCGGCGCCATCATGATCTCGCCGCTGCCCGGCGTCACCTCCGCCAAGCCGGGCTCGGCCATGACCCCACTGCCCGGCATCAGCGCCAAGATCGTCGACGACGACGGCAACGAACTGGTCCCCGGCGCCGACGAACAAGAGCACGTCACCGGCTACCTGGTACTCGACAAGCCGTGGCCGTCGATGCTGCGCGGCATCTGGGGTGACGACGAGCGCTTCAAGGACACCTATTGGTCCCGGTTCGCCGAGCAGGGCTGGTACTTCGCCGGTGACGGCGCCCGCTACGACGCCGACGGCAACATCTGGGTCCTGGGCCGCATCGACGACGTCATGAACATCTCGGGCCACCGCATCTCGACCGCCGAGGTCGAATCCGCGCTCGTCGGGCACTCCGGAGTGGCCGAGGCCGCCGTCGTCGGCGCCACCGACGCCACCACCGGCCAGGCCATCTGCGCGTTCGTCATCCTCAAGGAATCGGCGCACGGCGGACCGGAGAACATGATCGAGGAACTGCGCACACAGGTGGCGCGGGAGATCTCCCCGATCGCCAAACCGCGCGAGATCCACGTGGTGCCCGAGCTGCCCAAGACCCGCAGCGGCAAGATCATGCGCCGCCTGCTACGCGATGTGGCCGAAGGCCGCGAACTCGGCGACACCTCGACCCTGGTCGACCCCAGCGTCTTCGAGGCCATCCGCGCCAGCAAGTAACCCGAAAACGTGAAAGTCCCCCAACATCACGCTGGGGGACTTTTTCGTATCGTCAGGCGATGGGGACGTAACCCGCGCCCGGGCGGTTCTTGGCGTCGAGGTCGGAGATCACCGCATTGATCGACACCGTCACGGCCGGGGTGTGCAACGGCACGTACTTGACGACACACGTCGGCAGGTCATCGCTGAAGGCCCCGTGGATCATGCCGACCAGCCTGTTGTCGACGGTGACCGGCGCACCCGAGTCGCCCGGCTGGCCGCACACCTGGTCGACGATGGTGCCCGGGTCCTGTCCCGGACCCCAGGTGACGCCACAGGTGTAGCCGGTCGTGCGGCCCAGTTTGCACGCCACCTGGCCGAACGCCGGGTCCGGACCGATGCCGTCGATCTGGAATCCGTTGACGTTGTTCAGCGGCTGCACCTTGGCCGGGTCGAATTCGATGACGGCGTAGTCCAGGGGCTGGCTGCCGGCCACCATGACGCCCAGGTTGCCGCGGTTCTCGGCGCCCTCGGCCGCCACTTCGTGGCCCGGGCCGCCGCAGTGCGCCGACGTGAAGCCGACGAGCTTGCCGCGGTTGTCGTGCCCGATGGTGGTGAGGGTGCAGAAGGTGTCGCCGTCGACCACGATGCCCGAGCCACCGCCCAGCGGCACCGGTACATCGGCGTGTGCCGGCACCCCGGCCGAGACGCCGAGCAGGGCAATGGCCGTCGCGAACAGGGGTGCCAAACGCATCGGGGCAGTGTATCGCTGGCCGGGATCGTTAACCGGCGCCCCACGTGGCAACATATGCCAGGACTACACCGACGCCGGGAGGACGTGTTCGTGAGCAATGGCGATCGCAAGAATGGCGCAGTTCCAGCCACGGTGACCTCGATCCCGCTGGTGGATCCCCATGCACCCAAGGCTGATCCGTCGATCGGCGATCTGGTCAAGGAAGCCACCGCGCAGATGTCGACGCTGGTGCGCGCCGAAGTCGAGCTGGCGCGTGCCGAGATCACCGCTGATGTGAAGAAGGGCCTGACCGGCAGCGTCCTGTTCATCGCCGCGCTGGTGGTGCTGTTCTACTCGACGTTCTTTTTCTTCTTCTTCCTCGGCTCGCTGCTGGAGCTGTGGCTGCCCAGCTGGGCGTCGTACCTCATCATCTTCGCACTCATGGTGCTGACGACCGGTGCGCTCGCGTTCCTGGGCTTCCTCAAGGTCCGCAAGATCCGTGGGCCGCGGGACACCATCGCCACGGTCAAGGAGGCCAAGGTGGCGCTGACGCCGGGCCACGAAAAGTCCTCGAGTCAGAGCATCGCCCGCACGGCTTCCAGCGACACCTCAGGCTGGTAGTGCCGCCGCCCGATCCGTCGGTCGTCCGGATCGACGGTCCGTGGCGACACCTGCAGGTGCACGCAAACGGGATCCGCTTCCATGTAGTGGAGGGCGAGAGCTCGGAGCCCGACCACCGGAACGCGGACGGTTCCTCCAACGCGGAGCGCCCGTTGGTGATCCTGCTGCACGGGTTCGCCTCGTTCTGGTACTCGTGGCGCAATCAGCTGCGCGACCTGCGCGGTGCCCGGGTGGTCGCCGTGGACCTGCGCGGCTACGGCGACAGCGACAAGCCGCCGACCGGCTATGACGGGTGGACATTGGCCGGGGACACCGCCGGCCTGGTGCGAGCGCTGGGGCACAATTCGGCCGTGCTGGTTGGGCACGCCGACGGTGGCCTGGTCTGCTGGGCCACGGCGATGCTGCATCCGCGGGCCGTGCGGGGTATCGCGCTGGTCAGTTCACCGCACCCGATGGCGCTGCGATCCTCGACGCTCACCGACCGCGGCCAGCGCGCGGCCCTGTTGCCCGCGATGCTGCGCAATCAGGTGCCGTGGTGGCCCGAACATGTCCTCACGCGCCATAACGGCGCCGCCGTCGAGCAGCTGGTCCGCAGCCGCGCCGGCGCCGCCTGGCCGGCGTCGGAGGATTTCGCGCAGACGGCCACGCACCTGCGTACCGCGATTCAGATTCCGTCGGCCGCCCACTCGGCGCTGGAGTACCAGCGCTGGGCGGCGCGCAGTCAGGTCCGCGGCGAGGGCCGGCGCTTCATGCGCGCGATGAAGCAGCGCACCGCGGTACCGATCCTGCATCTGCACGGCACCGCCGATCCCTACGTGCTCGACGACCCGGTCCGCCGGACCCAGCGCTACGCTCCGCATACCCGCTTCGTATCCGTCACCGGTGCAGGGCATTTCGCGCACGAAGAGCAGCCGTCGACCGTCACCTCGGAACTGTCGACGTTCCTGCACCAGCTACCCGGCTGAGATGCACTTTCCGGTCGGCACCGCGTCCTGATTGTCGACCTTGGCCATCTGCTTGGCCACCTCGTCGGCGGTGAGAACGAAGCCGGTGTCGGCGTCGTCGACAGCGGCGCCGAACACGACACCGAGCACCCTGCCACTGCCATCGATCAGCGGGCCACCCGAATTGCCTTGGCGGACATTGCCTCTGATGGTGTAGACCTCGCGCGTGACGGTCGTGGAGTGGTAGATGTCCGGCCCGTTGAGTTTGATGATCTCGCGGATGCGGGCCGGGGTCGCGGCGAACTCACCGCCGCCCGGATAGCCCATCACCACCGCGCCGGTACCGGTCTGAGCTTCCTGCTTGTCGAATTTCAGCGGCGCCGCGGGCAGGTCGGGCGCATCGAGAATCGAGATGTCGGCCTCAGGGTCGTAGGAGACGACCTTGGCGTCGTAGCTCTTGTCGTCAACCTGGACGGTGACGCTGTTGGAGCCGGCCACCACGTGGGCGTTGGACATCACCCGGCCCGGCGCCACGACGAATCCGGTGCCCTCGAGCACCTTCTGGCAGCTCTGCGCGACGCCGCGGATCTTCACGACGCTGCCCTTGGCGGCGGCCACCGCCGGGTCGCCCACGAGCGCGGGGTCGGGAGCCGAGACGCTGACGATCGGGGTGCGGCCGAACGGTTGCAGCACCGACGGCAGGCCGGAGGTGTTCAGCAGCGCCGAAAGCCGCGTGGGCACCCGCTTCAGCCAGGCCGGTGCGACATCGTTGACCTCTGACAGCACGCGCGAGCCGTTGACCGCCGCAGCCAGATTCGGCTGGTCCGACGATGTCAGCGGGGTGGCCAGCAACCAGGCGGCGACCAGGACCGCGACCAGTTGCAGAGCCATGCCGACCACCGAGTCGAATCCGCGCACCACCTCGTTGCGCATGGCGCCGCGGACCGCGCGGCCCAGCACCACTCCGGCGATCTCGCCGACGACCACCAGGCCAAGGATCAGGAACAAGGCGACGAAGAGCTTGCTACGAGCGCCGTCGACGTGCGCCACGACATGCGGCGCGAGCAGCACACCGGCCACCGCCCCGAGCACCACACCGAGAAAAGACAGCAGAGAGCCCAGCGCCCCGGACCGCCAGCCCGAGACGGCGGCGACGAATGCGACGGACAGAACGGCCAGATCCAGCCATTGTGAAGGTGTCATGGTTGATCCACACGGTAGCCGTTGGAGTCCCCCAACAGCGCCATTGCCGCGTCCAGTTCCTCGATGACGTCGGTGTTCCACGGCTGGGCCCAGCCTGCGACATCGAGCATCGCGGAGATCACCTGAGCGGTGAAGCCCCACACCAGCATCTGGTTGAGCCGAAATGCCGGGCCGGCGAACCGCCGCGTGTTCTCCTTGCGGTACACCATCAACCGGTTCTCGGGATTGACGAAGGCGCGCACCGGAACCCGCGCGACGATTTCCGTCTCCGCCGGGTCGACAGCGAGGACGTCGCCGGGGTCGGGTGAGTAGGCGAGTACCGGGACCACGTGAAAACCCGAGGGTGGGATGAACATTCGGTCCAGCGTCGTCAGCACGTGCAGCCGTGAGGCGTCGATACCGGTCTCCTCGGTCGCCTCACGCAGTGCGGTGCCGATGGGACCGCCATCCCCCGGATCGGACGCGCCACCCGGGAACGCCGCCTGCCCGGCATGATGTCGCAACGTCGACGCGCGGACGGTGACCAGCAGGTCGGCATCGGGCGGCAGGGCGCCCGCCGGGGCGTCGGGCGCCCCCGAGAACAGCACCAGGACCGCGGCGTCGCGTTTGGTTCCGGTCAATGTCGCCGTGGCGCCCGCGGCCGTGATGGCCGCCAGCACGCTGGCCGGCACCCGGCGGCGGTAGGCCTGCGGCAGGTCCGGGGCGTTGTCGACAAGTGGCCGAAGCCACGCCGGGGCGGCCTGCGGGTTCAGCATGTTCACCCCGACACTCCTAACTGTGGGTTCACCGCCGCGGCGATCTCATCGGCACTGGTGAACGACCTGGGCAGGACCTCAGCAACGCTACCGTCCGGGCGCAGTACCGCGGTCGCAGGCATCACGTTGGGCACGCGCAGCGCCGCCGCGATCAGCCGCCGGCCGTCCTGCAGCATCGGCAGTTTGACACCCAGCTCGGCCAGCCGCAGCAGCCCGGCCGTCTCATTCTCGTCCTGGTGCACGGTCAGCACCGTCACCTTCGTGCCCATCCGGCGCTGATACTCGGCCAGCGCCGGCAGTTCGTCGGCGCAGGGTCCGCACCAGTAGGCCCACAGGTTCAGCACCACGGCCCGGCCGGCGACGGCCTTCGCGACGTCGACAGGCGCGCCGTCACCCGCGCAGTCCACCGTGATGCCCTGTATGGCCCCTGGTCCGGGTCCGCCCAGCGGCGTGGGACACGGCGGCAGGGCCGCTTTGGCCCGCGGCCCGGCCAGCGCCGCCGGGGTGTCGGCGTCGCGATGCGCCCGGGCGCCGTTCAACTGGCCGGTCAGCTGGCCCGACGGCCCGGACGCGGTCTGGTCGCCCAGTTGCCGCCACAGCGCCACGCCGAGAACGGTGAACACGGCCAGCACCACCACGGTCCAGCGAGTCGACCGACTCACTCGGTGATCCCGGCCAGTGCCAGCAGATGCTCGGTCTCCGGCCCCCTGACCAGCGCCGCAGCGGTCGCCAGGTCCGTCGGCCCGGTGCCGTAGGACGGGCAGTCGCGGGCCAGGACGCACACGCCGCAGGCCGGCGTGCGGGCGTGGCAGACCCGGCGCCCGTGGAAGATCACGCGGTGCGACAGCAGGGTCCACTCCTTACGCGGGATCAACTCCCCGACCGCGTGTTCCACCTTGACCGGGTCCTCCTCGGCGGTCCAGCGCCAGCGCCGCACCAGCCGCCCGAAGTGGGTGTCCACCGTGATGCCCGGGACGTCGAAGGCGTTGCCGAGGATGACGTTGGCGGTCTTGCGGCCCACGCCGGGCAGCGTGACCAGCTCGTCCAGGGTGTCCGGCACCTCGCCGTCGAAGCGGGTCACCAGTTCCTGGCCCAGCCCGATGATCGACGTTGCCTTGTTGCGGTAGAAGCCGGTGGGCCGGATCAGTTCCTCGAGCTCGGTCCGGTTGGCCTGCGCGTAGTCCAGCGCGGTCGGGTACTTGGCGAACAGCGCCGGTGTCGTGAGGTTCACTCTCTTATCGGTGCACTGCGCCGACAGGATGGTGGCCACCGCGAGCTCCAGCGGAGTGGTGAAGTCCAGTTCGCAGTAGACGTGCGGAAATGCTTGCGCCAGTTCGCGATTCATTCTGCGGGCGCGACGCACCAGACCAAGATGGGTTTCACGGTCGTATTTTGCGGTGGATCGTCGCGCAGGCACGCCGGTAAGCGTACTGAGAGAAGTCGGTAAGGATACTTTGACCGGCGTCGTTTCGTGATCACCCTGAGACATTCGGCGTGTTTACTTCTGCGTGTGTCCTGGTTGCTGGTTGTGTGCATTCCCGGGTTGCTCATGGTGGCAACCTTCGGGTTGAGCCGCCTTGAAGCCATGCTCGATACGTCCAAGGAGACCTACACCGCGGCCGACGTCAAGGCGTTCGTCGACAAGGTCAAAACGGCCTGGTCACAGCAGGCCGCAGCCGCGGGCACACTGCCGCACCGA
Organism: Mycobacterium sp. FW102-FHT13B02; assembly: GCF_058790275.1. NCBI lineage: Bacteria > Bacillati > Actinomycetota > Actinomycetes > Mycobacteriales > Mycobacteriaceae > Mycobacterium > Mycobacterium sp. FW102-FHT13B02. The sequence goes on from NZ_JBYTCM010000006.1 coordinate 187,383, forward strand.
TCGGCACCCCGATTCGAGGAACCCCGTGCGCTGGCGGCCCCGTCGCCCACGCGCGACAACCCGCTCGGAGCCTTCGGTGAGCCCGAATTACCCAGCCGCGCGTATGCCCACTATGCGAGCAATCCGCAATTTCGCGAGACTCGCCAGACGAATCGTGTGTAGCGTGGCTGGTTGCGAAACGGCTTACCACTAGACTGACTTTGTTAACCAGTTCACTGGCTAGCTTGCGCGCGTTTTTTATCACTCACCAGCCTTAGGGAGCAACGTGGACGAGATCCTGGCGAGGGCCGGAATCTTCCAGGGTGTCGAGCCCACCGCGGTATCCGCACTGACCAAACAGCTGCAGCCGGTCGACTTCCCCCGCGGACACACGGTGTTCGCCGAGGGCGAGCCCGGCGACCGCCTCTACATCATCATCTCCGGCAAGGTGAAGATCGGCCGCCGGTCACCGGATGGCCGGGAGAACCTGCTGACCATCATGGGTCCGTCGGACATGTTCGGTGAGCTGTCGATCTTCGACCCGGGTCCCCGGACCTCGAGCGCCATCACCATCACCGAGGTGCGGGCGGTCTCGATGGACCGTGAAGCGCTCCGTGCGTGGATCGCCGACCGCCCGGAGATCGCCGAGCAGCTGCTGCGCGTGCTCGCGCGCCGGTTGCGCCGCACCAACAACAACCTGGCCGACCTGATCTTCACCGACGTGCCCGGTCGGGTGGCCAAGCAGCTGCTGCAGCTGGCCCAGCGGTTCGGCACGCAGGAGGGTGGCGCCCTGCGCGTCACGCACGACCTGACCCAGGAAGAGATCGCCCAGCTCGTCGGCGCCTCGCGCGAAACCGTGAACAAGGCACTCGCCGACTTCGCGCACCGCGGCTGGATCCGGCTCGAGGGCAAGAGCGTGCTGATCTCCGACTCGGAGCGGCTGGCCCGCCGAGCGAGGTAACGCGCGAGTATTCGGCTCAGCGCGAGGAAGTTCCGCCGATGCCCCCGCACGCACAGCGTGTCGGGGGCATCGGCGTTTGGTCTTACTAAGCAGTCCGCAGGTAGTCCAACTGGGCCTGGACCGACTTTTCTGCGGCGTCCCACAGCTTCTGGTCGACATCGGTGTAGACATGCTCGACCACCTGCCGCGCCGACGCCTCGTCACCGAGCACCCGCAGGGCGCTCCGCACCTGGTCCAGCCGTTCCTCGCGGTGGGCGAGGTACCTGGCCGTGACCTCAGCCAGGTTGGCGAGGTCGGGGCCATGCCCGGGCAGGACGGTCCGTCCGCCCAAACCTTGCAGCCGCCGCAGTGATTCCAGGTAGTCGCGCAGGCTGCCGTCCTCGTTGTCGATGACGGTGGTGCCGCGGCCGAGGACGGTGTCGGCCGTGAGCACGGCACCCTTCCCGTCGCTGCGCTCGCCCCTGACGTCGTCGACGAGGAAAGACAGCGAGTCCGCGGTGTGCCCCGGCGTCGCCATCACCTTGATCCGCAGGCCCGCGGCGTCGATCACCTCGCCGTCGGCGAGCGGTCCGCCCAGGCCGCGCAGAAAACCGCTACCCACCGACCGCACCACCGCCCCGGTCATGGCGACCAGTTTGTCGATGCCGCCGGTGTGGTCGTCGTGCTTGTGGCTGATCAGCACCAGCGGAATCTTGCCCAGCGCAGCGATCCGCTCCAGGTGCGCATCGTCGTCGGGCCCCGGGTCGACGACGACCATCTCGTCGCTACCGGGCCCGCGCAGCACCCAGGTGTTGGTGCCGTCGAGCGTCATGATCCCCGGGTTGTCGCACAGCAGCACCGAGGCGGTTCTGGTGACCGGCCTCAGTACGCCATACGCCGGATGGGTCATGCGATTTCGACTATCAACTCCACCTCAACGGGAGCATTCAGTGGCAACTCCGACACCCCGACCGCCGACCGGGCGTGCGCGCCCGCGGGGCCGAACACCTCACCGAACAATTCGGACGCCCCGTTGATCACCGCGGGCTGGCCGTTGAAGCCCGGCGCCGAGGCGACGAATCCGACGGCCTTCACCACCCGCACCACCGAGTCGATGCCGACCAGCGCGTGCACGGCGGCCAGGGCGTTGAGGCCGCAGATCCGGGCCAGGGCCTTGCCGTCCTCGGCACTGACCTCAGCGCCGACCTTGCCCTCGGCCGGCAGCTTGCCGCCCTGCATGGGCAGCTGTCCCGAGGTGTAGACGAGGTTTCCGGTCCGGACTGCGGGGACGTACGACGCCAGGGGTGCAACAACTTCCGGCAGCTCGATGCCGAGTTCGGCCAACCGCGCTGTGACATTCCCCGGGTCGCTTCGCTCTCCCCCGCCGACACTGCTCATTTCGGCCGCTTCAGGTAGGCCACGTGCTGCTCACCGCTCGGGTTGGCCAATACCGACACCAGCTCCCATCCGTCCTGGCCCCACTGGTCCAGGATCTGCTTGGTGGCGTGGATCAGCAACGGGACGGTGGCGTACTCCCACCGGGTCGGTTCGCTCATGCCGCCGAGCTTATCGGCCGAGGGGTACCGCATGGTTAACATGCTGGGGTGACCTCCGAATCCACGGGCCAAACCCATACCGGTTGGCCCGCGCGCCTGGACCAGGCGCGCCTCCATTTCGTCACCGGCAAGGGCGGCACCGGCAAAACCACCGTCGCCGCCGCGCTGGCGCTGGCGCTGGCCGCCGGCGGCCGCAGCGTCTTGCTGGTAGAGGTCGAGGGGCGCCAGGGCATCGCCCAGCTTTTCGACGTGCCGCCACTGCCGTACGGAGAGCAGAAGATCGCGACCGCCGAGGGCGGCGGGCAGGTCAACGCGCTGGCCATCGACACCGAGGCCGCATTCCTGGAATACCTGGACATGTTCTACAACCTCGGCATCGCGGGCCGTGCCATGAAGCGCATCGGCGCCGTCGAGTTCGCCACCACGATCGCACCCGGCCTGCGTGATGTCCTGCTCACCGGCAAGATCAAGGAGGTCGTCGTCCGAGGCGGCAAGACCGCCAAGGAACTCAAGGGGCAGCGTCCCTATGACGCCGTCGTGGTCGACGCCCCGCCGACGGGCCGCATCTCCCGCTTCCTCGACGTCACCAAGGCCGTCTCGGATCTCGCCAAGGGTGGCCCTGTGCACTCCCAGGCCGACGGCGTCGTGAAGCTGCTGCACTCGGAGCTCACCGCCATACACCTGGTCACGCTGCTCGAGGCGCTGCCTGTGCAGGAGACCCTGGAGGCCATAGAGGAACTGCGGGAGCTGGATCTGCCGATCGGCAGCGTCATCGTCAACCGCACCATCCCGGCGTACCTGTCGACGGATGATCTGACGAAGGCCGCCGAGGGCGTCGTCGACGCCGACGCGGTGCGCGCCGGCCTCGCCGACGCCGGAATCACCCTGTCCGACAACGACTTCGCCGGACTACTCACCGAGACCATCCAGCACGCGACGCGCATGATGGCGCGGGCCGAGAGCGCCGAGGCGCTCGACGCCCTCGAAGTGCCCCGCCTCGAACTGCCCGCCCTGCCCGACGGGGTCGACTTGGGCAGCCTGTACGAACTCGCCGAAGCGCTCGAGCAGCAAGGGGTTGGCACCAAATGAGCGGTAAGCCAGGAACGAACCTCGTGAAGCTGGACATGCACGCGATCCTGTCCGACACCGCCAATCGCGTCGTGGTGTGCTGCGGCGCGGGCGGCGTCGGCAAGACCACCACGGCCGCCGCGATGGCGCTGCGGGCCGCCGAGTACGGCCGCACCGTCGTGGTGCTGACCATCGACCCGGCCAAGCGGCTGGCGCAGGCCCTCGGCATCAAGGATCTCGGCAACACCCCGCAGCGGGTGCCGCTGGCGCCGGAGGTGCCGGGCGAGCTCTACGCGATGATGCTGGACATGCGCCGCACCTTCGACGAGATGGTGCTGCAGTACTCGGGCGAGGACCGGGCCGACGCGATCTTGGAGAACCAGTTCTACCAAACGGTCGCCACGTCGCTCTCGGGCACGCAGGAGTACATGGCGATGGAAAAGCTCGGCCAGCTGCTGGCCGAGGACAAGTGGGATCTGGTCGTCGTCGACACCCCGCCTTCGCGCAATGCGCTGGACTTCCTGGACGCGCCGAAGCGGCTGGGCAACTTCATGGACAGCCGCCTGTGGCGCCTGCTGCTCGGGCCGGGCCGCGGCATCGGCCGCCTCGTCACCGGGGCCATGGGCCTGGCGATGAAGGCGCTGTCCACCGTGCTGGGTTCGCAGATGCTTTCCGACGCAGCCGGTTTCGTGCAGTCCCTGGACGCGACGTTCGGTGGGTTCCGCGAGAAGGCCGACCGCACCTACGAACTGCTCAAGCGCCCCGGCACCCGGTTCGTCGTGGTCTCTGCCGCCGAGCCCGACGCGCTGCGTGAGGCGTCGTTCTTCGTCGACCGGCTGTCTCAGGAACAGATGCCGCTGGCCGGCCTGATCCTCAACCGCACCCATCCCATGCTGTGCGACCTGACCGCCGATGCGGCCGACGAGGCCGCCGGCAAGCTGGAGCAGTCCGGTCAGGACGCCGACGCGCTGGCCGCCGCGACGCTGCGGATCCACGCGAACCGCACCGTCATCTCCAAGCGTGAGGTGCGGCTGCTGTCGCGGTTCACGGGAGCCAACCCGCATGTGGCGTTGGTGGGCGTGCCGTCACTGCCCTTCGAGGTGTCCGACCTGGAGGCGCTGCGGGCCATCGCCGATCAGATCACCGGCGACGTCGCGAAGGCCGGGTAGCTTCGCCGTTCAGGCTCCGGCGCGCTCGAACGATGTCCGGCCGCATTTTCTACGGCCGGACATGCGACGCTGTCGCCGAAAACCCGCCACAAACCGCGGTTAATACGCTGCGCGAGAAGAGATTTAGACCGCGTTGCGGTGCTTGCGCTGGGTCGCGAAGAACTCGGCCCAGGACACCACCTCGGGGTGCTGCTTGAGCAGGGCGCGGCGCTGGCGCTCGGTCATGCCGCCCCAGACACCGAACTCGACGCGGTTGTCGAGGGCGTCGGCACCGCATTCGACGATCACCGGGCAATGCCGGCAGATGACGGCGGCCTTGCGCTGTGCGGCGCCGCGGACGAACAGCTCATCCGGGTCGGCCTGTCGGCACCGGGCTTGGGAGACCCAGGCGATTCGGGCTTCTGCTTCAGGTTGGACCACGCCCTGTATCGCGCCGTTTCCGGCATGGGGAGCGATTGCCGCGCGAAATACTGGCTGTGTACCTGCCACCAGCGATCCCTTCGTCATACCGTCTCCCGACGGCCGTGTCCTCCCAAGTAGATCGCTGATGCGATCTACGCCACATTGCGGCTAGTAGTGTTACCTAGATCGCATTGTGTGTTCAAGTTAGGTGGTCAGGGGCCTATTGCGCAATGGGTCAAAGGTCGCTTTTTTGGGACGAGTGTCCAAACGTTAATTTTTGCCCGTGTCGCAGCGCCCTGGTAGCCCTGAAGACGTGGTAATCGACCAGCACTCGGCTGCCGGCTACGACGGTCGCTACGCTGTACCCCATGTCCGAGCGACCGCAGAATCGTCCGCCGACCGCGGTCACCGTCATCAAGATGACGTGGTGCTGTCTGCTCGCCGCCGTGGTGCTGGCCGGGATGATGTTCCCGCTCATCGGGGGTGTCGGACTGATGTCCAACCGGGCGTCCGATGTCGTGGCGAACGGCTCGGCCCAGCTGGTCGAAGGCGATGCGCCGGCCGTATCCACCATGGTGGATGTCAAAGGCAACCCGATCGCGTGGCTGTATTCGCAGCGCCGTTTCGAGGTCCCGAGCGATCAGATCGCCAACACCATGAAGCTCGCCATCGTCTCGATCGAGGACAAACGGTTTGCCGAGCACAACGGGGTGGACTGGAAGGGCACCCTGACGGGCCTGTCCGGCTACATGTCCGGTTCCGCCGATACGCGCGGTGGATCCACCATCGAGCAGCAGTACGTCAAGAACTACCAACTGCTCGTGGTCGCCCAGAGCGACGCCGAACGACGGGCCGCCATCGAGACCACCCCGGCCCGCAAGCTGCGTGAGATCCGCATGGCGCTGACGCTCGACAAGACCTTCACCAAGTCCGAGATCCTGACGCGCTATCTGAACCTGGTGTCGTTCGGCAACGGCGCGTTCGGCATCCAGGACGCCGCCCAGACGTACTTCGGCATCAACGCCTCGCAGCTGAACTGGCAGCAGGCCGCGCTCCTCGCCGGCATGGTGCAGTCCACCAGTGGACTGGACCCATACGTCAACCCCGACGGCGCCCTGGCACGTCGAAACCTGGTGCTGGACACCATGATCCAGAACGTCCCCCAGGAGGCCGAGGCTCTGCGGGCCGCCAAGGCGGAGCCCCTGGGCATCCTGCCGCAGCCCAACCAGCTGCCCCGCGGCTGCATCGCCGCCGCGGACCGCGCCTTCTTCTGCGACTACGTGCTCGACTATCTGTCGAAGGCGGGCATCAGTAAGGACCAGGTTGCCAAGGGCGGCTATCTGATTCGCACCACGCTCGACCCTGACATCCAGAACTCGGTCAAGTCGTCGATCGACGGCATCGCCTCCCCCGGCATCGACGGCATCGCCAGCGTCATGAGCGTCATCCGGCCCGGCAAGGACAACCACCAGGTGGTGGCGATGGCCAGCAACCGGACCTACGGCCTGAACACCTCGGCCGGGGAAACCATGCAGCCGCAACCGTTTTCGCTCGTTGGCGACGGCGCGGGCTCCATCTTCAAGCTCTTCACCACCGCCGCGGCCCTGGACATGGGCATGGGCATCAACGCCCAGCTGGACGTGCCCGGCCGGTTCGAGGCCAAGGGCCTGGGCAGCGGTGGTGCCAAGGGCTGCCCGAAGGACAAGTGGTGCGTCGAGAACGACGGGCGCTACCGGGGCAGCATGAACGTCACCGAAGCGCTGGCGACGTCGCCGAACACGGCGTTCGCCAAGCTGATCTCGCAGATCGGCGTCGCCCGCGCCGTCGACATGGCGGTGAAGCTGGGTCTGCGCTCCTACGCCGACCCGGGCACCGCCCGCCCGTACGACCCGAACAGCAACGAGAGCCTGTCCGACTTCATCAAGCGGCAGAACATCGGTTCGTTCACCCTCGGCCCGTTCGAGGTCAATGCCCTCGAACTGTCGAACGTCGCGGCCACGCTGGCCTCGGGCGGCACCTGGTGCCCGCCGAACCCGGTGGACAAGGTGCTCGACCGGCACGGCAACGAGGTCTCGGTGACCACCCAGACCTGCGAGCAGGCGGTCCCCGAGGGCCTGGCCAACACGCTGGCCAACGCGATGAGCAAGGACGCCGTCAGCGGCACCGGTGCCGGCGCCGCGCAGTCGGTGGGCTGGACATTGCCGGTGTCCGGCAAGACGGGTACCACCGAGGCGCACCGGTCGTCGGCGTTCCTCGGTTTCACCAGCGCCTACGCCGCTGCCAACTACATCTACGACGACTCCAGCACGCCTTCCGATCTGTGTTCGTTCCCGCTGCGTCAGTGCGGCCGCGGTGATCTCTACGGTGGCCACGAACCCGCCCGGACCTGGTTCACCGCCATGAAGCAGTTCACCCCGCCGGGCGTTGTGATGCCACCCACCGACCCGCGCTACGTCGACGGCGGGCCGGGCTCCAAGGTGCCGAGCGTCGCGGGTATGGACCTCGACATGGCGCAGAACCGCATCAAGGAGGCCGGCTTCCAACTGGCCCCGCAGCCGTCGTGGGTGAACAGCACCGCGCCGTCGGGCCAGGTGGTCGGCAGCTCCCCGTCGGGCCAGACCATCCCCGGATCCATCGTCACGATCCAGGTCAGCAACGGCATCGCGCCGCCGCCTCCGCCGCCGCCCCCAATAGGGATTCCGGGACTCGACGGCTTGCCGCCGGTGCAGATCGGATCGACGGTCGTGGAGATTCCGGGCCTGCCGCCCATCACCGTGCCGGTGCTCGGGCCGCCACCCCCGTAGGCTCGGCCGAAACCTCAGAACGACATAAGCCAACCCTGTGGGCTTTCTAACGATGACCAGCGACAACGGGTCAACCGCAGCACTGAGCAAGTAGGCTGCCTGCATGTCTGCCATCGCCCGCAATGCCGCCGTCAGCGTCGCCGGAACACTGGCTGCAGGCCTCGCCTACGCGTCGCTGGTCGAACGCAACGCATTTGTGGTCCGCGAAGTCACCATGCCGGTGCTGACACCCGGTTCGTCGCCACTGCGGGTGCTGCATCTGAGCGATCTGCACATGATGCCCGCGCAGCGCCGCAAGCAGGCGTGGCTGCGCGAACTGGCCCGCTGGGAGCCGGATCTGGTGGTCAACACCGGCGACAACCTCTCGCACCCCAAGTCGGTGCCGGCCGTGGTGCAGGCGATGGGCGATCTGCTGGCAGTACCCGGGGTGTTCGTGTTCGGCAGCAACGACTACTTCGCACCGAAGCCGAAGAACCCGGCCAACTATCTGTTCAGCAAGCACAAGCGGATCACTGGTCGGCCGCTGCCGTGGCAGGACCTGCGTGCCGCGTTCACCGAGCGCGGCTGGCTGGACATGACCCACACCCGGCGCGAGATCGAAGTCAACGGCCAGCTCATCGCCGTGGCCGGCGTCGACGATCCGCACCTGGACCGCGACCGCTACGACACCATCGCCGGGCGGCCCAACCCGGCGGCCAATCTGTCGCTGGGCGTCGCCCACGCGCCGTACACCCGGGTGCTGGACCGGTTCGCCGACGACGGTTACCAGCTGGTGCTGGCCGGGCACACGCACGGCGGGCAGCTCTGCGTCCCGTTCTACGGCGCGGTGGTGACCAACTGCGACATCGACACCTCCCGGGCGAAGGGCCCGTCCCGCTGGGGCGCGCACACGCAGCTGCACGTCTCCGCGGGCCTCGGCACGTCGCCGTATACGCCCGTGCGGTTCTGCTGCCGGCCCGAGGTGACGCTGCTGACTCTGGTGGCCGCACCGACCGGCGGCGGGCACAGCGGTATCCACGCCGACGTGACACAGCCGGCTGTCTCCGCACGGTGACCTCACCGGTGGCGGCACGCAGCGTCGACCGCGGCTGGGTCGACAATGCCGTCCGCCTGATCGAGGCCGATGCCCGGCGCAGCGCCGACACCCACCTCCTGCGTTATCCATTGCCAGCCGCGTGGAGCGCAGACGTCGACGTCCAGCTGTATCTCAAGGACGAGAGCACGCACATCACCGGCAGCCTCAAGCACCGGCTGGCCCGGTCGCTGTTCTTGTACGGCTTGTGCAACGGCTGGATCGGTCCGCAGACGACGGTCATCGAGGCGTCGTCCGGTTCGACGGCAGTGTCCGAGGCATATTTCGCGGCGCTGCTGGGCCTGGAGTTCATCGCGGTGATGCCGACGTCGACCAGCGCGAGCAAGGTCGAGCTGATCGAAAACCAGGGTGGCCGTTGCCATTTCGTCGAGCAGTCGTCTCAGGTGTATGCCGAGGCGGAAAGGCTGGCGCACGAGACCGGCGGCCACTACCTGGATCAGTTCACCAATGCCGAGCGGGCCACCGACTGGCGGGGCAACAACAACATCGCGGAGTCGATCTTCTCGCAACTGCGTGACGAGGCCCATCCGATCCCCGAGTGGATCGTGGTCGGCGCAGGCACCGGCGGCACCAGTGCCACGATCGGGCGGTTCCTCCGCTACCGGCGCCACGCCACCCGGCTGTGCGTCGTGGACCCGGAGAATTCAGCGTTCTATCCGTCGTGGGCCACGGGCGACCGGGACGTGTTCACCGGCGCGTCGTCGCGCATCGAAGGCATCGGACGGCCTCGGGTGGAGCCGTCGTTCCTGCCCGGGGTGGTGGATGCCATGGTATGCGTCCCGGATGCCGCCTCAGTGGCCGCAGCGCGGCACGTGAGCAAGGTTCTGGGCCGACGGGTAGGCCCGTCCACGGGGACGAATATCTGGGGCGCGTTCGGGCTCCTGGCCGACATGGTGGCGCACGGCCGGAGTGGATCGGTGGTGACACTCCTGGCGGACAGCGGCGACCGCTACGCCGACACCTACTTCGACGACGCGTGGGTCAGCAGCCGGGGGCTGGATTCCATCGAAGCCGTGGCGGCACTGGCGGAATTCGAGCGCTCCGGCCGCTGGGACTGACCCGTCCGCATGGCTGCGCGGTAGTCAGAGGTGAAGAACAGCCACAGCGCCGCGAGACCGAAAAATCCGCAGTAGAGCAGGGCTCCCAATCCGGTCATGATCGTTCCTCGCTTTCTCGTGTTCAGCTGTCGTTCACCACAGTCACTTGATTAAACCCACGATGCGCGAAATTCCATCCCTCCGGTGGACGTGATTTTCGCCGCTGCGCCCATCCACCTGCGGTTACCTCACCTGCAAAGGGCCGTTTGGCTTCTGGGGGCACCCGTGCGATAGGCTGTCGAAGCTTCACACGGGGTGTGGCGCAGCTTGGTAGCGCGCTTCGTTCGGGACGAAGAGGTCGTGGGTTCGAATCCCGCCACCCCGACAAGTGAGCAAGGCCCTGACCAGGGAAATCTGGTCGGGGCCTTCTTGTTTCAGCGGCTGCGGCAGCTCACCCGCCCAGGCGTCGGCGGCCCGCGTCGCCAACCGACCCGAGAAATTCGCGCGTGCAGCCTTATGCGCAGACGCTGACGAACGGCACGGTCACACATGGCGGCGGCCACCCGGGGCCACCGCCCCAGCCCTGGTCGTCGCCCCAACCGCGGTGGCCCCAGCCCCAACCGTGGTGGTTGTCCCAATCGTCGCCGCCCCAACCGTGGTCCATGGGGATCAGGCCCGGGTCGTGCGCCGGCGAGGCGCTCGCATTTCCCGAACCGATACCCAGAACCGCAGCCACCAGGCCCGCGGCGAGTGCTGTTGTCGATGCAATCTTCCTGTACGTGGCCATGGCCCGCCTCCGGAAACAACCCAACAAAATCAGTAATAGATACCGTCAAGTGTAGTTTTTGACGCTCCAGATGACACTGTGCGAATACCCCGGAGCCGCCGGGTTGAACCAGATTCCCCGCAGCAACCGCCGCGCGAAATGCCTGTTCAGTCGGCGCTGCCGGGTAAAATGGGACATATCTGTCCCATTTTAGATCGCATTGCGCTATCTTTGATGCATGGCTGAGTTGAAATCGTTCGATACCGGCGTGCGTTCGCGCACCCGGAAGGCGATCCTCGATGCCGCCACCTCCGTTCTGGCGACCAACCCCGCGGCGTCGTTGAGCGACATCGCCGCCGCCGCGAACGTGGGCCGCAGCACGTTGCACCGGTACTTCGCCGAACGCTCCGAGCTGATCCGCGCCGTCGCCCTGTACGTCCACGAGATGAGCAACACCGCCATCGACAAAGCCGAACCCGCGTGCGGTCCCCCGCTCGCGGCGCTGCGCCGCGTCGTCGAATCCCAGCTGGACCTCGGGCCCATCGTGCCCTTCGTCTACAACGAGCCGACCATCGTGGCCGACCCGGACCTGTCCGCGATCCTCGATACCGGCGACGAGGCGATAGCCGAAGTGCTGGCGCGGGTTTCGGCACGACCGCAGACCAGCCCACCGGAGTGGCCGCGCCTGGTTTTCTGGGCCCTGCTCGACGCCGGATACGAGGCACTGCGCCGGAACATCGCGCCGCGGGTCGAGATCGTCGACGCCATCATGGCCAGCCTGACGGCCGGCACCATCACCCCGGATCAGTCCTGATCCGCCCGAGTTTGCTTCGCTTCAACACATTTCATGCCGACTTCGGCTCGGACAGCCGCCGCATGAACAGCTAAGGAGTTCCCATGTCCACCAGTCTCGTCACCAACGACGTGACGAACCGGACCCCAGGGCGTCATTGGTGGGCGCTGGCAGTACTGATGCTGCCCGTGCTGCTCATCTCCATCGACAACACAGTGCTGGCCTTCGCCCTGCCCCGCATCGCCGAAGACTTCCGCCCGTCGGCCGCCACCCAGTTGTGGCTCGTCGACATCTATTCGCTGGTGCTGGCAACCCTTTTGGTGACCATGGGCAGCCTCGGCGACCGGTTCGGCCGGCGCCGGCTTCTGCTCATCGGCGCCGTCGGATTCGCCGCCATCTCAGCTGCCGCGGCATTCGCGCCCAGCGCCGGCTATCTGGTGGCGGCGCGTGCCGCGCTCGGGGTGTTCGGCGCCATGCTGATGCCGTCGACCCTGTCGCTGATCCGCAACATCTTCACCGAGGCCACGTCGCGCCGGCTCGCCATCGCCATCTGGGCTTCGTGCTTCGCGGCCGGCTCGGCGCTGGGCCCAATCGTCGGCGGTCTGGTGCTGCAGCACTTTCACTGGGGTGCGGTCTTCATGATCGCCGTCCCGATCCTGCTGCCGCTGCTGGTGCTGGCACCCAAACTGGTGCCTGAATCACGGGATCCGAATCCAGGCCCGGTCGACGCGCTCAGCGTGCTGCTGTCCCTGGTGGCGATGCTGCCGGTGGTGTGGGCGATCAAGACCGCCGCACACGACGGCATCTCGACGCTGACGCTGGCGGCCGTCGCTCTCGGCATCGCCGCGGGCGTCTGGTTCGTGCGCCGGCAGAACCGCAGTGCCACACCGATTCTCGACATGCGGCTGTTCGGCCACGGCCCCTTCACCGCGTCGATTCTGGCCAACTTCCTGTCGATGGTCGGCCTCATCGGGTTCCTGTTCTTCATCTCGCAGCACCTGCAGCTGGTGCTCGGACTGGACCCGCTGACCGCCGCGTTGGTCATGCTGCCGGGTGCGGCAGCATCGACGGTCGCCGGCATTGCCGTGGTGCGACTGACCAAGAGGTTCGCCCCGCAGACGTTGATCGTGGCCGGGCTGCTCCTGGTGGCCGCCGGCTTTCTGCTGATCGTGATGTTCCGCCACGATCTGACCATCGTCGGGGTGATCGCGTCGTTCACCGTGCTCGAGCTGGGCGTCGGTGTGTCGCAGACGATCTCGAACGACACCATCGTGGCGTCGGTGCCGCCCGAGAAGGCCGGCGCGGCGTCAGCGGTGTCGGAGACCGCGTATGAGCTGGGTGCGGTGATCGGCACCGCCGGCCTGGGCACGATGTTCACCGCGTTCTACCGTGCGAACGTCGAACTGCCCGGGGCACTTTCGCCCGTACAGTCGGCGGACGCCGGCGAGAGCATCGGCGGCGCCATCTCGGTGGCCCGGACCCTGCCGACCGAACTCGGCAGTCACCTGATGGAGTCGGCGCGCGTCGCCTTCGATTCGGGGATCGGTGCCACCGCAGCGACCGCGGCGGCACTGGCCGCGGCGGCCGCGGCGATCGTGGCCGCCGCGTTCCACGGGCGGCAGTAGTCGCTGAATACACTGTGGCCCCATCACCTTTCGGCGATGGGGCCACAGTCAGCCAATCGACTACTTGCTGTCGGACTTGCTCTTGGGCGCCTTGGTGGCGCCCTTTACCGCGCCGGCGATCGATTTCGCCACCTGGGACACGGGGTTCTGCGCCTTCTTGGTCTGGGGCGCGCTGCCCTTGGGCGTCGTCACCTTGTCGGTGCCCGTGGTACCGGTGGCCGTGGTACCAGCGCCTTTGGCGTCGGTGCCCTTGGCGTCGGTGCCCTTGGTCGTGGTCTTCGCGTCCGTGGCCTTGGTGTCGGTGGCCTTGGCATCCGTGGCCTTGGTGTCGGTGGCCTTGGCATCCGTGGCCTTGGCATCCGTAGCCTTGGTATCCGTAGCAGCTTTGGTGTCCGTAGCCGAGGTCGTGCTGTCTGTAGCAGCCTTGGTATCGGTAGCAGCCTTGGTGGACGTGGCCTTTGCCGTATCGGTCGCCGGTGCCGCCTCGGTCGAGGTCGCCGCAGTTGCGGTGGCCGCCTTCTTCGTCGTCATCGCCGTTTCGGCCGATCCGGCGGCGGAGGACTCCGTCGCCGTCTTCGTGGTCTCGGCCGTCTTGGTCGCCGCCAGTGCCGCAACCGGCGCCGCGGCGGCGGGCACGGTGACGCCGCCAGGGGCGTTCGGATTCACGTTCAGCGCCGTGATGATCCGATTCACGATGTAGGGAACGGTCCCGGTTTCAAAATCCGTGACATTCTTCTGAATGTTCTGCACCAGGCTCACGACATTGTTGAGCACGCCGTTGTAAATGGTGCCCGGATTCAGGGTGAGTACCGACTGCAGAATTCCCGTCACACTGTTGACCACCTGCTGAACCACCGGAGTGGTTCCGGTGCATGACCCGCATCCGATCCCGACGGTCGAAATCGCCAAACCGGCGACCAATGCGGTAACCGAATCGAGTACCGCGGGCACCAATGCCTCACCCACCGCCAGCGGTTGCTGCAGGATGTTCTGCACCGGGCCGTTGATTCCGGTGATCAATTGCAGGCCGCCCGGAAGCAGACCTCCCACCAGCGAGTCGATGGCACCGTTGACATTGAGGGTGCCCAGGTTGCCCACCACGTTGGCGAGCGTGCCCGGCAGCGCGCCGCCGAGGGTGAACGTCGCGCCGGTGATGTTGCCGATCAACTGCATGCCCTGCTGTACACCGTAGTTCGCATCGAGCACCACCTGGCGCACCAACGGATTCACCGTGGTCTCCACCATGTAGCTGGTTTGCCCGACCGTCTCGGCCAGGGCGTTGTAGATGTTCCCCAGCGCCACGATCGGGTTGACCAATGCCGTCAACTGCACATCGGCGACCTGGACGTGCGGAACTGCCGGCAGATGCGTTGCGGTCTGCGGCACCACCGGTGCCACAGCAATCACGCTCGCTCCCGCGAGGGCAACGCCCGCAGTGAGATACGGCTTCATTGTGAGCTGCATTTAGATCCTCCCAGTTATCGCGACACCCGTGTGAGGCAAAAACTTACCCCTTGTAAATGGGTGTTTTTGATCATCCGGGGCATTTTTCAGCTAATCGAAATTGACGCCCGGCGAAATTGTCAATTGCGTTAGATTGCTGTTTTAGCAGGCAAGTTAGCCCTTCTACAGAATCAGCAAATTTGGCCAGTTGCACCGCCCAAATCAGCGTCGGCCACGTCACAGGCACTTCACAGAGTCGAGAGACGCGCGCCACATGGCGGAATGCGCTATGGACCGCAAAGCGAATCCGTGGAGAAATTGTGCGGCCAGCAAATTTCGCTACGCAGAACTTGCGCGAGCGTCAGTCATAGCCGCAGACGCGCCCTCAAGAGCATCCCTGACGCGGATGGCGTCCACATGCTGAGACAGCGCGTCGAGTCGGGTGGCACCGTGCGATTCAGGGCGCGACTGTTTGCCCACGCTTGGCAATGACACCGGCGACCGAGCTCCCTGCCACGGTCACCAACGCGCCGAGAATCAACGCCGACGGCTCTCCCGGACCCAGCAGATGCTGCTGGGTCCCCAACGTGGCGGCAGCCACCGGCACACCCAATTGCGCCGCCGCCAGCACCCCGAGCGACAGCGGTTGCCCCAACAGCCGGCCACTGAGATGCGCAAGCACCGCCCCGACACCCAGCGCCACGCCGAGCCCGATCAAACCCGGGTGCTCGCCCAGTTCCCGAACCTCCAACGAGGCGCCCAGCCAGACGAAGAACAGCGGTGCGAAGAACCCTTCGGTGATGCCGAACAGTTGGCGCGCCAGCCGACGGGGCTCGCCGACGGCCGAAAGGCACAGGCCCAGGGCAAAACCCGCGAGCATGATCGACACGTGCGTCGACTTCGCCAGCGCCGCAAGGCTGAACAGCACGATCAGGCTGATCCTGAGTTCCAATGCCAGGTGCCGGCGGTGCGAGTACCTGTGCATCCGCAGCAGCCAGCCCCGGTTGGCGGCATACCGCAGAAAGACGTACAGCAGTACGGCACACCCAGCGATCGCCAGTGCGCCCAGCGCCGCGCGCGGTGCGCCGGCTGGATTGATCGCCAACGGCAGCAACACGATCGACGCGGCGTCGGCTATCGCGATCTGGGCGGTGACGGACAGCACCGGAGGTCCCGACAGGCCCAGTGACTGGATGACCGGCAACGCCAGGGCGGCCGAGGACGAGGCCATCAGTACCGCGTACAACGGAGCGTGGCCCGTGCCGAACAGCTGCGCGACGACGGCGCCGAACACGACCGCGAACGCGCCCACCACGATCGCGCGCAACAGCGCTCTGGGCAGGTCACCGCGTAACGACGTGTCGCGCACCGGCACGTGGGTGCCGACGATGAACATCACCAGCGCAAAGCCGATGTCCGCCAGCAGCGAGAACGTCGGGTCGCCCGCATTGATGATGCCGAACCCGGTCCGCCCCACCACGATTCCGGCCGCGAGTTCGCCGACGATGACTGGCACCCGCACCTTCGGCACCGCCGCAAGCAATGGTCCCACCAGTCCGATGACGGCCAGCAGCGCCAGGGCATGGAATCCGAAGTCGCCCATCTGTCAGCCGGTCTGCGCAGCGGTCAGGACTGCCATGTCACGAGCCGGCATGGAATGTCGGTGTTCTCGTCGGTCAGGTAGCTGGCACACACCCGGTGGTAGCCGTCGCCGATCTGCAATGGGGCGCCATTGTGAACGTCGCCGCGTACCAACAGGATTGGCGAAAGCTTCTTGCCGTCGCTGATCTTGCTCAGGTCCGCCCTGACGTGGGCGTTGGACTCCGGCAACAACGGAAGCTGCGCCGCGCGCAGGATGTCTTTCGCTTTCCTCGTCGTCGCCTTCGCGGTTTTCAGCGCCGCCACCACGTTGGCCACCTCGCCCTCGGCGGCCAGCATGGTCAGGTAATCGGCCGCTGCGTCGTAGTCATGATCCTCGGGATCGTCCAGCCACTTCACCGCCATCGCCACACCTTAATCGCGACCACGCCCAGCGCGGGCTGCGCGCAGCCAACTCTCAGCGAGCTGTTGCCTTCCGATAGTTCCCGATATATCGTTAATGCATCGGAGGCGCAGAAGGTGCCTCCCGCCGAAAGAGAGAACACATCTATGGACACCCCATTCACTCCACCCGGCCGCCCGTTCGACGGTCCAGGCTTTGGTTTCACCCCACCGCATCGCGGGTTCGCCGGCCACGGCGGCCACGGACGTCGTGAGATGCGCGAACAATTCCGCGCCCACCTGCAGGAACACCGCGGCGACGCCGGTTTCGGCTTCGGACCGGGCTTCGGCCCTGGTTTCGGTTTCGGCCCAGGCTTCGGACCCGGCTTCGGTGCCGGCCCCTTCGGGCCGGGCGGCCCCCGCGGTCGACGTCACGGCGGCCGCGGACGCGGCAGTGGCCGCAGCCGGCGTGGCGACGTCCGTGCCGCCATCCTCAAGCTGCTCACCGAGCGGCCGATGCATGGCTACGAAATGACGCAGGAGATCGCCGCACGGAGCGACGGTCTGTGGAAGCCCAGCCCCGGCTCGATCTACCCGACCCTTCAGCTGTTGGAGGACGAAGGCCTGATCGCGCCGACCGAAAGCCACGGCAGCAAGAAGACGTTCGAGCTCACCACCGAAGGACGCACCGTCGCCGACGCGATCGAAACGGCGCCCTGGGAAGAGATCGCCGAAGGCGCCGACCCGGCCGCCCTGAACCTGCGCAACGCGCTCGGCCAGCTGTTCGGCGCGGTCGCCCAGTCGGTGCATTCCGCGAACGACGAACAGCAGCAACGCATCCTGGATATCGTGAACAACGCGCGTCGCGAGATCTACCAGATTCTCGGAGAGTCCGACTAGAGATAGCCTGGCGACATGACGACGTTCACGCTCGGCGAATACCAAGTCCACCGCGTCGGGTTCGGCGCCATGCAGCTGCCCGGCCCCGGCGTGTTCGGCCCACCGCGTGACCACGAGCAGGCCATCGCCGTGCTGCAACGTGCCGTCGCGCTCGGTGTCAACCACATCGACACCGCGCAGTTCTACGGCCCCGACGTCGCCAACCAGCTGATCCGCGAGGCCCTGCACCCTTACCCGCAGGGCCTCGCGCTGATCAGCAAGGTTGGTGCGCGCCGGGACCAGACCGGCAGCTGGCTACCGGCGCAGCAACCCGACGAGCTGCGCGCTGCCATCGAGCAGAATCTGGAAACCCTTGGTACTGACCGGCTGGCCGCGGTGAACCTGCGCGTGATGGGTCCGGACGGCGACGCGAGCGCGCCCGGCGAGGTCGACCGAAAGCTGTTCGACCGCCAGCTGGACACGATGATCGCGGCCCGTGACGAGGGGCTGATCGGCGGAATCGGCCTCAGCTGTATTTCGCTCGAGCACCTCGAGATCGCTCTGGACCGCACCGATGTCGCGTGCGTCCAGAACGCCTACAACCTGCTCGACCGGTCCTCGCAGCCGGTGCTGGACGCCTGCACCGCACGTGGTATCGCGTTTGTCCCCTTCTTCCCGCTCGGGTCGGCATTCGTGCCGGAGAACCCCGTCCTCGGTCATCCCCAAATCCGCAAGGCAGCAAGCGAACTCGAGCGGACGCCCGCACAGGTCGCGTTGGCCTGGACACTGGCGGCAGCGCCCAACATGCTGTTGATCCCGGGTACGTCGTCCGTCGCTCATCTGGAGGAGAACCTCGCCGTGGCCGACATCGACGTGCCCGCGACCCTGACGGCGGCACTCGGGTGAGTACCGACATCGACCGGATGCCCCGCGGCGGTCCGCAGGCATCCTGCCTGGACCGCGCACTGCAGACCGGCCAGCCCGAGTATCTCGACCGCAGCGACATCGACCCGGCGATCAAACGCAGTGTGGTACGGGCATTGGAGCTCACCGGCGATTGGTTCGGGCTGCATGAACGGTTCGCCCTCATCGTCATGGACGAAGTGGCCGACGTCCCCGATCCCCGGATACTCGAGCTCGGGGCCGGCCATGGCGGGCTGTCGAAGAAGGTGCTGGAGATGCACCCCACGGCCACCCTGACGGTGACCGATCTGGAGCCGGACTCGGTCGCGGCCATCACCGCCGGTGACCTCGGTTCCGATCCTCGGGTGACGGTGCGGGACATGGACGCCACCGCCATCGACGCGGCCGACAGTGCTTATGCCCTGGCCGTTTTCGCGTTGTCATTCCACCACCTGCCCCCGGCTGCCGCTGCCCGGGTCCTCGCCGAGGGCACCCGCGTGGCGGACAAGTTGCTCATCATCGACCTACCCCGGCCACCGGCGCCACTGCACCTGATGCGGCTGGCCGCGATGCTGCCGTTGGCTCCGTTCGTTCCGTTCGTGCACGACGGCGTCATCAGTTCGCTGCGGGCCTACAGCCCGGCGGCACTGCGGGCACTGGCCGACCACGCTGGCGTCGACATCGAACTGCGCGGCGGCCTGTGCACACCACAAATCGCAATCGCCACCCGACGTTAGATTTGCGGCCGAATCCGCGGCGTACGTTGGAGCCATGACGGACTCCGACGAAGTGATGGACTGGGACAGCGCCTATCGCGAAGAAGGCGGATTCGACGGGCCACCGCCGTGGAACATCGGCGAACCGCAGCCCGAGTTGGCGGCATTGATCGCCGCCGGCAAGGTGACCGGCGAGGTGCTCGACGCCGGCTGCGGCTACGCCGAACTGTCGCTCGCGCTCGCCGCCGAGGGTTACCGCGTGGTCGGCATCGAACTCACGCCCACCGCGGTTGCCGCTGCGAAAAAGGCTGCCGCCGAACGGAATCTGCCCAACGCCACGTTCGTCCAGGACGACATCACCACCTTCACGGGCTTTGACGGCCGGTTTGACACCATCATGGATTCGACGTTGTTCCACTCGCTGCCGGTGGAAGCCCGCGACGCGTACCAGCAGGCGGTATTCCGGGCGGCCGCGCCGGGCGCCAAGTACTTCATCCTGGTGTTCGCCAAAGGCGCGTTCCCGGCGGAGGCCGAACAGAAGCCCAACGAGGTCACCGAGGACGAATTGCGCGCGGCCGTCGGAAAGTACTGGGCCATCGACGACATTCGGCCGGCCTTCATCCATGCGAGCATGCCCGCTCGGTTGCCCGCCGGCCCCGGCCAGCCCACTTTCGAAATGCCGCCGCACGCCCTGGACGAGAAGGGCCGCCTGAAGATGCCGGCGTTCCTGCTCACGGCGCACAAGGCCTGACGACTCCGCTCAGGCCGATGCCGCAGTCAGCGCACCGGCGAAGGTCTCCAATTCTTCACCGGTGACGTCGACGTGCGGCGAGACCCGCAGCACCGGAATCTTCATCTCGAACGGCGCCCGCTCGATCCCCGCCACGGTGGTGACGACGCGGTGTTCGGCAATCAGCTTGGCGCGCACGGAGTGCGGATCGGCGCCGCGAGTCGGCTCCAGCGTGGTGATGGCCGTGGGCTCATCCACATTCTCGACCACCCGCCAGCCGGGCAAGCCCGCCAGCGCAGTCCGGGTGTGCCGTCCCACCTCGGCCAACCGGGCCCGCACCAGCTCCGGCCCGGCCACCAGATGTTCCTCGAGCGCCATCGAAAAGGCCACGCGGGCAGCAATATTGGCCTCACCCAGGTCCAGTCGCTTCAAGACCGGCAACGGTGTGCCCCAGTCCGGCAGTGGAATGCGCGGACGAAGCCGGTGCGACACCGACGAACGTATGGCCAGCACCCCGACGCCGCGCGGTCCGGCCAGCCACTTGCGCGACGATGCGTAGATGACGTCGGGCGATACGGCGCAGTCCAGGTGACCCAGAGCCTGAGCCGCGTCCACCGCCACCGGCACGCCGAGCGCGTGGCATGCCGCGACGAATTCGGACAACGGCTGCGCCACGCCGCGGTGACTGCCGAGCGCCGTCAGATGGGCCAGCGCCGGCGGGTCGTCCTGCATCACCGCGACCGCCACCTCGACGTCGAGCCGCCCTTGATCGTCGACCGGCAGCTCCCGGACGGTGAATCCGTTGGCTGCCATGATCACCAGGTTGGGGCCGTACTCGCCCGGCAGGCAGGCGACGGTCTTCTCCCCGTCCCAGCTGCTCAGCAGGAGGTTGAGCGCGTTGGCCGAACCCGTGGTGAATACGACGTCGCCGGCGGACATCCCGGTCAGCGCGGCCACCGCGGCCCGCCCGGCTTCCAGCACGGGTTCCACGGCTTCGGCGGCGACGTAACCGCCGACCTGCGCCTCCAGCCGGGCGTGCTGAGCAGCGGCGTCGATGACGGCGAAGCTCTGCCGCGAACAGGCGGCGTTGTCGAAGTGCAGACCCAGCGGCTTGGGCCGGGCAGCGCGCCACAGGTGCGCGACGGCGGGATCGGCCCCGCTCACGTCCGCAGGTCCGGCTTGACCGCCAGCGACAGGCCGAAGTCCCCTGCCGGATCGGTCCACCAGTCGGTCTGACGCAGCCCGGCGGCCGCCAACTCGGCCGCGACGCCCTCGGGGCGGAACTTGCACGACACCTCGGTCAACATCTCCTCACCCGTCTCGAACTCCACTGAAAGATCCAACTCGCGTATCTGAACCCGTTGCGCGGCAACGGACCTCAGCCACATCTCGATACGTTCGTGTTCGGTGTTCCATCGTGCCACATGTTCGAAGCGGTCGAGATCGAAATCCGCGTCCAGCTCGCGATTCACCACGGCCAGGACGTTGCGGTTGAACTGCGCGGTCACTCCGGCGCTGTCGTCGTACGCCGCCACCAGCCGGGTGATGTCCTTCACCAGGTCGGTGCCGAGCAACAGCGTGTCGCCCGGCCGCATCGCATTGGCCAAGCTCTCGAGGAACTCGGCCCGCGGACCGGCCGTCAGGTTGCCGATCGTCGACCCGAGGAACACGATCAGCCGGCGGCCGGCGACGGGCAGTTCACCCAGGTGCTGTTCGAAATCGCCTCGCACCCCGCTGATCTCGACACCGTCATACTCGTCGGACAGCTGGGCGAGCGCCGCGCTGAGCACGTTCTCGTCGACGTCGAACGCCACGAACCGGCGCAACGCAGCGGCGTCGCGGAACGCATCGAGCAGGATGCGCGTCTTCTCCGACGTACCACTGCCCAACTCGACCAGCGTGTCCGCGCCGGAGGCACCCACGATGGCGCCGGCGGCCTCGTGCAGGATGTGCGCCTCGGTGCGGGTCGGGTAGTACTCGGGCAGGCGGGTGATCTGATCGAACAGATCGCTTCCGACGGCATCGTAGAACCACTTGGGCGGCAACGATTTCGGCGACAGCGACAGGCCCTCTCGAACATCGCGTCGCAGCGCCCGGGGCGCCCAGTCGGCAGCGAGATGATTGATCAGCAGGGGTGCCGTCTTGCTCGGTGTCATTGCGGTCCTCTTCTCCAGTTCATACCAGCGCTGTTACCTCGACCCCGGCGGCCGTCACCTCGACGAGATGACAGTCGCCGATGTCCTGCCAGTCCGGGTGGTCGTCGTAGGGCTCGCTGGCCAGCACGACCCCGTCGGGGCGACGCAGCACCGACAAAGTGTCGCCCCACACGGTGGCCAGCATTCGGGAACCGTTGGCAGCCAGGATGTTCAGCCGCGCCGACGGGTCGGATTCCCCGACCTCGCGCACGGTGTCCGCCAGGCTGTCCAGCCCCCGGGCGAAGATGTGGGCGGCCAGCATCGCGCTGTCCACGGTCGATTCCGCCGTCCGGGACACGGGCAGCACCGCGCGGTCGACGACGCCGTTGTGCGACAACAGCCACTCACCATCGGTGAACGGCGCCGACGCCGAGGGCTCGATGGGCATCCCGACCGTCGCCGAGCGGACAGCGGCGACCACACACCCGCTGCGCAGCGCCGGTGCCACCGATGCCAGGGACGCATCGCCCCACAACGGGGCGGCACTGCGCCAGCGTCGCGGTGTCACGCCATCGAAGAAGCCGACGCCCCAGCCATCGGCATTGAGCAACCCGTGCTTTTGCCGCCGGGGCGAATAAGACTGCACCAGAAGCCCGTTCGCGGGTTCCAGGATCAGCGACGACACCGAGACGGGAGCACCGAGCCAGCCCAGGTGGCGACACATCAGTCGCCCTCGCTCTCGACGGACCAGGCGAGCCGCACGCCGGAGAAAATCTGCCGGCGGATCGGATGGTCCCAGTTACGGAAGCTGGGCCGCAGGATGTCACCTGCCACGGCCCAGGAGCCGCCGCGCAGCACCCGGTAGTCACCGCTGCCGGCGCCTTCGAAGAACGGCTGTGAATAGCGGTCGTAGATCATCGGTGTGAACCCCGGCCACGGCCGCAGCGGTGACGTGGTCCACTCCCACACATCGCCGAGCAACTGTTCGGCACCGTAGGCCGAGGCGCCGTCGGGGTAGGCCCCCACCGGTGCCGGACGCAGCGCGCCGCCGTCGAGGTTGGCCCGGTGCGCGTCGGGTTCGGTCGCGCCCCAGGGGAATCGGCGCCGCGCTCCCGCCGCCGGATCCCAGACGCAGGCCTTCTCCCACTCCACCTCGGTGGGCAGCCGTGCGCCCGCCCAGGCGGCATAGGCCTCGGCTTCATAGAAGCTGACATGCTGCACGGGTTCGTCGGGCGGCAGTTCCTCGACATGGCCGAACCGCACCCGGCTGGTGCCGTCGGCACTCCAGAACTGCGGTGCCACCAGGCCCGCCTGCTGCCGAT
This sequence comes from Mycobacterium sp. FW102-FHT13B02, assembly GCF_058790275.1. Lineage (NCBI taxonomy): Bacteria > Bacillati > Actinomycetota > Actinomycetes > Mycobacteriales > Mycobacteriaceae > Mycobacterium > Mycobacterium sp. FW102-FHT13B02. The sequence continues at coordinate 210,723 of NZ_JBYTCM010000006.1, forward strand.
GCTCCCAGCCGGCCGCGGACCACCACCGCGGTTGCCGATACCCGCCGTCGGCGATGAACTCATGCCACTCGGCGTTGGTGACCGGCACCCTCCCGATCCGGAACGACGGCACGTCGACGACGTGCGCAGGTCCCTCGTTGTCGAGTGCGAACGGCTCATCGGCGGCATCGACGCCGAGCACGAACGGTCCGCCGGGCACCAGCACCGAGGTGCCCGCCACCCCGCCGCGCCCGGGCGGCAACACCATGCCCGGCCCCAGCAGCGGCGGGCCGCTGCGCAGGTTCAATGCCTGCAGCATGGTCTCGTCGTGCTGGTTCTCGTGGCTGATCACCAGGGCGAAGGGAAACTCGGCAGCGGGCTCGTCAGGCAGACGGTCAAGGGCGTCAAGGGCTTTGGACCGGATGGTGCGGCAGAAGGCGCGCGCATCGGTCGGTGGCAGGAGCGGCAGGGACACCCGACTGGCGCGCGAATGCACGAACGCGTCGTACAGGCTGTCCACCTCCGGCGGCAGCAGCCCAGGCCGGCTCAGGTCGCCACCGCGCAACAGCCACAGTTCTTCCTGCTGACCGATATGCGCGAGGTCCCACACCAACGGGCTCATCAGCGGGTGGTACTGGCGCAGCAATTCGGCGTCGTCGAACTCGACCAGGGCCAGCGTCCGGTCCCGGGCTCTGGCCAGTCCTCGAGCCAACAGCTCGCGCGTACTCACACCCCACCTTCCAGCCGGTCATCATGTGCCAACCCGGTAATGGCCGAATCGATTCCATGCGCGACGACCCGGTCCGCGAAATCGTCGGCCGCACTGCGCCCCTGGGTCACCTGCCGCAGCAGCCGTTCCATCGAGTCCGCCACGTCAGCCGGTGCGACCTCGGCGGCGGCTTGCACACACCGCACGGCCGATGCGCGCAAGCGCGGGTCGGCCAGCCCCACCCGGGCCGCCTGATCCCAGGCGGTGGCCACCGATTCTGTTGCCTCCCAAGCGATATGCGACAACCGGGCATCGTCGAGCAACGCCACCAGAGTGAACACCACGGCCGGCCACAGGTCGTCGGACAGGGCGTCGAGGTAGCGGATCTCCAACCAGCGCCGCGGCCGGACCGGTGGAAACAGCGTCGTCAGGTGGTAGTCCAAGTCGGCCTCGGTCGGCCGGCGACCGCCGAGCAGCGTCCGCCCGTCCGCCCAGTCGGCGAACGGCACCCATTCGGTGATCGGCTCCGCCTCCGGCGTGTGCACCAGCATCACCGGCGCCTTCAGGGCGTACCGCGCCCAGTCGCTCGCCGGGTCGTCACCGCTGGCGCCGAGGATCGGCCCGCAGCGCGCAGTGTCCAGCTGGCCCCAGATCCGCTGGCGCGTGCTCTGCCAACCGGTGAATTCTCCGCCCAGCATCGGCGAGCTCGCCGACACGGCGATCATGGTCGGGCCCAGGGCGTGGGCCAGCCGAACCCGGTCAGCCCAGCCGTCCCGCGGGCCGGCGTCCACGTTGATCTGCAGCGAGGCCGTCGAGGTCATCATCGCCGCCCCGGCCGCACCCGTGCCGCCGGCCGCGAAGAACTCCTCCATGGCCCGGTATCGGCCGCCGGGGTTGACGCGGGCCTGCGGTCGGAGCGGATCCACCCCTACCTGCAACAGGCCCAACCCGTGGCGCCGCAATGATTCCCGCAGTACCTCCTGGTCCGCCTGCAGTGCCGCGATCGCGGCTCCCGCACCGTCCAGTGGTGGCCCCGACAACTCGATGGCACCACCGGGTTCCATCGTGATCGCGCTGCCGCCGGGCAACTGCGGCACCGCCGCAACCGCTTCGGTCAACTCAGCCCAAGCGGGCCGCCGCGATAAGTCCGAGAGATCGAAGCAGTGCGCCTCGAGTTCGAGGCCGACGCGCCCGATCGGCCCGTCCCGCAGGCAACCCCCGCCGGCCAGGAGCGCGGCGCCGTACGCGCTCGACAACTCTGGGTATTCGGCGTGCGGACGGCGCACGGCAGTAGCGGTGCCCATCTGAACATCCCCTTCCGAAGAATCGGGGTGGCCCCCGCATCCGTTGGTTGGTGTTCCCGGACCAAGTCTGGATTGCCTAGTTCAGACGCGTCCCGAGCATTACGTGTTCGTCCGACGATGCCATGGGGCACCGACAAAAGTCTGCGCCGTATTTGTGCGATACCTGGCTCACCCAGGACAACGTCATTGCCCGAGGGTGTTCTGCATGGCCCCGGCCAGCACGTTGACCGCCAAACCGGCGTTGCCGGACTGGCAGACTTTCGCCTGCAGCAGAACGTTCTCGCGCAGCCGGGTCTGCACGAAACAGCGGCGATCGGTGTCCGCCTCCTGCTTGACCCACGCCTCGTCCGTCGGGCCGGCTTGCGTCCCCGCGAAGCTCCAGACCTGGGTGCGGCCGTCCTCGAGGTGCATCGCTGTGGTCTGCCCCGAACATCCGACGGTGCGGTCGACGACCCGGTGGAACGCGCGTGCGGCAGCCTCCGAGGTCGCGAACACTCCCACTGCCTGCTTGGCCGAGTGGCTGTCGTCGGTGGCCGACGTCTGTGTCACGGCGCCGTTGAACGACGCCAGGTCCGGGTCGCCGTAGACCTCGGGCAGGCCGATGTCGCCCCAGTTGTTGCACACCGGAAGGTCGACGAAGAAGCCCTGGTACGGCGAGGTGAAGGTGGACTCCCAGCCCATCGGCGCGCCGACCACGTTGCCCACCGACCCCTTGCCGAGGACTGCGTACGACACGACGCCGGGGTCCGACGGTTTGGCGGCCGCAGCGGGCGGGGCGACCAGTGCAGCGATGACGCAGGCTGTGAACCAGAGCGGGCGCGCAGTCATGACTCCGATAATGCCAGTGACCGGCCACGTTCCCCGAACAGACGACAGGCCGCACCCTGATCGGGCACGGCCTGTCGCTTGATGCGGGACTGGTGGGGTCAGCGTCCGGGCTGGGCCGGACCGGGCTGGCCGGGTGCTTGCATGCCGGGGCCGCCCTGGCCTTGTCCGCCGGGGCCCTGCCAGCCGGGACCGTTCGGGCCGCCCTGCCAGCCCGGACCGCCGGGGAACATCGGGTGCCACATACCGCCGCCGCGCGGACCGTGACCCTCTCGGAATTCCGAGGTGTCCTGTCCCCGGTGGTGCTTGTACCAACCGTGGTGGCCGCCACCGGAATGCGCGCCGAGGATGAAGCCGGAGAAGAAGATCGTCGCAACGATGAACACGATGCCGGCGACGATGCCGACCCAGGCCAGCACCTTGTTGAGTTTGCTGGGCTTGTGCTCGACGACCGGCGCGGCCACCGCGGTCGCTGCGGGGACGGGCGGGAAGGAGTCCGTCGGGGTGTCCGGCGTCTCGGGGTTTGCTTTAGGGGTGTCGTCACTCATGTCATCGATGATCCGTCCATCAACCACAGCCGTGGCTGGGTTGCGCGTAAGAATCAGCTATGAGGCGCGTGGCGCGGTAGCGTGGCCTCTGTAGCGGAAGCATCGGCCGGGCTTTGGGGGCCGGCCGATGCTCCGATTTCGAGAATGCGGCAGAAAAGGTGCGATGTCCAGAACCACCCTGCGCGCCGTGGTCTTCGCGTGCGGCACCGCGTTGCTGCTGCCCCTCATCCCGGCGTGTGCCAGGCAGTCCGCCACGCTGACCGGGCCGGGTCCGACGGCCGCGTCGCAGGCGCCGTCGGCAGGGCCGTCGTCGACGGCCAAGAGCGCGTCCGGGCTGCCCGTCTGCCAGCTGTCGTCGCTGCCTGCCGAGGCCGGCACCACCGTCAATCTGATCCACCACGGCGGGCCGTTCCCCTCCTCACGGGACGGCATCGTGTTCGGCAATTTCGAGCACCGGCTGCCCAACCAGCAGCGCGGTTACTACCACGAGTACACGGTGCCGACGCCAGGCGCGAAGACCCGCGGCACGCGGCGAGTGATCACCGGCGGAGAGCCGCCGGCCAACCCACCGGAGTTCTTCTACACCGGCGATCACTACGAGACGTTCTGCCAGATCGGAGGAGCGTGAAGACCTTCACCGTGCGGGGCACACACATCCTTTCCCGCGCAGACCTTTTCACCGAGTTGGGCCATGCGGTGGGCGGCCCCGGCGGCTATTTCGGCAGCAATCTCGACGCACTGGCCGACTGCCTCGGCGGCGGCTTCGGCACCCCGGACGACGAGCCGTTCCGATTCGTGCTGACCGACAGCTCAAAAGCCAAGAAGGCCTTGGACTCCCATACCTGGACCGGGCTGCTCGAGGTGTTCGACAGCGCCGGGGTCGACTTGGTGCTGCGCTGACGGCACCTACGGCTTGACCGGATTCACCGCGAACTGGATGACGCGGTACGGCGCGGTGTCGCGTGGCGTGGTGTTCCACTGGCTGACCAGGATGCGCAGCTCGTCGAGCGTCGAGCCCGGAGAGATGTAGCCGCCGTACGGCTGGGCCAGCTGATTGTCCTGTGGCGCAGGCAGTTCTTCGGCCTGCTCAGGCCAGCCGCCGGCGACCACGACGGTAGTGACCGGGGCGGTACCCAGCTCGGTCGGCGTGTTCGCGACCCGAACCTCCATGTTGCCGGTGCTGCTGTTGAAGTAGGACAGCACGGTCTTGCCGTCGACCTGCTTCATGCTCATCTCACCGATTCGGTCGCCCCACAACGGGGTTGGCGGCTTACCCCAGCCCGCGACGGCCGACCAGCCCTGCCAGCTGGACCGGTCGGTGAACGACTGCGGCGTCGCGCGGTAGAGGAAGATCAGACTGCTGCGGTCGAAGTTGTTGGCGACGATGTACACCCAGCCACGCGGCGAGTCGGCGGTGGGCACCGGGTCGTAGTACCCCGTGATCTGGCTCTGCGCTCCCCCAGCGTATTTGGCCGGCCGCACGGACCCCGGCACGGTCGGCCACGCCCCGCGCGCGGGGTCGGCCTTCACCAGCCGCGAACTGGCGGGCACCAGGTCCTTGGTGGTGGTGATCAGCAGATAGTTTTCCCTGTTGATACTCACCACACCGGCCGGAAGTTGCGACGTGCCCGGAACTTTGGGGTCGGCCAGCAGTGGCTTGTCGATGCCCGTGACGCCACGGTAGCGAAGTCCGCCGGGTGAATTGACGGAGTCGGTGTCGACATGCAGCGCGACGGGCGCGTACCAGCCGCCGAATCCGACGCCCTGCCCCGCGAAGCTGTCACCGCAGATCTGCAGGATGCCGCTGGGGAACTCCATGAACTCGCAGAGATCGGTGGCCCCGATGCCGTAATCGGCTGTCGGCGTGCCGGTTCCGGCCACTGGACCGATGCGTGTCACCTCGCCGAGCGCCAGCGGCTTGAGTACCGGTGTGGGCACCGGCGCAGGCGGATCAGCCTGCGCGATCGGTGCCGCGACAATCAGGGCCGAAAACAACGAAATGGTTGCTGACACCCGGGTGGCAGCAACCATTTCGTCGATTTGGCGGATATCTACTTGGCGGCGAGCAGTTCGGCGATCTGAACAGTGTTGAGTGCCGCACCTTTTCGCAGGTTGTCCCCCGAGACGAAGAGCGCGAGGCCACGACCGCCGGGCACACCCGGGTCCTGGCGGATGCGGCCCACCAGCGAGTCGTCGGCGCCGGCGGCGGCCAGCGGCGTCGGCACGTCGACCAGCGAGACACCGGCCGCGTCGGCCAGCAGCTCGCGGGCCCGCTCCGCCGAAAGCGGCTGCGCGAACTCGGCATTGATCGACAGCGAGTGCCCGGTGAACACCGGCACGCGCACGCACGTGCCGCTCACGGCGAGCTCCGGGATGCCGAGAATCTTGCGACTCTCGTTACGCAACTTCTGGTCCTCGTCGGTTTCACCCGAGCCGTCATCAACCAACGAGCCGGCCAGCGGAATGACGTTGAAGGCAATGGGCGCAACGTATTTTACGGGCGCGGGGAACTCCAGTGCCGATCCGTCGTGCACCAGCTGCTCGACGCCCGAGATCACCGCGCGGGCTTGCGAGGCCAACTCGTCGACACCGGCCAGGCCACTGCCCGACACCGCCTGGTAGCTCGACACGATCAGCCGGGTCAGGCCGGCCTCGTCATGCAGCGGCTTGAGCACCGGCATGGCGGCCATGGTGGTGCAGTTCGGGTTGGCGATGATGCCCTTGGGGAGGACACGGCCAGCTACATCCCGGTCGAAGTTGACTTCCGAAACCACCAGCGGCACATCGGGATCCTTGCGCCACGCCGACGAGTTGTCGACGACGATGGCACCGGCCGCAGCGAAACGCGGCGCCTGCACCCGCGACATGGTCGCGCCGGCGGAGAACAGCGCGATATCCAGGCCCGACGGGTCGGCGGTCTCGCTGTTCTCGACCTCGATCTCCTGGCCGCGGAACGTCAGCTTCTTGCCCTCGGACCGCGCCGAGGCGAAGAACCGCACCGAGCTCGCCGGGAAGTCGCGCTCCTCGAGGAGTTTGCGCATGACCTGGCCCACCTGGCCGGTCGCCCCTACGACACCGATCGCAACCATGACTAGCGCCCCGTTCCGCCGTAGACCACCGCGGCCTCTTCGCTGGCGAAGCCGAAAGCCTCGTGCAGCGCCGCGACAGCCGTGTCCAGCTCAGTGTCCTTGACCAGCACCGAGATTCGGATCTCGGAGGTGGAGATGAGGTCGATGTTGACGCCGGCCGCGGCCAGCGTCTCGCAGAACTTGGCGGTGACGCCCGGGTGGCTGCGCATGCCGGCGCCGACCAGCGACACCTTGCCGATGTGGTCGTCGTACAGCACCTGCGAGAAACCGATCTCGTCCTTCAGCGACGTCAGCTTCTCGACGGCGCCCGGACCGTTCTCGCGCGAACAGGTGAAGGTGATGTCGGTCTTGCCGTCCTCCACCTTCGAGATGTTCTGCAGCACCATGTCGATGTTCACGTCGGCGTCAGCGACCGCGCGGAACACCTTGGCGGCGTAGCCCGGAACGTCGGGCACGCCGACAACGGTGACTTTCGCCTCGCTGCGGTCGTGGGCGACTCCGGTGAGGATGGCGTCTTCCATGGGGATGTCCTCGATCGATCCTTTGACAATGGTGCCGGTCTTGTTGGAGTACGAGGACCGGACGTGAATCGGAACGTTGTAGCGGCGGGCGTATTCCACGCAGCGCAGCATCAACACTTTGGCTCCGCAGGCCGCCATTTCCAGCATCTCCTCGAAGGAGACGGTGTCCAGGTGGCGGGCATTGGGCACGATGCGCGGGTCGGCGGTGAAGATGCCGTCGACATCGGTGTAGATCTCGCAGACGTCGGCGTGCAGGGCGGCGGCCAGCGCCACGGCGGTGGTGTCCGAGCCACCGCGGCCCAGCGTGGTGACGTCCTTGCTGTCCTGGCTGACGCCTTGGAAGCCGGCGACCAGCACGATCAATCCCTCGTCCAGGGCTTCCCGCAGCCGGGTCGGGGTGACGTCGATGATCTTGGCGTTGCCGTGCGTGCCGGTGGTGATCACGCCGGCCTGTGAGCCGGTGAACGACCGGGCCTGCGCGCCGAGGGACTCGATGGCCATGGCGACCAGCGCGTTCGAGATGCGTTCACCCGCGGTGAGCAGCATGTCCATTTCGCGGGCAGGTGGCGCCGGGGAAACCTGACGGGCCAGATCCAGCAGATCATCGGTGGTGTCGCCCATGGCCGAGACCACGACGACGACGTCATTGCCGGCCTTCTTGGTTTCGACGATCCGCTCGGCGACTCGACGGATCCGCTCGGCGTCCGACACCGAGGATCCGCCGTACTTCTGGACGACGAGCGCCACTGTTCGCGTTTCCTTCTCTGAATTGGCCAGCTTGCATTCGCATCAATGCTGCCCACAAGGATAAGGGAGGGGCGAAGCCGATTTTGTTGCCCGGTAGCTTGGCAGACGTGCATCGCGCGTCTGATCGACTCGCCGCGACGTCGGTCGCGATCCATCCCGACATCGCCGCCCGCTGGAGCCCACGTGCTTTCGACCCCAATGCCGAACTGCCGCATGAGGATCTGACCGCAGTGCTGGAGGCGGCGCGGTGGGCGGCCACCTGGGGCGGGCGCCAACCCGTGCGGTTCGTCGTGGGAGTTCGGGGGGACGAGACGTTCGTCACTCTCGCCGGACTGCTGCGACGCGGTAACAGCTACGCCCATGCCGCGTCGGCGCTGATCCTGCTGTGTGCCGACGAGGGACCCGACGAGAAGACCGCGCTGTACAGCGCGGTGGATGCCGGTTCCGCGATGGCGAATCTGTCGGTCGAGGCAGTGTCCCGCGGCCTCATCGTGCATCCGATGGCCGGCTTCGACGTGCCGGGCGCCGCCCAGGCGTTCGGCCTGCCCGGGACGTTGCGCCCACTGATGGTCATCGCCGTCGGCACCCTCGGTGACTACGCGCAGGCCGGTCCCGACATCGCCGAGCGCGACGGCCGCCCCCGTGAACGGCTACCGCTCGACGAGGTCGTCCTGAACTGGCCCGTCTAGAAGATGTCGGTCAGCTTCCGCTGCGCCGGGCAGGCGTCGGTCAGCGCCTTCATCTGCTCCGTGATCTGCGCGTTGATCGCTGACAGCTGGTAGGCCTCGGTCGGCGCGGGCGCGCCGGGCGCCCGGCCCTGCGCCGCGATCCGGTAGGCGTCCAGCGCCGAGGCGAATTGCGACGCCAGCGTCGCCAGCTGCACCGCGTGAGCCGCGACCTTGTCGCCGGTGACCTTCTGCGCCCGCTCGGCCATGCCGTCCGCCCAGGCCCGGTACGCCGTCTCCTCGGCAATGGTCGGAACGCCGCCCGAGTTCTTGTCGATCTTCGACTCGATCTGCACGGCTTGCGCCTTGTTGTAGTCGAGCATCTCGCGCACCGGCTTGCACTCCGGTGTCGGCCCGCGGAACTCGGTCTGCCACACCACGAGGCCGATGACGACGGTGAGCGCGACCGCGATGCCGATCTTCCAGCTCCGGTCCAGGCTCAACAACCATCTCGTCAACACGGACGAACTGTATCGGCACAGTCGGCGCCGCGGCCATTACACCTGGCCAGGAACTTGGCACGAGAGGGTTCGACCGGGTTTTGGAGAACTACTGGACCGGAGTAAACTCGCCAGTGATGTTTAACGCGCGGGTGCTCCTCCTCGGACGCCGCGACGGGGTCTGATCCGACCGGCCTCCCGTCGCGGGGGTTGGCGATGCGCCGGTCCTGACCTTCTAGGTCCCATCCAGACAGACCGGAGCAACACACCGTGACCACTTACTCTCCCGATTCTTCTGCCGACTCCTTCTCGTCGGTACGCGCCATCACCACCCCGTCCGGCCCGCGCCGCGAAGGCCAGCCGTCCTGGAACACCCAGCGCAATTCCGCGATGCCCGTCAGCCGGTACCGCAGCTTCGCCAACGAGGTGCCGGGCGGGAGCCCGGCATTCGGTACCGCGAACGTTCCGTTTGACCGCACCTGGCCCGACAAGGTCGCCACGGTCGCACCCGGCTGGTGTGCGGTCGACCTGCGCGACGGCAACCAGGCCCTGATCGACCCGATGAGCCCGGAGCGCAAGCGCCGGATGTTCGACCTGCTGGTCCGCATGGGCTACAAGGAGATCGAGGTCGGCTTCCCGTCGGCCAGCCAGACCGACTTCGACTTCGTCCGCGAGATCATCGAGCAGGGCGCCATCCCCGACGACGTCACCATCCAGGTCCTGACGCAGTGCCGGCCCGAGCTGATCGAGCGCACCTTCGAGGCGTGCAACGGCGCCCCGCGGGTGATCGTGCACTTCTACAACTCGACGTCCATCCTGCAGCGGCGCGTGGTCTTCCGCGCGGACCGCGAGGCCGTCAAGAAGATCGCCATCGACGGCGCGAAGCTGTGCGTCGAGGAGGCCAAGAAACACCCGGGCACGCTGTGGCGCTTCGAGTACTCCCCCGAGTCGTACACCGGCACCGAGCTGGAATACGCCGTCGAGGTCTGCAACGCGGTGGCCGAAGTAGTCCAGCCCACCCCCGACTGGCCGCTGATCGTGAACCTGCCGGCGACCGTCGAGATGGCCACCCCGAACGTCTACGCCGACTCGATCGAGTGGATGGACCGGCACCTGGCCCCGCGCGACTCGATCATCCTGAGCCTGCACCCGCACAACGACCGCGGCGAGGGCGTCGCGGCCGCCGAGCTGGGATACCTGGCCGGCGCCGACCGCATCGAGGGCTGCCTGTTCGGCAACGGTGAGCGCACCGGCAACGTGTGCCTGGTGACGCTGGGGCTGAACCTGTTCAGCCGCGGTGTGGACCCGCAGATCGACTTCTCGAACATCGACGAGATCCGCCGCACGGTCGAGTACTGCAACCAGCTGCCCGTCGCCGAGCGCCACCCATACGGCGGCGACCTGGTGTACACCGCCTTCTCGGGCAGCCACCAGGACGCCATCAACAAGGGCCTGGACCAGATGAAGGTGGACGCGGATGCCGCCGACGCTGACGTCGACGACATCCTGTGGCAGGTGCCGTACCTGCCCATCGACCCCAAGGACGTCGGCCGCACGTACGAGGCCGTCATCCGGGTGAACTCGCAGTCCGGCAAGGGCGGGGTCGCGTACATCATGAAGGCCGACCACGGGCTGGTGCTGCCGCGCCGGCTGCAGATGGAGTTCAGCCAGGCCATCCAGAAGATCACCGACGGCGAGGGCGGCGAGGTCTCCCCGAAGGAGATGTGGGACGTCTTCAACGAGGAGTACCTGACGCCCATCACCCCGCTGGAGCGCATGCGCCAGAAGGTCGACGCATCCGAAGAGGACGGCGGCACCGACACCATCACCGCGATCGTGAAGATCGACGGTGAAGAGCGCGAGATCGTCGGCGCCGGCAACGGCCCGCTGGCGGCCTTCATCGACGCCCTGGGCGCCGTCGGGTTCGACGTCGACGTACTGGATTACTCCGAGCACGCCATGTCCGCCGGCGAGGAGGCCCAAGCCGCGGCGTATGTCGAGGCCTCGATCGGCGGCAAGTCGGTGTGGGGTGTCGGCATCGCGCCGTCGATCACCACGGCGTCGCTGCGGGCCGTCGTCTCGGCGGTGAACCGGGCCGCGCGGGCAGGCGCCTGACCTAGTTTGCGGTGCCCGGATCCTCGACGACGCTGAAGATCCGGGCGCACCACCGCACCGCCTGCCCCGCAAAGTCTTCTGCGGTAACGGTTTTCGCGGGGTCGAGCAGCCGCTCATTGAGCAGTATCGCGACTCCGCCGACGCAGAACAGTGCCGCATCGAAGCTCTCCTGATCGGCATCCTTGTCGGGCTGCAGCAAGGCCAGGACCGCGGCGGCCACCCGATGCTGGGCGACCCGAATGTGTTCGGCGACGGACTCGATGTGCCGGGCATCGGTCAGGAAGATCCGCACCGCCAGCGGATCGTTCTCGGCATGCTCGATGAAGGCGGCCAGGGCCAGCGTCAGCCGAGTACTCACGCTGACCGACGGTGGTGAATTGAGGGCGCCCAGCATGGCGGCGAAGGGCCCTTCCAGCACGTCGTCGATCACGGCGCCGATCAGCGCACCGAGGCCGGCAAACTGCTCGTAGAAGTAGCGGTCGGTCAGTTTGGCGCGGGCCGAGACCGCGCGGACGCTCAGCGCGGACAGCCCGCCCTCGCGCCACAGCGCCTCGGCCGCGTCCAGCAGCAGCCGACGCCGCTGCGCCCGTCGCTCCTCCGCTGACCTGCCGGAGTACTTGCGCTGCGGCGCGGTGCCCGAACCGGTGCGCGATCCGTCGTCAGCCATCTGGCGCAACCCCTCCCTCCGACTGCCACATGATGTCAAAATCCGGGGAAGGAAGACGGACTCCCGTTTCAAACGCGGTCTTCTGGCAATATTACCGACGAGTAAGGTTCAGGGTTCATCTACATAGTGGGGTGGAACATGGCAGCACAGCTCGCCGAGCAGGTCACCGTGGTGGCCGCGGCCGGAACCGAGGGCGGGGGCGCTGCCCTCGATCAGGTCATCGGGATGTCCGTGGCAACGGGCATCATCACCGCGGGCCTGTTGTGGATCGGCTATCTGCACCGGCAGCGCCGCATCACCTGGCTGCAGGACCTGGCCGAGGCGGCCGGCCGCAAGATGAACCGGCCCAGCTGGGTGGCCCTGCCCTCACTGCTGTTCATCTCGACGATCATCTGCGCGATGTTCGGCTTCATCTGGGATGTCAGCCTGCACATCGGCAAGGGCCGCGACGCCGGCCCGCTGGCCAACCCCGCGCACTACTTCATCTTGGTCGGGCTGTTCCTGCTGTTCATCGCCGGATCGCTGTCGATCATCCTGCCGTACGACAAGCCCGGCCCGGCCGCCATCAAGATCACCAAGACCTGGTACGCGCCCGTCGGCGGCATTCTGATGGCCGGTTGCGGCCTGTACGCCCTGATCGGTTTCCCTCTCGACGACATCTGGCACCGGATCTTCGGTCAGGACGTCACGCTCTGGGGACCAACGCATTTGATGCTCATCGGCGGCGCCGGCCTGTCCTTGGTCGCCACGTTGCTGCTCGAGCGCGAGGGCGATATCGCGATGGGCGCCGACGCCCCGCCCGCCCGGAGCAAGGTGCTGCCATACCTGGCTTTCGGCGGCCTGGTCATCGGCCTGTCGGTGTTCCCCGTCGAATACGACTTCGGTGTCGAACAGTTCCGGCTCGTCTTCCACCCCATGCTGATCGCCGCCGCGGGCGCCATGTCGCTGGTGGCCACGCGGCTCACGCTGGGTCGTTACTCCACGTTCGGCGCCATCGCCTTCGCGCTGTTCATCCGCGGTCTGGTTGCTCTACTGGTCGGGCCCATCCTCGGTTCTCCGTACAGCTGGTGTGCGCTCTACCTGGGCTCGGCGGTCGTGGTGGAACTGATCGGCCTGACCCCGATTGCCAAGCGGCCCATCCTCTTCGGCGCGGTGGCCGGTCTGGGTGTCGGCACCGTCGGCATGTGGCTGGAGTCCTTCTGGGTCGACGCCATGTTCCGCACCCCGTGGCCGAACAGCATGTGGGGTGAGGCGCTGACGATGTCGACGCCAGTCGCGATCGGCATGGGCATGTGTGGTGCGTTGCTGGCCCTCGTGCTCACCGGCCAGCGCCTGCCCGCACGCCCGGTGGGCATCGGCATCGTGGTCGCCACGGTGCTGGTGATCGCCGGTGGCGTGGCCAACGGCCTGCACATCACCGTTCCCGAACACGCCCGCGCGCAGCTCACCCTCACCGACGCGCCGAGCCCGCAGGGTCAGCGCCTGGTCAACGCCGATATTCTGATCACGCCCACCAACCTGATCGGCAACGACCCGGAATGGGTGACGCTGATGGCTTGGCAGGGCAAGCTCGACCACGAGCGCGGCCTGGTGGTCGACCACCTCCAGCAGGTCGGTCCCGGCCATTACCGGTCGACCCGGCCGATCCCCGTGTGGGGCACCTGGAAGACCGTGCTGCGCGTGCAGGATGGCCGGACCATGGCGGCGGTGCCGGTCTATCTGCCCGCCGACCCCGGCATCGGCGCCCAAGAGACGCCAGCGATCTCGACGACCCGTGACTTCATGGAAGAGATCAAGGTTCTGCAGCGCGAACGCAACCTCGACGTCCCGTCGTGGCTGTACCCGGCGGCGTCCATGATCGTGCTGGTGTGCTCGCTGATCCTGATCGCCTTGCTGAGTTGGGGTGCGGGACGGATCAATTCACGCGAGCAGTTCAGCACCACCGAGACCAGGGAACCCGTCGGACAGCCGTGACCTATCTGGCCGATCACTCGCTATTGTTGGCACTGCCGGCCTTTGCCCCGGCGTTCGTCGTGGCCGGGGTGGTGGCCTGGGTGGCCATGAAGGACCGGCGGTCCCAAGGCCAGGACGAATCAGACAGCTCCACTTCCGACGGTGACGAAACCGATTCGGAAACACCAGGTTCGACCGATGAGGATGGTTCCCCGTGACCTTTGTGAAGACCTTCGCCGTGGCCGGCGTCGTAGCGCTGGCGCTCGCCGGCTGCGGCAAGAACGAGTCGGCGTCCGGCAGCTCTTCCAGCGCCACCGCAACGGGCACAACACAACTGAGCAATCCGCAGGCCCCGCCGGCGCGCGTCTACATCGACGTGACCATCGCGGGCGGCACCGCAACGCCGATCAACCAGCAGGTGCAGGCCAAGCTGTCCCAGCCGATCATCGTCCGCGTCAACAGTGACGCCCCCGACCAGCTGCATGTGCACTCGAACCCCGAGCACACCTTCGACATCAAGGCGGAGAAGGACCAGCAGTTCCAGTTCACGGTGGACGTGCCGGGCAAGGTTGACGTCGAACTGCACCACCTGGACAAGACCGTCGCCACCATCACGGTGCAGTAGACGTTGTGCGTCCCGACGCAGTGACCTCAACTGTCCTGGCGCACGGGCTTGGCGGGTCCAGTGACCTTCCGATCCCGCTGACGTACGCCCTCATCGGCGCGGCGTGGGCGCTGACCTTCACCTTCGCAGTGGTGGCGCTGGCCTGGCGCAAGCCGCGGTTCGATCCGGAGACGCCGGGCCGGGCCTTGCCGCGGTGGGTGACGAGGGCCGTGGACGCTCCCGCCACCCGGTGGACGGTCGGGCTGCTGGCCCTGGCGTTCGCCGCCTGGGTCGCGGTGGCCTCGGTGGTCGGACCGCCCGGTTCCGGCAACCCGCTGCCAGGTGTGTTCTACGTGCTGCTGTGGGTCGGAATCGTCGCGCTGTCAGTGCTTTTCGGTCCGGTATGGCGGGTGCTGTCTCCAGTGCGGACCATCACCCGGCTGCTGCGACTGAGCCGGGATGCGTATCCCGCGCGGCTGGGCTACTGGCCCGCGGCGGCCGGCCTGTTCGCCTTCGTCTGGCTCGAGCTGGCCAGCCCCGACCCGGGTTCGGTTGACGCCGTGCGGATCTGGCTGCTGATCTATCTCGGGGTGACGCTGTCCGGGGCCGCGACGTGCGGCACCCGGTGGTGCTCGCACGCCGACCCGTTCGAGGTGTACAGCGTCGTGGCTTCGCGGTGCGCTCCGGTGCGGCGGGGCGCCGATGGACAGATCGCCATCGGCAATCCGTTCAACCACCTGCCCACGTTGCCGATTCGGCCCGCCACGGTGACAGTGCTCGCGGTGCTGCTCGGCTCGACGGCCTTCGACAGTTTTTCGGCGACGCCGGCGTGGCGGGGGTTCGTCGAAGCGCATACGCATGGCGGGTGGCAAGTCACCGCGATGAAAACCGTTGGCCTGGCGGTGTTTGTCACGACCGTGGCACTGTCGTTCAGCCTCGCCGCCCGCGCTACCGGCGGGGTGGACCAGGCCCGGCGCCGGCAGCTGCCCGGCCTGATGGCGCACTCCCTCATCCCGATCGTCATCGGCTACGTGTTCGCGCATTACCTGACCTACCTCGTCGAGAAAGGTCAGCAGACCGTGTTCCTGCTGCTCGGCCGGCACGACGCGCACGTGTACTACCTGCTGTCCATGCATCCATCGGTCCTGGCCACGACCAAGGTGCTGTTCGTGGTGGCCGGGCACATCGCCGGCGTCGTCGCCGCGCACGACTGCGCGCTGCGCGTGCTGCCCAAGCGGCATCAGCTCACCGGCCAGCTGACGATGATGCTGGTGATGGTCGGCTACACGTTCACCGGTCTGTATCTGCTGTTCGGCGGATAACTCGCCGGCAACCCGCCGGTTGACCGTTCGCCGCGAACCCTTGACAGCGACGACCCCGCGGATCAAAACTGAGGACACACGTCATCAGATGGGGGTTTCATGACAGCCACAGTGCCCGCGGAACCGACGCTCAAGCAGCTCCATGGCCGCGCGTTCGCATCCCTGTACGACGAATTGGACTACCAGGTCGCCCGCATCGACGGCACCCTCCCGGCGGAATTGACCGGGACGCTGTTCCGCATCGGGCCCGGCAAGTTCGAGGTCGGCGATACCGTGTTGAAGACCATGTTCGATGCCGACGGCATGGTGTCCCGGTTCGTCCTCGACGGCAAGACCGTCCGCTTCACCAACCGCTACGTGCGCACCAAGCAGTACCGCGGCGGCGACGTGATGAGCCAGCGCGGCATCACCACCAACGCCCCCACGCTGCGCGGCAATCTGCTCCCGCCGGCCAACACCGGCAACACCAACATGGCCACCATCTGCGGCGAACTGCTCGCCATGTGGGAAGGCGGGGCGCCCTACAAGATCGATCCCGACTCACTGGACACTTTGGGCTACAAGCATTTTGACGGTGACCGGCTGGGCTACCTCGGTTCCTTCTCCGCCCATCCCAAGTGGGATCCGCACACCGGCGAGGTCTACAACTTCGGCCTCGACCTGCTGCCCACGCCGCGACTCCGGTGCTTCAAGGTGGATCGCGCCGGCCGCAGCCACCAGATCAGCTCACTGAAGCTGTGGGACATGGTGTGGAACCACGACTTCGCGCTCACCGAGAACCACATGGTGTTCGTCCTGGATCCGTTGCGGCCCAACATCCCGACGCTGTTGCGCACCCGATCCCTGGCACAGGCCCTGGACCATCAGGCCCGCAACGGTTCGACGCGCTTCGCCCTGGTGCCCCGCGACGGCTCCAAGCCGCGCATCATCGAGCACGAAGCCCTGACCCACGTCCACGTCACCAATGCCTTCGAAGACGGCTCCGACACTGTGGTGGAGTTCTTCCGGTTCGAAGAGCCCGATGTCTGGCGCAAGCTCGGACAGGCCTGGCAGGAGCCGGCCGACCCCACCGATCCCCGCGCGCATCTGACCATCGACGAGTGGCCCCGGGGACACCTGTCGCGGTTCCGGATCAGCACGTCCGGACGCGTCACCGAGACGGTGCTATCAGCAACGGCGCCAATGGAATTCCCGCAGTACGACTGGCGCCGCTCGACACAGGAACACAATGTCACCTACGCCTGCAAGGCCACCGAGGATGTCGGCCACTACAACGCGGTGACGCGCATCGACCACCGCACCGGCGTGCAGAGCACCTTCGATTTCGGGCTGGCCCAGACCGGCGAGCCGTTGTTCGTCCCCCGCTCCCGCACTGCCGCCGAGGACGACGGCTGGCTACTGGTGCTCAATCACGATCTGCGGAGCCATCATTCGCAACTGGTGATCTTCGATGCCCGGACCATCGAAGACGGACCGCTGGCCACCGCGCATCTGGAACACCATCTGCCGATCGGGTTCCACGGCACATTCAGCCGGCGCGTCGCGGGCTGACGCCACTGCCAGCGCTGGGCAGCCGTGCGCCGCGCAACGTATGCGGTACCGCCGCCGCAGCTGGTCGGCGTGGCCTTCCGGTGCCGCTGGCGCCGGATCAGCTTGCGGGACTGTCTGTTTCACCGTCATCGCCTCCGCTCTCGGGTGGGTAGAGCGTCGGGTGGTGGTACTGATTGGTCCTGGGTCGGCCGACGTCCAGGAGCGGTGGTGGGGTCCAGTGGGTGCGGCCGTTTTTCATGGTGGTGCTCCAGCCGCCGGTGTCGGCGAGAACGTTGTCGCAGCCACACGCCAGGGTCATTGTGTTGACGTTGGTGAGACCGCCATCGCGCCAATTGTCGATGTGATGGACCTGCGAGCGCGAGGCGGGAGCGGTGCAATTGGGCTTGGTGCAGCCATGATCGCGGCCGAACAACGCGAAGCGTTGAGCAACGGTGGCGGTGCGCCGGGCCCGGCCCATGTACAGGGGTTGTTCATTGTGCTGGTCGAACACCCCGGGGTAGTGGTCGGCACCGTTGGTGGCGGCCATCTGCAGCAGATCCTTGATGGGCAGCTTGCTGCCGGTGTGGGTGAGTGCGGTCCCGGTGCGCTGCTCCAGTTCGGTGACGGTGCAGGTGGCGACGACGCTGACCGGGACGCCGTTGTGCTCACCGAGTGTTCCGGAGGACAGCAGCATCTGGAACAGCGTTGTGCAGGCGTCGTGGCGGCGCTGGGCCGGGGTGCGGGTGTCGGCGGCGATCTGCTCGGCTGACGGGGTTCCGGAGATGCAGGGCTGCGGGTCAGCCGGATTGCACATGCCGGGGGCGGCGTACTTGTCCAGCAGGGAGTCGAGGTAGGCGCGGGCTTCGGGGGTCAGGGTGCCCTGCAGATCCGACATCCCGTCCGGTCGTTGTTTCGACACGGTGACACCGCGTTTGCGGGCACGTTCGGCATCATCGGGTAGCGGTCCGTCTTGGTCGAGCAGGTAGAGCAGGGCCTCGGCGGCGGCGCGCAGTTCTTCCGGGGTTTGGTGCCGGGCACCGGCGACCAGGGATTGTTCGAACTGCCGACTGGTGGTGGGGTCGACCCAGCCGGGGAGTTTGTTGATGAACTGGCCGTTCACTTTGACGTGTTCGGGGTTGATCGCACCCTCGGCCTGGGCGGCGGCGACGAACTCCCACACGGGCGACAGCGCCCCTCCGGTCAACCCGGTGCGGGGCGCCAAATGCAGGGCGTCGCGGACCCGACGGTTGGCTTCGGTGGTGTCGATGTGCAATCGGATGCGCAGCACCTCAGCCCAGTTTTTCGCCCCCAGCTCCCGGGCCGTGGTCTGGGACTGTGCCGCGGTAAGAATCCGGTGATCGACGGCCTCGGCCGCGCATTTGAGGGTTTCGCGGCGCGACTGCAACTCCAACAATGTCGGCACGTCCAGGCCGGTGTAGTCCAGGGCTGCGAGCCGGGCCTGCGCCGCCTCGTAGGCGGCGTAGGCCTCCTCGACAGCGGCCGGATCGGCGAATCTCATATATCGAACACTGGTTCGAATCACCGACAAATGGCCGCGACAAGTGGGGCGCTAGTTACCTACCGTGACCAGCGCAAACAAAGTGACTAAAGATTTTCAGCAGAGACCGCTAGAACAACATGAACTGGTCGCCGGCCGGCGTCCGGTCGACGAACTCCTCGACGTCCGAGCCGCCGACCACGTGGCCCAGCAGCGTCATGAATTCGGCGTCCGAGACCAACGGGACGCCGAGCTCCCTGGCCTGGTAACCCTTCCCCTGGGCGGGCGCCGGGTCGTTGCAGATGACCAGCGAGGTGTGGACATCGACGCTGTCGGAGTAGGACAGCCCGACATGCACGATGCGCTCGATCACTTCTTCGTGCGTGCGCTGCATCTCACCCGACAGCGCCACCCGCATGCCCTGCACCAACGGCTGGCCCGGGACGAACCGGCCGGGGTTGGCGTAGGCACACGGCAGCCGCGACGCCAGGACTTTCAGCGGCCGGAGTTCGTCGTGCGTGATGGCGCCGCTCGGCCAGCGCTTGCGGCCTACGTTGCGGATGGGCAGCCAGCGCCGGTGCTCGCGCGCCGCGGCCAGTGCCGGTTTGAGGATCTGGGCCAGCACCATAGCGTCGTCGAGGGCATCGTGCGGACGAATCTGCGTCGCGCCGTAGTGCGTCGCGAGGGTCTCCAGCCGCAGGTTCTCGGTGCCCAGGTTGAGCCGGCGGGTCAGCTCGACGGTGCACATGACGCTGTCGACGGGCAGCACCGCGCCGACGCGCTCGCACTCGGCGGCCAGGAAGGCGTAGTCGAAACCGGCGTTGTGGGCGACCAGCGTGCGACCGGACAGCACGGCGGCCAGGTCGCCGACCATCTCACCAAAGGTCGGCTGGCCCGCCAGCATCTCGGAGGTCAAGCCGTGCACGTGTGTGGGGCCGGGGTCGACCCCGGGATTCAGCAGGCTGCTGAACGAGTGCTCCACATTGCCGTCGTCTCCGAGGGCCAGTGCCGCCACGCTGATGACGCGCGCATGGCCGGGATCGAAGCCTGATGTCTCTACGTCGACGACAGCCCAACCCGCCCCGGCCTCAGTGGCCGGTCGGCCCCAGCCGAGGTTGGTTTCGTCCACGTGGCAAGAATGGCACGGCCCGCCGACAAGTCCGGCCAGATCCCGGCGGCCCCCGCAGCGTGTCGCCGATCGGACGTGGATCAGACCCGGACGCGCAGACCGTCTGCGACCGTGGCCAGGTATGCCGCGAGCAATCGGTCGATTTCTTCCGGACCGGACCGTAATGCGCCGGGACGCCAGGACAGAGCCAGCAGGCCGTTGAAGGTCGCCCAGAACACGGTCGCGAGGTCATCGGGGTCGAGCGCGGGATTCACCAGCCCGGCCTCGATACCTGAGCGCAGCACGGCCGCGAGTTTCGCGTTCTGGGTACGGGTCAACTCCGCGATGCGGTCGACCGCGTCCGGGACGTCCGGCGGTTCGACGAGGATCTGGAATTCGTGCGGACGTTCGCGGGCAAAGCGGGCATACGCGTTGGCCGCCAGCATAATTCGCTCTTCCACCGTCCCGTCTGCCGCGTATGCCGCGTCCATGTAGGCCCGGTTCTCCTCCATCGCCTGCTCGGCGACTGCGGTGAGCAACGCGGCCCGCCCGCCCACGCGGTTGTAGACGGTCTGCAGTGCGACGTCCGCCCGCTCGGCGACGGCCTCGAGATTCAGCCCGTGTACACCTTCGGTCGCGATGATCTCGCGGGCAGCGTCGACGACGGAGCGCCGGTTGGCCTCGGCCCGTCGCTGCGTTCTGGTCATCCCGGGATCGGCCACGCCCAGAGTGTAACCGGTACCACTTTTAGAAGTACTTACAATTTTGGATTCACTTACATATTCTCGCTACATGACCCGCACCGATGCGACTTTCCCGTCGGGCGACGCCACCTGCGCCGCCTGGCTGTACACGCCCACAACCCCCGCCCCCGCAAACCGGCCGATCATCGTGATGGCCCACGGTCTCGGCGGCGTCAAAGAAATGCGCCTCGACGCCTTTGCCGAGCGCTTCACCGCCGCCGGGTACGCCTGCCTCGTCTTCGACTACCGGCACTTCGGTGCCAGCTCGGGCGAGCCGCGCCAACTGCTCGACATCGACCGGCAGCTCGAAGACTGGCGCAGCGCTGTCGCGTACGCCCGCACCCTTGGCGGCGTCGATCCCGACCGCGTCGTGGTCTGGGGAACCTCGTTCGGTGGCGGGCACGTGATCGTCACCGCCGCGCAGGACAAGCGGCTTGCCGCGGCGATCGCGCAGTGTCCGTTCACCGACGGCCTCGCGTCGTCGTTCGCCATCCCGCCGTTGACGTCGGCCAAGGTCACTGCCCGCGCGTTGCGGGATCAGATCGGCGCCCTCCTCGGCCACCAACCGGTCATGGTCCCGACGTACGGGCCGCCTGGGTCGACGGCACTGATGACCTCACCCGACTCGGTCGCCGGGATCCAGAACCTCTTGCCGCCGGATGCCGACATCGAACGCGACGTCGCCGCGCGCTTCGCCCTGCAGATCGTGCGTCACTTCCCCGGCCGCCGGGCCCGCAACGTCACCTGCCCGATCTTTTTCGCCATCTGCGAGCAGGACGCCGTCGCCCCGCCAGGGCCCACCCAGAAGTACGCCGCGCAGGCACCCCGGGGCGAGATCAAGCTCTACGACACCGGTCATTTCGACATCTACGTCGGCGAGGAGTTCGAACGCAACGTCACCGACCAGCTCGACTTCCTGTCCCGCCACGTTCCGGCGGCCGCATCGTGACGCGGTATCACCTCGCCGGCCGCACCGTGGTCCTCACCGGTTCGACAGGAGGCCTCGGCTCCGCCGTCGCGCGGCAACTCCGGGCGCGCGGCGCCAACCTCGCCCTGCTCGACCTCGACGGTGACCTGGCGCAGCGACAAGCCGCGGAGCTGGGGCCGGACACCGTCGCCCGCGGCTGGGCCGCGGACGTGCGCGACCTCGGCAGCCTGCAGTCGGCGGTCGACGCCGCGGCCGCACACTTCGGCCGAGTCGACGTCGTGGTCGCCAACGCGGGCATCGCGTCCATGGCGCCGCTGGAAACCCTGGAGCCGGAAGTGTTCGAGCGCGTGATCGACATCAACCTCAGCGGGGTGTGGCGCACCTTCCGGGCTGCGGTCCCACACGTCAAGAAGCAGAGAGGCCATCTGCTCGCGGTGTCTTCGATGGCCGCCTTCGTCCACTCGCCGCTCAATGGTCCGTATGTCGCCAGCAAGGCGGGCGTCTGGGCACTGTGCGACGCCACCCGGCTCGAACTGCGCCACTACGGAGTGACCGTCGGCAGCGTCCACCCGACGTTCTTCAAGACGCCGATGATGGACGACGTCCACGACGACCCAGCCGGCCACACGCTGTGGGGCGGCAACAAATCTGGATTGTGGAAGATGATCCCCCTCGACGAGGTGGTCGAGGCTATCGTCACGGGCATCGAACACCGCGCCCCCTTGATCGTCGCGCCGAGACGTAACTCGGTCGTCGCCCGCGTGCCCGGCTTGGTCCGCCCGCTGGTCGACCGCATCGGATTCCCCGGCCGCACGATCCCTGACGCCATCACGCTGGCAGGAAAGGCCTGAAACCATGACCACGATCGCCCCAGACGCCCCCGTCCTCGTCACCGGCGCCAGCGGGTATATCGGCAGCTGGATCGTTCGCTACCTCCTCGAAGCCGGGCACACGGTGCACGGCACGGTACGTAATCCGCAGAAGCCAACCGGCCTGGAGCACCTCCATAAGCTGTCGGCCGACCATCCCGGCAGGCTCAAGCTCTTCAAAGCGGACCTGCTCGATACCGGCAGCTTCGACGAGGCGATGGCCGGCTGCGAGCTCGTCATGCACACGGCGTCGCCGTTCCTGCTGCAGGGCGTCACCGACCCGGCAGAGTCGCTCGTCCGGCCGGCGCTGGAAGGCACCCGCAACGTGCTGGATTCGGTGAACCGCACCGAGAGCGTCAAGCGCGTGGTGCTGACCAGCAGCGTGGTCGCGATCTACGGCGACGCCCGCGAATCCCGCGACGTCCCCGGCGGCGTGTTCACCGAGGACCAGTGGAACACCACCAGCAGCGTCGACCACCAGCCGTATTCGTACTCCAAGACCGTGGCCGAGCGGGAGGCATGGCGCTATCAGAAGGCGCAGGACCGCTGGGACCTGGTCACCATCCACCCGGGCCTGGTGCTCGGCCCGTCGCTGACCAGCGCCAGCGACTCGGCGAGCTTGGCGACCATGAAGCAGTTCGCCGACGGCACCATGCTGACCGGTGCGCCCGAGTTGACCATGGGCGTGGTGGACGTCCGCGATGTCGCCGATGCGCACCTGCGGGCCGGCTACACCCCCGAAGCGCACGGCCGCTACCTCGTCAACGCCGCCTCGCTGAGCCTGCTGGAGATCGGCCAGATTCTGCGCGCGAAGTTCGGCGTGCTCTATCCGTTCCCGTGGCTGAACGTGCCCAAGGTCGCGGTAAAGGCCGTCGCACCGGTCATCGGGTTGACGCGCGATTTCGTCGATACCAACGTGGGCTACCCCCTGGTCTTCGACGCCAGCCGCAGCCAGAGCGAGCTTGGTTTGGTGTACCGGCCCATCGACCAGACCGTCACCGACCACTTCCAGCAGATGCTCGACGACGGCATCGTGCGCAAGCGGCCGAGTGTCCGGCTGCCGTAAGTGGGCGCCCTCACACGTGTCGTCACATTCGGGGCCGTCCTCCTAGAATTCCGGGGATGATCACCGCACGAGGACGTGTCGCGCTGGGCGCGGGCGCCGCCGCCCGGTGGGCGTCGCGGGTGACGGGCCGCGGTGCCGGCGCCATGATCGGCGGGCTCGTCGCCATGAAGCTGGACCCGTCGATCCTCGGACAGCTCGGTTCCGGGCGGCGCTCCGTCGTCGTCACCGGCACCAACGGCAAGTCCACGACCACGCGGATGACGGCCGCCGCGCTGGCGACCATCGGGCCCGTGGCCTCCAACAGCGAGGGCGCCAACATGGACGCCGGGCTGATCGCCGCGCTGGCCGGGTCACGCAAGGCTGCGCTGGCCGCACTCGAGGTCGACGAGATGCACGTGCCGCACGTGTCCGACACGGTGGATCCATCGGTGATCGTGTTGCTCAACCTGTCCCGCGACCAGCTGGACCGCGTCGGCGAGATCAACCACATCGAACGCACGTTGCGCGCCGGGCTGGCGCGGCACCCCAACGCCGTCGTGGTGGCCAACTGCGACGACGTCCTGGTGACTTCCGCAGCGTACGACTGTCCCAACGTGGTGTGGGTGGCCGCCGGTGGCGGCTGGTCCGGCGACTCCGTGAGCTGCCCGCGCAGCGGCGAGGTGATCGTCCGGGAGAACGGGCACTGGCACTCCACCGGGACCGACTTCTCCAGGCCGACCCCGCAGTGGTGGTACGACGAAACGAATATCTATGGGCCGGAAGGCTTTACCGCGCCGATGATGCTGGCTCTGCCAGGCACGGTGAACCGCGGCAACGCCACGCAGGCCGTGGCTGCGGCGGTCGCGTTGGGTGCGTCGCCCGCCGCCGCGGTGGCCGCGGTGTCGACGGTCGACGAGGTCGCGGGACGGTACCGCACCCTGCAGGTCGGCGAGCACACCGTGCGCATGCTGCTGGCCAAGAATCCCGCCGGCTGGCAGGAGGCGCTGTCAATGGTTTCCAGTGATGTTGCGGGAGCGGTTATTTCGGTGAACGGCCAGGTGCCCGACGGCGAAGACCTGTCCTGGCTGTGGGACGTGAACTTCGAGCACTTCGTGGACTTCCCGGCGCCCATCGTTTCGGCCGGCGAGCGCGGTACCGATCTCGCGGTGCGGCTGGGCTATGCGAGCGTCGACCACACGTTGGTACACGACACCGTGGCCGCCATCAAGTCGTGCCCGCCCGGCCACGTCGAGGTGATCGCGAACTACACGGCGTTCCTGCAGCTGAATCGGGAGCTGGCATGAGCACTGGCGCGGACGTGAGGAGCAAAACGACTCCCGTTCAGATCGGCCTGGTCCTGCCCGACGTCATGGGCACCTACGGCGACGGCGGCAACGCCGTCGTCCTGCGACAGCGCCTGCGGCTCAGGGGAATTGACGCGGAGATCGTCGAGATCACGCTGAACGACCCGGTGCCGGATTCGATGGACCTCTATACCCTCGGCGGCGCCGAGGACTACGCGCAGCGCCTGGCGACCCGGCACCTGCTGCAGTACCCGGGGCTGCAGCGCGCGGCCGAACGCGGCACCCCGGTGCTGGCCATCTGCGCTGCCATCCAGGTGCTCGGACACTGGTATGAGACGTCGTCGGGCGAGCGCGTCGACGGCGTCGGGCTCCTGGATGTCACCACCTCTCCGCAGCCCGAGCGCACCATCGGCGAAGTGGCCTCGGTGCCGGTGATCGACGGCCTCACCCAGAAGCTCACCGGCTTCGAAAACCACCGCGGCGGAACTGATCTCGGGCCGCTCGCCCAGCCCCTGGCACGCGTCGAGAAGGGCGCCGGCAATCGCGCGGGTTCCGGCTACGACGGCGTCGTGCAGGGCAGCGTGGTCGCCACCTACCTCCATGGCCCGTGCCTGGCCCGCAACCCGGAGCTGGCCGACTACCTGCTGTCCCAGGTGGTCGGCGACCTACCGCCCCTCGACCTCCCCGAGGTTGAGCTGCTGCGCCGCGAGCGCCTCGCCGCACCCCGTCGCGCTTGATCTGCGCGCCGTGAGCGCTCCAGCGGCGTTGCTGTGAACCGACTGTCAACCAGCACACGTGCGGTTTCACCGTGCGGGCAGCCGGGTAGAGACGAGCCACTACTGTCCCCTCAGAGAGGCACGCACATGCTCGACTTCTTCTGTCCCCGGTGCGGCGACTTCACCTTCGAATCGGTCACCTGCCTACGCTGCGAGGGCCCGAAAGAATCGAATCCTATTCCAGCTGCGTGAAAAACATTGTCACAGTGCTTATTTCACGCTACCAATCGCCGTTGCGCCGCAGCCTCCCGCTATGGTTAGGCAATCCTTCCGCGCCGCGAAAGTCGCACAACCAGATCATTTTCCGCGAGTTCGCCATGCGCGGCGCGCACTCGTGGCGCATCATGAACCGCACGTTCTGAGTGAAAGAGAGGAACCCACGCGCACTTTCTGATGGGCAGACGCGGGCGGCACAGCCACGACGAGGAACGGCCACATGACTGAGTGCTTTCTGGCTGGTGAAGATATCCACCAGCTCAATCGGGACCTGCGGATACTGATAGCGACGAACGGCACCCTAACCCGGATTCTCGGCGTCGTCACCGACGAAGAGATCGTTGTGCAGATCATCGAGCAGCAGATTCATTCACGCGACATGGCGGCGTGGGAGCAGTTGTCGGACAGCAGAATCCTGCAGCGCCGCATCCTGCTCAACGGCCGCAGCTCAGGCCGCCGATTCGTGGGGGCCGAGTCGCTCATCGCCATCGATCTGCTGCCCGGCTCGATTACGGCAGAGTTGATGACCACGAACTCGCCCATCGGTGAAATCATGGCCGCCAGCCGCCTCGAAACGTTCAAGGAGCCGGCCGACGTCTGGATCGCGGAACCACCCGATTGGCTCGCGGCCGCCACCGGACAGACCTCGGCACCGAAACCCGTTGGCCGCCGGTACCGCATCCTCATCGGAGGACATCCCGCCATCATCGTCACCGAGTACTTCCTCGACTTCTCCCCGGAAACGTCATGACGGAGCCCGCCATGCCGAATGGAAATCTGGCAGAGCTGCTGGCCGAACGCGCGGCGCGCGCCGGATGGCGGGACCTGCCGGCCTACTACGGGCCGCACGTCGTCACCCATGGTCAAATCCACGACGGGGCAGCATGTTTGGGGACTGTGCTGCAGCGCCGCGGCCTGTCGGGTGGAGACCGCGTCCTGTTGTGCCTGCCGGATTCGCCGGAACTCGTACAGCTGATGCTGGCGTGCCTCGGGCGAGGCATCGTGGTGTTCCTGGCGAATCCCGAACTCAATCGCCGCGATCACGCATTCGCCGAACAAGACACGGAGCCCGCGCTCGTCATCACCACCGGCACTCTCCTCGACCACTTTCGACAGGCGGCCGGCGCCGAAGCCGCGGAGCTGATTTCTGAAGCCGCCGATGCCGAACCGGCCGGCTACGCGCAGGTGAGTGCCGATGCACACGCCTACGCCACCTACACCTCCGGCACGACGGGCGCACCGAAGGCCGCTCTCCATCGGCACTCCGACGTGCGGGCCTACGTCGACGCCATGTGCGACCGAGCGTTGCGGCTCACCTCCGACGACACCGGACTGTGCAGCGCCCCCATGTATTTCGCGTACGGGCTGGGGAACTCCGTCTGGTTCCCGCTCGCGACAGGCGGTTCGGCGGTCATCAATCCCCGGCCGGTGACCGCGGATGCCACGGCCGGCCTGAGCGCGACCTTCGGCGCATCGGTGCTTTACGGCGTACCAACACTTTTCGCACGCATTGTCGATATGTGCTCACCGGACTCATTCCGTTCGCTTCGCGCCGTGGTGTCGGCGGGCGAGGCGCTGGACGTCCGTCTCGCCGAGCGGATGACGGAGTTCTTCGGCGGCATCCCGATACTGGACGGCATCGGCTCGACCGAAGTCGGGCAGACCTTCGTGTCGAACACCGTCGAGAGCTGGCGGCCGGGAACCATCGGAAAAGTCCTTCCGCCCTATGAGATTCGCGTTGTCACCGCCGAGAGCACCGCCGCCGGACCCGGTGTCGAGGGCGTCCTCTGGGTGCGGGGCCCGTCGATATCGCCGGGCTACTGGAACCGTCCGGCGAGACTTCTCCGGCGAGACGGCGAGTGGCTCGACACCCGGGACCGGGTGTCCGTCGACACCGACGGGTGGGTCACGTATTGCTGCCGCACGGACGACACCGAGATCATCGGCGGCGTCAACGTCAATCCGCGCGAGATCGAGCGGCTCATCACCGAGGACGACAGAGTCGCCCACGCCGCGGTCGTCGCGGTAGCGGAATCGGTCGGCGTCTCGACCCTGCAGGCGTTTCTCATCCCTGCTGAAGATGCCGTCATCGACGACTCGGCCATCCGAGACCTCCACCAGCGGTTGCTGTTTCAGCTCTCCGCCGTGCAGGTGCCGCACAGGTTCGCCGTTGTCGAGCAGTTGCCCCGGACGCCGACCGGCAAGCTTCTCCGCACCGAACTGCGCACCGAGCGCCCGGTGCCGCCGATTTGGGACCTCCCCAGCGTCGTGCCACCGTCGGTCACGGCACCGGCCACTCCTGTCGGCGACGTGACGCTCAGCGAGCGGCTCGCCGGCCTGCGGCAGGAACAGCACCGGCTCGTGGCCGATACGGTAGGTGCTGAGGTCGCGAAGATGCTTGGGCTGCCCGGCCCGCAGACGTTGAATCGGGATCTCGCGTTTTCTGAACTCGGCTTCGACTCGAAAATGACTGTGGAACTTCGTAATCGACTGGCGGCGGTTACCGGGCTGCACCTCTCGGACACGGTGGGCTGGGACTACGGTTCGATCTCGCAACTGGCTCAGCACGTGGAAGCTCAATTGGCCTCGGGGAGCAGCCCGCTCGCGCCGGCCCCGTCAGCGCCGGTCGATGAGCCGGTGGCAATCGTGGGAATGGCGTGCCGGTTCCCCGGCGGGGTGAACACCCCACAGGGCCTGTGGGACATGGTGGCCAATGCCCGGGACGTGGTGTCGGACTTTCCGACCGATCGCGGTTGGGATGCCAAGGGTTTGTTCGACCCGGATCCCGATGCGGCGGGCAAGATCTACACGCGCTGGGGTGGTTTCCTCACGGACGCGGCCGGCTTTGATGCGGGGTTCTTCGGAATCGGGCCCAGTGAGGCGCTGGCGATGGATCCACAACAGCGGTTGATGCTGGAATGTTCGTGGGAAGCCTTGGAGCAGGCCGGGATTGACCCCACGTCGCTGCAGGGATCGGCCACCGGGGTGTTCACCGGAGTCTTCGCACAGCGATACGGCGCCGCGGGCACCGACAGGTTGGAAGGTTACGGGCTGACCGGCTCGGCGTTGAGTGTGGCCTCGGGCAGGGTGGCGTATGTGCTCGGGCTCCAGGGACCCGCGGTGTCGGTGGACACCGCGTGCTCCTCTTCGCTGGTGTCGCTGCACTGGGCCGCGCAGTCATTGCGGTCGGGGGAATGCGATCTGGCATTGGCCGGTGGCGTGACGGTGATGACGTCGCCGGAGACTTTCGTCGGGTTCAGCCGGCAGCGGGGGCTGGCTCCCGATGGCCGGTGTAAGGCCTTTGCGGGAGGCGCCGATGGGACGGCGTGGGGCGAGGGCGCCGGGGTGCTGGTGCTGGAACGGTTGTCCGATGCCCGCCGGTTGGGGCATTCGGTGTTGGCGGTGGTGCGCGGTAGTGCGGTCAACCAGGATGGCGCCTCCAACGGCCTGACCGCGCCCAACGGGCCGTCCCAGCAGCGGGTCATTCGGGCAGCACTGACCAGCGCCAGGTTGACCGCCGCCGACGTGGACGTGGTGGAGGGGCACGGCACGGGCACCACGTTGGGCGATCCCATTGAAGCGCAAGCACTTTTGGCTGCCTACGGACAAGAGCGCCCGCCTGGCCGGCCGTTGTGGGTGGGCTCGATCAAATCGAACATGGGGCATACCCAGGCCGCCGCAGGCGTGGCCGGCGTGATCAAGATGGTGCAGGCGATGCGCCATGGCCTGATGCCGGCGACGCTGCACGTGGACGTGCCCTCCCCGCGAGTCGATTGGGACCGCGGCGCGGTATCGGTGCTGACCGAGGCGCGGGCTTGGCCGCAGGATGGGCGTCCGCGGCGGGCGGGTGTGTCGTCGTTCGGGATCAGCGGCACCAATGCGCATGTGATCTTGGAGCAGGGCCCGGTCGACGAGCCGGAGACCGCCCCTGTGGCCCAGGGAGATCCGCCGGTGCTCCCATGGGTGATTTCGGGCAAGTCAGCCGAGGCGCTGACGGCACAGGCGGCCCGGTTGTCGGCCCATCTGCGCGCTGATCCGCGGCTCGAGCCGGTCGATGTGGCGTATTCGCTGGCCCTGCGTTCGACGTTCGAGCATCGAGCGGTGGTGCTGGGCGCCGATCGTCAGGCGCTCACCGCGGGACTGGCGCGGTTGGCCGCCGGCGAGCCGGACGCGGCCGTGGTGACCGGTCGCGCGGGGCCGGTGGGAAAGTCAGTGGTGGTGTTCCCCGGGCAGGGGTCCCAACAGTTCGGGATGGGCCGGCAGTTGTATGACCAATTGCCGGTGTACGCCAAGACTTTTGACGCAGTGGCCGATGAGCTGGATCGGCATCTGCGGTTGCCGCTACGCCAGGTGCTCTGGGATTCCGACAGCGGTCTGCTCGATCTGACGGAATTCGCGCAGCCGGCGCTGTTCGCCGTGGAGGTCGCGTCGTTCGCGGTGCTGCGGAGCTGGGGTGTGACGCCGGACTTCGTCATGGGGCATTCGGTGGGCGAGTTTTCGGCAGCGTACGTCGCCGGAGCGTTGACGCTGCCCGACGCCGCGCTCCTGGTGGCGACGCGGGGACGTCTGATGCAGGCTCTGCCCTCAGGTGGCGCGATGACTGCGGTGAGCGCCGCTGCAGACGACGTGGCGCCGCTGTTGGCAGAGGGAGCGGCGATCGCGGCGATCAATGCTCCCGAGTCGGTGGTGATCTCGGGTGTGCGGAGCGCCGTGACCGCAACCGCGCAGCGGCTGGCCGCCCAGGGCCGCCGGGTGCACCCGCTCGCGGTCTCGCATGCATTCCACTCACCGTTGATGGAACCGATGCTCGACGAGTTCGCGCGGGTTGCCGCCGGGGTCCAGGTGCGGGAGCCCCAGATTGCGCTGGTCTCGAATGTGACGGCGCAGCCGGTGGACGCCGACGGTGGCTTCGGCTCGGCGCAGTACTGGGTAGAGCACATTCGCCGGCCCGTTCGTTTCGCCGACAGCGTCCGGAATCTGCAGGCACATGGAGTCACCCACTTCGTCGAGGTCGGTCCCGGTAGCGGCCTGACTGCGTCCATCGAACAGTCGTTGTCACCGGCCGAGCCGGTCGTGGTGTCGCTACTCGGCAAAGGTCGCCCGGAGTTGGATGCACTGATGAGCGGCGCCGCCCGGCTGTTCACCACCGGTATGGCAGTGCAGTGGCCGGCGGCTCTCGCCGGATCGGGTGGACGCCGGATCGAATTGCCTACCTACGCATTTCAGCGGCGCCGCTTCTGGTCGGTACCGGCCGCCACCGGCCCTGGGGACACCGCCGATCTGGGTCTGGGTGACGCACACCATCCGTTGCTGAGCGTGGTCGTCGAGCGGCCTGACTCCGGCGGAGTGGTCCTGACCGGTCGGCTGTCGCCGGCGGATCAACCATGGCTGGCCGATCACATGGTGGGCGGTGTGATCCTGTTTCCCGGGACCGGTTTTGTGGAGCTGGCCATCCGGGCCGCCGATGAGGTGGGTTGCGGAGCCATCGAGGAGTTGGTGCTGGCCGCGCCGCTGGTCCTGGACGAAGACGCCGGGGCCCGGCTTCAGGTGGTGGTGGGCGCCGCCGCGGAGACGGGGAGCCGCCCGGTCTCGGTGTACTCACGTCGCGACGAATCCGAGGCGGAGTGGTTGCTGCACGCTGAGGGCACCCTGATGGTCACTGCCGTGGAGCCTTCGGCGGACCTGTCGGTGTGGCCGCCGCCCGGGGCGGAGCGCGTAGACATCACCGACGGCTACGCGCGGCTGGCGGAGCGCGGATACGGGTACGGACCGGCGTTCCAAGGATTGGTCGCGATCTGGCGACGCGGCACCGACCTCTTCGCCGAAGTCGCCGCACCCGCCGAGATCGGAATGCCGGGCGATGAGATGGGAATCCATCCAGCTGTCTTGGATGCGGTGCTGCACGTCATGGGACTGGCCATCGACACCACGCAGACGGTGCTGCCGTTTTCGTGGCGCGGGGTGTCACTGCATGCCGGCGGTGCCGGGCGGGTACGGGCCCGCATCACGGCACTGGGACACGACGAGATATCTGTGGAAGTGGCCGACAGTGCCGGTTCGCCGGTGCTGACGGTGCGCTCGCTGGTCACCCGTCCGATGAGCGCCGGCCGATTGCCCACCGCTGCCGGTGGCCCCGATCACGGGCCACTGGAAGTGATCTGGACTCCGATATCGTTGGACCACAACACTATTGATGGCGCTCTGCCGCATGCGACGCGGTCCTGGGCAGACTTCCGGTCCGGTGCTGCGGCAGACCACGACGCGGTGGTGGTGTGGGAGTGCGAGTCTGGCCGTGACGACGTGGTGGGCGCAGTGCATGACGCCACCCGCGCCGCCCTCGAGGTGCTGCAGCACTGGTTGGCCGAGGACCGGGCCGGCACGCTGGTGGTCTCGACCCGCGGCGCGGTGGGATTGCCCGGGACGGATGTCAGCGATCTGGCGGCCGCGGCGGTGTGGGGTCTGGTGCGTTCGGCGCAGGCCGAGAACCCGGGCCGGATCGTGCTGCTCGACTCGGACGCGACGCTGGATGTGGCCGCGCTGGTCGCTGCCGGCGAGCCACAATTGCTGGTGCGGGCCGGCAAGGTGCACGCCGCCCGGTTGGCCTCTGCCCCTGCACTTTTGGCGCCACCGTCAGGTGAATCGGCGTGGCAGCTCGCGGTCGGCAGCGGCGGAACGCTGGAAAATCTGGTGATCCGGCCCTGCCCCGAGGCCGAAGCACCGCTGCAAGCCGGCCAGGTCCGGGTGGCAGTGGCGGCGGTCGGGGTCAACTTCCGCGACGTGATGGCGGCGTTGGGCATGTATCCCGGCCATGCCCCGGTGCTGGGTGCAGAGGGCGCCGGAGTAGTGGTCGAGACCGGTCCCGGCGCCACCGGCGTCGCAGTCGGCGACGCCGTGATGGGGGTGCTGGCCGGCACGGGCCCGGTGGCGGTGGTCGACGGGCAGTTGCTGACGACGGTGCCGCAGGGCTGGTCGCTCGAGCAGGCCGCGGGCGCGCCGGTGGCGTTCCTGACCGCCCTGTACGCGTTGACGGATTTGGCCGGGGTCTGTGCCGGGGAGTCGGTGCTCGTGCACGCGGGGACGGGCGGGGTGGGCATGGCTGCCGTGCAACTGGCTCGCCACTTCGGGGCGGAAGTCTTTGTCACCGCGAGCCCTGGCAAGTGGACCACGTTGCGCGCCATGGGTTTTGACGAAGACCACATCGGCGATTCCCGCTCGGTCGACTTCGAGGCCAGATTCCTGGCCACCACCGGCGGCCGCGGAGTCGACGTGGTGCTGGACTCGTTGGCCGGTGAGTTCGTCGATGCGTCACTGCGGTTGTTGGTCCGCGGTGGGCGTTTCATCGAGATGGGCAAGACCGACATCCGCGACGCGGAAGCGGTTGCCGCAACCCATCCCGGTGTTCGGTACCAGGCGTTCGACCTCTCCGAGGCCGGACCACAGCGGCTGCAGGCAATGCTGTGCGAGTTGACGAAGCTCTTCGAAACCGGGCAACTGCAGCCGCTTCCTGTCACCACGTGGGACGTCCGCTGCGCAGTGGAGGCCTACCGGTTCATCAGTCAGGCGCGCCATATCGGCAAGGTGGTCTTGACCATGCCGACAGCGCTGGCTGATCGGCTCGGCGACGGCACGGTGCTGATCACCGGTGCCACCGGATTGGTCGGCGCACACCTGGCCCGCCATCTGGTCCGCGCCTACGGGGTCCGCCACCTGGTACTGGCTAGTCGACGCGGCGACCGTGCCGACGGGGTCGCCGCGCTGGCCGCCGAATTGGCACAGGCCGGCACCGAAGTGCACGTGCTGGCCTGCGACGTGGCTGATATGGCCGCGGTCGCAGCGCTGGTGGCGCACGTGGCACAGCGCTGCCCGCCATTGCGTGGAGTGATCCATGCCGCCGGGGTGCTCGACGACGCGGTGATCGCGTCACTGACCCCCGACAGGCTCACGACAGTGCTGCGCGCCAAGGTCGACGCGGCATGGAACCTCCACGTAGCCACCCGTGAGCTGGATTTGTCGATGTTCGTGCTGTGTTCCTCGATCGCCGGCACCGTGGGTGCACCGGGTCAGGGCAACTACGCAGCAGCGAATGCGTTCTTGGACGGTTTCGCCGCGCACCGGAAAGCCCTGGGATTGCCCGGCACGTCCCTGGCGTGGGGGCTGTGGGAGCAGCCCAGCGGTATGACGGCTCATCTGAACGATCGGGACCTGGCTCGGATCAGCAGTAGCGGGCTCGTTCCGATGAACCCCGGGCAGGCCCTGACGTTGTTCGACGACGCGCTGACGATCGGTCACCCCAGCGCGGTGACGGCGCTCCTGAACCGGACAGCGCTCAATGCCAAGGCGCGCAGCGGTGGTCTGCCGGTGTTGTTCAGCGGGCTGGTGCGCAGCCCGCGGCGGCGGTTGACCACCAACCCCACCAATCCCACCGATGCCGGCGGGTCGACGTCGGCGCTGACCCAGCGCCTGAAGGCGTTGTCCCGGGGCGAACAACACGAGCTGCTGACCGCGCTGGTGTGTTCGCACGCGGCGGCGGTCCAGGGCCACCCCACGTCCGAGGACATTGACCGCGATGCCGCGTTCGAGGATTTGGGGTTTGACTCGCTGACGGCGGTCGAACTACGCAACCGCCTCAAAACCGCGACCGGGCTGGCTCTGCCGCCGACCCTGATCTTCGACCATCCGAGCCCCCGGGCGCTCGCCGATCACCTTGCCGGATCGCTCACCGAGACCCCTGCTCCGACGGCGCCGGCGGTGGCGCACGTCGGCCCGGGTGCCGGTGCCCCGGTGGACGACCGGCTCGCCTACCTGGACCAGACCGCGTTCCTCGCACTTCGCGCGAGTCACGGCACGATCCTGCAGATGACCTGGATCTACGACCGGGCCGTCGACGTCGATGCGTTGCGGCGGTTTCACCGCAATCTCGGATCGGGATTGCTGGGCCGCAGAATCGAGCGGTCGTCGCTGCCGTTCGCGCGGGATCGCTGGGTCTTGCCTCCGGCGTCGCAGGACATCGATTTCGCCACCACGCCGCGGCCGCGCGCTGCGGTGAGCGCGTGGTCCGACGAACGCGTCCGGTTGCCCCTCGATCCCGAGCAGGGCCCCGGATGGCATCTCGGTGTGCTGCCGCTCGAGGGTGGTGCGACGGCTGTCAGTCTCGTGGCTTCGCATCTCATCGTCGACGCCATCGCCTTCGGGCAGGCGGTCGCCGACGCTGTCGAGGGCAAGACACCCGACCTGGGTTATCTGCCCGCGGGAGCACGCCCGCGCGGCCGCGCACTGCGTGAGGATCTGCGGCAGACGGTCAAGGATCTGCCCGACATGGCACGCGCCGTGGCCGCCGTGGCTCGAATGGCCCGACGCGAACGGGGCGAACGGGGCGAACTCGGCACGCCCGCCAAAGCGGCACCGGCTGCCTCGAGCAGGACCGATGCCGATCAGACCGTCGACGTACCAGGACTCACCGCACAGATCGACCTGAACGAGTGGGACGCTCGCGCGAAAAGCCTTGGTGGCAGTAGTAACTCGCTCATAGCCGGTATCGCGTGCCGACTCGCGGTGGCCACCGGGCGCGTCCAGGGGGACGGTACGGTCACCCTACGGTTCGTGCTGTCGCGCCGGACCGACGGCGATACCCGCGCCAACGCGCTGACGAGCGCCGACGTCGTGGTCGACCCGACGCATGTGGCCAAGGACCTCGGCGACATCCGCGCGAAGATCACCCGCGCCACCCTGGAGACCATCGAGAATCCCGACGACGAGTCGCTGGCGCCGACCGCACTGGCGGCGATCACGCCGAAGTGGGCGGTCCGGAAAATCGCCGCGATGGCAGCAGGCGGCACCATCCTTCCGGTCACGTGCTCCAACGTCGGCGACGTGCCGCCGGCGGTGAACCGGCCCGACGGCACCGATGCCGCCTACCTGTCCATGCGATCGGTCGAGCCCGACATCACGAAGGGCTTGCTGGAGGCCATGGGCGGGCAGATGTTCCTGTCCTCGGGCCGGGCGGCCGGGAAGATGTCGATCAGGATCTCTGCGTATCTTCCAGGGCGGCCCAACACCCGAGATGAGCTGCGGGGCATCGTATCCGGCACCCTCGCGGAGTTCGGCCTGAAGGCGCAGCTCGACTACTGACCCGCGGCTTCGGCCCGTTCCCGCGCGGCCCGCGCCACCGGTGAATACGCCAGGTAATCCAGCGCCATCTGCGTCGATGCCTCGGTGTTGGGGTGATAGCCGGGCCGGATGTAGCGCAACGGCACCGTCACCATGAGCAGCCACGGACCCGGCACCCGGTACTGCCTGGAGGCCCGCAACCAGTCGCGCCAGCGTGGCTTCGCCGAGATGGTCGGGTCGGTATCCATCAGGTACCGCAGGCCCCGGTACCAGGTGAACAGGAAGCCGGGCGCGGTCAGCAGCATGGTCAACGCCCGCATGACGTAGTTGCCGCACAGATACTGGTAGATGTCGAACACCAGCGCCCGGTGCTCGATTTCCTCCGCGCCATGCCAGCGCAGCAGGTCGAGCATCGTCGGATCGGCGCCCGCGTAGTCGAGGCCGCGGTTCTGGATGGTCCACTGGCCCAGTGCCGCGTTGAAGGGTTCCAATGCCGCGGCAACCGCCAGGCGCTGGTACAGCGACCAGCGCTGCAGTGCCCGCGGCAATCGCGACTGCTTGTCACCCACCGCGGGCAGTTCCTCTTCCATCGTGCCGGTGAACGGCGTGGTGTCGATGCCCTGCTGCGCCAGATGCTGAAGAACCATCTGGTGCGCCTGGGCGTGCCAGCCCTCCTGCTGCACGAACGGCTTTATCGCGGCTTTCATCTCGGGATCGTCCACGAGCGGTTCCGCCTCGTTGACGACCTGAATGAACCAACGCTCGCCTGCCGGCAACATCAGATGCAACACGTTCAGCATGTGCGTGGAGAACGGATCTCCGGGAACCCAGTGCAGCGGGGTATCCGACCAGTCGAAGCGAACTTTTCTGCGCTGTGTCGGGTACCCGTCGTGGTGGACCTCGTGATCAGTCATCCCCACTCTTTTCCCAGTTGGAGCCGGGTTCAACCCTACGCCAACAGGCCGGCGCCCTGGGCCACGAACGCCAGGCCGACGAGCGTCACGATGGCCACCACGATCTGCTGCCGGTAGCCGCGCACCCAGTCGTGCACATTCCGCAGCGCCGCTTGGGTTTTCGTCGGGGTGACGACGTTGCAGAGCAGCACCACCTCAACCACGGCGAGGCTCACCACGATGAATACCATCGCGACGCCGAGCTGCGTGCCGATCGCGGCACCCGACGCCAGGATGGTCGTGAGGGCGAACAGCACCAGTGACGGGTTGGGGCCGGCCCAGAAACCGATCACGGCGGCGACCCACAGCGCCCCGCTCTCCCAGGCTCTTTGCGCGCGTCCCAGCAATCCGCCCCGCGGCGGCGCGTCCGGGTCCCGCTGCAACAACTTCGAAATGGGTGAGACGTCCGCATCCGGCGTGCGCCGGCGGGTCACCAACCGCACTGCCGTCACCGCCGCGATGGTCAGCAGCAGCACGCCGACGACCACCTGGATGTGCCGCATGGTCGCGCTGGCGGTGGTCCGCGGGTTGGCCAGATCGTGCACCCACGCAAGATCGGTGAAGTGCAGCGCCAGCAGCGGGAGCAACAGCAGCATGACGCTCGCGGTCACACAGCCGACCCAGTAGACCAGCAGGTTCTGCGCCGGGCGCGGCCGCGAGATCAGCAACAAATTGACGCCGAGGCGCACCGGATCGAACGCGATAGGCAGCGCCAGTACCGCCACAGAACCCCACATTGCCGCCAACTTACCCGGCGTCGCCGGGCGCTAGCTCGGCCGCAGCACCGGGATCAGCGCGTCGATCACCGAGCTGTCCTCGATGGTCGACGGGACGACGTAGTCGGCTCCTTCGGCGATCTGCCGCATGGTCTTTCGCAGGATCTTCCCCGACCGGGTCTTGGGCAGGGCGCCCACGACCGTGACATCACGGAAGGTGGCGACGGCGCCGATCTGATCCCGGACCATCCCCGCGAGTTCCTGCTGCAGCACGTCAGGGTCGACGGACTGCCCTGATTTCAATACGACGTAGCCACTGGGGCGTTGTCCCTTGAGGTCGTCGTGGATGCCGATGACGGCGCACTCGGCAATGGCCCGGTGCCCGGCGATGACCGCCTCGATGCTCCCGGTCGAAAGCCGATGGCCCGCAACGTTGATCACGTCGTCGGTGCGCCCCAGCACCGTCAGGTATCCGTCGTCGTCGACGTAACCGAAGTCGCCCGTCAGGTAGTAACCGGGGAACGCGGACAGGTAGGACCGCACGAATCCCGTATCGTTCTGCCACAGCCCGGCCAGGGTGCCCGGCGGCAGCGGCAGCTTGATGACGATGTTGCCTTCGATTCCGGCCGCGACGGGGTTGCCGGAGGCGTCGACGATGTCGACGCGGTAGCCGGGCACGGGGACGGTCGGCGAGCCGGCTTTGATGGCCATCGGTTCGAGCCCGCGCAGGTTGGCACAGATGGCCCAACCGGTTTCGGTCTGCCACCAGTGGTCGACCACGGGGCGCTGCAGGACGGTCGACGCCCACTCGTAGGTGTCGGGGTCCAGCCGTTCACCGGCGACGAAGAGGTTGCGCAGCGTCGAAATGTCATGTCCGGCAAGCATTGCCGCGTTCGGGTCGGCCTTGCGGATGGCGCGCAGCGCGGTCGGTGCGGTGAACAGCGCGTCGACCTTGTGCTGTTCGATGACCCGCCAGAAGGCACCGGCGTCGGGGGTGCCCACGGGCTTGCCTTCGTAGAGCACTGTGGTGGCACCGGCGATCAGTGGACCGTAGACGATGTACGAGCTGCCGACGACCCATCCGATGTCCGAGGCGGTCCACATCACCTGGCCGGCGCTGATGTCATAGACGTTCTTCATGGACCAGGACAGCGCGACGGCATGCCCACCGTTGTCACGCACGACGCCCTTCGGCTTACCGGTGGTGCCCGAGGTGTAGAGGATGTACAGGGGGTCGGTGGCGGCCACGGGTACGGCGGCGACGGGTTCGGCAGCCGCCACCAGCTCATCCCAGTCCAGATAGCCCGGATAATCGGTGGCGTCGCCGGCGATCTCGCCGCGGTTCTTGACGATCACCGTGGCCGGCGCGGCGCTGGTCAGCGTCAGTGCTTTGGCGACGGCGGACAGGTACTCGACGGTGCGTCCCGGCTCCAGACCACCCGAGGCGGTCAGCAGGGCCACCGGCTGGGCGTCGTCGATGCGCGCGGCAAGCTCATTGGCCGCGAACCCGCCGAAGACCACCGAGTGCACGGCG
Source organism: Mycobacterium sp. FW102-FHT13B02 (assembly GCF_058790275.1). NCBI lineage: Bacteria > Bacillati > Actinomycetota > Actinomycetes > Mycobacteriales > Mycobacteriaceae > Mycobacterium > Mycobacterium sp. FW102-FHT13B02. Next base: position 249,598 of record NZ_JBYTCM010000006.1, read on the forward strand.
CCGATTCGGGCGCACGCCAGCATCGCGATGACCGCTTCGGGGATCATCGGCAGATAGATCACCACGCGGTCACCCTTGGTGACCCCTTGTGCGGCAAGCACTCCGGCGAAGCCCGCCACGCGATCGAGGAGTTCGGCGTAGGTGAAGGACTGTTGCACACCGACCATCGCCGAGTCATAGATCAGCGCGGTGCGGTCCCCGTTGCCGGCCTCGACATGCCGGTCGAGGGCGTTGTAGCAGGTGTTGAGCTGCCCGTCGGGAAACCAGCGGTAGTGCGGCGCCGATGAAACGTCTGCATCGTCCAGGGCGCGGGTCGGCGGGACGGTCCAGTCGATGGCCTGCGCGGCCGTCAGCCAGAACTCGTCGGGCCGCTGGGCCGCGGCGTCGAACGCTTCGCGATAAGCGCTCACGCGAGCTCCTTGACGACGGCCGCGAACACCGTCATGAACCAGTCCAGGTCGGACATCGAGAACACCAGAGGAGGACGCACTTTGAGAATGTTGCCATGTCCGCCGCAGACGGAGATCAGAACGCGGTTATCCCGCATCATGTCGACGACGCGCTGGGCGGCGGCCCTGTCGTGCTCCTTGGTCGTCGGATCGGTGACGATCTCGATTCCGGTGTACAGCCCGGTGCCACGGATGTCGCCGAGGAACGGGTAGTCCTTGGCCAAGGTGCGGAGCTCAGATCGCCATTGATCGCCCACGGCGACGGCATGTTCGGCGAGCCCGTCGCCCACGATGACGTCCAGGACGGCCTGCGCGGCCGCCATCGACACCGGGTTTCCGCCGAAGGTGTTGAAATACGGGGTTTCCCGCGCGAAGGCGTCGAGAATCTCCGGGCGAGCGGCCATCGCGGCAACCGGGATGCCGTTGCCCATGGGCTTGCCCATGGTCACCAGATCGGGTACGACGCCGTGCCGCTGGAATCCCCACATCGCCTCGCCGGTACGGGAGAAGCCCGGCTGGACCTCGTCGGCGATGAACACGCCGCCGGCACGGTGCACCACCTCGACCGCCGGCCCCAGCACCGACGGGTCGACGTAGATGCCGTCGGACGAGAAGATCGAATCCAGCAGCAGCGCACTGAATTTGTGCCCGTGCCGTTCGAGATCGGCGATCGCGGCGCTGACCTGGTCGGCGAACCAGCGGCCCAGTTGCGCCGGATCGATGCGGTAGGAGTCCGGCGCGGGCACCGTGCGGACGTTGGTGCCCAGCGGCACCCCGACGCCCAGCGAGGGCGACATCGCCGAGATCAGCGCGCTGTTGCCGTGGTAGGCCTCCTCGGTGACGATGACCCCGGTACCACCGCTGTACTGCTCGGCAACCCGCACGGCGAGGTCGTTGGCCTCAGATCCCGTGCAGGTGTACATGATCGACGAGATCTCGGCTGGGAACGTCGCGAGCAGCTGCTCGGAGTAGTCGAGGATGCCGCCGTGCAGATAGCGGGTGTGGGTGTTCAGCTCCGCCATCTGGCGCGTCACGGCCTCGACGACGCGGGGGTTGCAGTGCCCGACGCTCGCCACGTTGTTGTAGGCATCGAGGTACTTGTTGCCCTCGGCATCAAATAAGTGCGCACCACTGCCCCTCACCAGGTGGACGGGCCGGTTGTAGAAGAGCCGGTAGGACGGGCCCAGCGTCGATCGCCGCTTTTCGACCATGGCATCGGTGGTGGGGTCGAGTTCTCCCCCGCCGGTATAGCTGTTGGAGTCCATGATTGTGGAGAAAGCCATCTTTGTTGTCCTTGCGATAGAAGCGATCGACGCTGGGTCCGGGCGGGTTATCAGCGTTCGTCGTCGAGTACGACGCGGCCCAGCCGTTCGTAGCGCTGCGGCGACCGGGCCCGCAGCACGAGGGCCACGACGATGCCGGCGAGGCCGGTACCACCGACGATCCAGGGAATCGAGGCGAACACGATGTCGTCCTTCGCCGTACCCGCCGCGAACGAGGCGTTCTTGATCAGCAGGTAGATGACGTAGAGCATGCCGATGCCGCCGAGCCCGGGGGCAACCAAGGTGCGGAACCAGTGCGCGGTCTCCGGATGTTGCTTGCGCACATGGAAATACGAGACGACGGAGAACGCGGCCAAGGCCTGCACGATCAGAATGGCCGCGGTGCCCAGCAGCGCGATGACGCCATACAGGTCACCGTAGGGATCGCGGCCGGTGCCCGCGAACCACAGCACGATCACCAAGGCGGCTGCGCTCTGGACGAAGCCGGCGACATGCGGGGAACCGTGGACGCTGTGTGACCGACCGACCGTCTTCGCGGTGCCCGGCAGCACGTCTTCGCGGCCGATCGCGTAGATGTAGCGGGCTGCGCAGTTGTGGAAAGCCATGCCACACGCGTAAGAGCCGGTGGTCAACAGAATCTGGAACAACGTCACGGCCCAGCCGCCGAGATGGTCGCGCACCGGAATCATGAAGATCTCGCTGGCGGTGTTCGTATTCTGCGCCAGGGCAATGGATTTGGTGGGACCAGTGCCCACGATCGCCAGCCACGACACCACGACGTAGAAGGCGCCGATGCCCAGCACCGACGACATGATGGCGATGGGGATGATCTTCTTCGGGTTCTTGGACTCTTCGCCGTACATGGCGCTGGATTCGAAACCGACCCAAGACCAGAAAGCGAAGAACAAGCCGACGCCGGCGGAGCCCACGGCGACGACGGTGCCGCCACCGCTCAGATTCGGGACGACGGCGTCCAGTCCCTTCAGCCCGTTGACCGGGTTGAGCGATCCGAACGACCAGCCCTCCGGGCCGCCGCCGGTGACGACGACCGAGCCGGCCATCAAAGTCAGCATGACGATCTCGGTAATCAACAGCACGCCAAGCACTTTCGCTGCCAGGTTGACGTCGAAGTAGGTCAGGACCGCGTTCACCACGATCATCACCACCGCGAACAACACCCACGGCAGATGCACGTTGAACAGTGAGACGAACAGATCTCTGGAGAAGAACGAGAAGATGCCGACCAGTGCGGCTTCGAACACCATGTAGGCCATCGCGGTCAGGAACCCGGCCGACAGTCCGACGACCCTGCCGAGACCGTGGGAGATGTAGCCGTAGAACGCTCCGGTTGCGGTGATGTGCTTCGACATCGCCGCATAGCCGACGGCGAAGAGCCCCAGCACGATGGTGGCGATGAGGTAGCCCGCAGGAGCGGCGGCGCCGTTGCCGGACCCGACGGCGATGGGCACATTGCCGACCATCGCAGTGATCGGAGCCGCGGTGGCCACCGCCATGAACAGCACACCGATCAAGCCGACGGCGTTGGGCTTGAGCCGCTGCACACCGGGGCCGCTGCCGGGCGGCACCGAAGTCGGTGGGGCGGTTCGTGGGTAATCGTCGATCTCACTCATGGGTGCTAACCGATCCGATCTGATGGGAGATGGGCCCGGCCGACGGTGGCCGGTTTTTGATTTATTTGGTCTGCTCTATCGAGCAGTGGTTGAGCTATTCATTGGACCAATGGACCCCCAGGCCATCGGCACAGCGCTATTGCTACCAGACCGGTCCGATCGGGTCAATACCTTCACTACCTGCGCACTCGTGACGGAACCGCCGTCGCGCTCCCAGCATTTCCACAGCGTAAAACCGGTGTTACCAATTTTCAGATTTGGTTCACTTTCGTTCCGACATGGGGTACAACAGACCAGACCAAAACGTGACCGTGCCCACACCGCAGTTCAGGAGAGCCACAATGAGCGACATGGCCCGCGACCTAGCCCTAGCCGACTACGAACGCTTCGCCCGCGTCGCGCTGCCGCATTACCAGCTCGAGTCGGCGACCGTGACGCTCTTGAGCTACTCGGAGAACGGCACCTTCCTGGTGGAATCGGAGACCGGGCGCCACGTCCTGCGCGTGCACCGGCCCGGCTACCACTCGCTGGCGGCCATCGAATCCGAACTCGACTGGATGGAGAGCCTGCGGTCCGACTCCGCCATCACGACGCCTCAGGTGATTCCCGCTCCCGACGGCCGGCGCGTGGTGGAGGCCCGGATTGGCGACGACGTCTGCCTGGTCGACATGTTCACCTTCGTCGAGGGCACCATCGCCGAGGACGACGCCTCGGACATCAGCTTCAGTGAGCTGGGCGCCATCACCGCGACGCTCCACGAGCACGTCCAGCGCTGGCAGCGACCCGAGACCTTCACGCGGTTCCGCTGGGATCTGGACACGATGCTCGGCGCCGCCGGTCGCTGGGGCAACTGGCGTGATGCCCCGGCGCTCAGCGCCGCGGACGCCGCCATCATCGAAGAGGCCGAACGCAAGGTCATCGAGCGGCTCACCGAGTACGGCATGGGGCCCGATCGCTTCGGGCTGGTCCATGCCGACCTGCGGATGTCGAATCTGATGGTCCACGACGGCAAGATCACCGTCATCGACTTCGACGACTGCGGCTGGTCCTGGTACCTCGCCGATCTCGGTGCCGTGGTGTCGTTCATCGAGGACACCCCCGACGCCGCGCGCATCATCGACGAATGGCTCGCCGGCTACCGCAGTGTCCGGGACATCCCCGCCGCCGACCTCGCCGAGATCCCCACGTTCGTCATGCTGCGCCGGCTGATGCTGACGGCCTGGATCGGCAGCCATCCAGAATCGGGACCGGCACAGACACTCGGGCATCGATACGCCGCTGGCACTGCACAATTGGCACAGGCCTACCTCACCGACCCGTCGTGGTTCCGGGTAGAGGTTCCTGCCGCCGCTCCGACCCTCACCCACTGACCGACAGGACACGCGCCTCATGTTCAATCTCGCCGACAAGAACGTCGTCGTCACCGGAGCCACCAAGGGCATCGGTTACGGCATCGCCGCCGTCTTCGCCACCGCGGGCGCCAACGTCGCCGTCGCGGCCCGGTCGCTGCACGACCTTGAAACCGCGGTCGCCGGCCTCGACGGGCTCGGGCCCGGCAAGGTCATCGGCGTCTCCGTCGACGTCGCCGATCCTCGGTCCTGTCAGGCCATGGCCGAGGCCGCCGTCGATGCCTTCGGCGGTATCGACGTGCTGTGTGCCAACGCCGGCATCTTCCCCGAGGCACCCCTGGCAACCATGACGCCCGACGACCTGTCCACAGTGCTCGACGTCAACGTCAAGGGCACCGTCTACAGCGTGCAGGCCTGCCTCGAGGCGCTGACGCGCAGCGGCGCCGGACGCATCGTCATCACGTCGTCGATCACCGGTCCGATCACCGGCTTCCCCGGCTGGTCGCACTACGGGGCCTCCAAGGCCGCCCAGCTGGGCTTCATGCGCACGGCCGCAATCGAACTCGCGGCCAAGCGAATCACCGTCAACGCCATCCTGCCCGGGAACATCCTCACCGAGGGACTGCAGGAGATGGGCGAGGACTACATCGCCGGCATGGCGCGCTCCATCCCGGCCGGGACGCTGGGCACTCCCGAAGACATCGGCCACCTCGCCGCCTTCCTGGCCACCGACGAGGCCCGCTATCTCACCGGGCAGGCCATCGTCGTCGACGGCGGGCAAATCCTCCCCGAATCCCTGGACGCTCTCGCCGGGTGACGGTAGGTCGGTACGGTGAACCACATGGACGAGTCCGAGGGCGGCCCGGTAGCCGAGGATGTGCGGCGCCGCATCGTCAGCATGCTCGACGCCGGCACGCTTCGCCCGGGTGACCGCCTCGGCTCCGAACGCGAGATGGCCGAGCAGTTCGCAGTGTCCCGTGCAACGCTGCGCAGTGCCCTGGTGCCGCTGAGCCGCGCCGGGATCCTCGAGCGACGCAGCGGGCGCGCGGGCGGCACGTTCATCAAGACCGTGCTCGTGGAACGCAACGTCGCCGAGCTGTCCGGCCTGCCGAACCGGCTCAGGCAGGGCGGGCACTCCACCACGCGCAGCCGCGTGCTCTCCACGGCCCTGCGCGGCGCCACCGCCATCGAGGCACAGCGCCTGGGGGTCGAGCCGGACACCGAGCTCGTCGTCGTGCAGCGGCTGCGCTACGCCGACGGCTTCCCGCTGTCGGTCGACTGCGCGCACTTCCCCGCCGACCGGGTGCCCGACCTGCTGGAGCAGCCTCTCGGCGGCTCGCTGTACGACATTCTCGCCGTCCGCTACGACCTCAGACCCGTGACGTCGGTCGAGAGCATCGAGGTCGTCAGCGCCAACCCCCGGGAAGCCGCCTGGCTCGAAATCCCCACGCGCACCCCCCTGCTGGCAATGACGCGCGTCGCCTCCGATGCCACCGGCCGGCCCTTCGAATACTCCGAAGACCTGTTCCGCGCCGACCGCGTCCGGCTTGTCGCCAAGACCTCCGCGCTGACCGAGCGGGAAAGTCTGGGTACCGACGGCCGCGTCGAGCTCACCGTCACGGCGTAAGCCGCCGGGTGGCCGGTCACCGCGCAGAAATCACAGAAACGCGACGTCTCATAACTGGCCGCTAGGCGTTCACGGTACTCACGGCGGGCGCCGGGCGCCGACTCGACCCGCTCTTGTACCTCGATGGCCACCAGTTGTACTTGCCGACCAGCACGGCGAGCGCCGGCACCGTGACGGTGCGGACGATCAGGGTGTCGATCAGCAAGCCGACGCCGATGATGAACCCGCCCTGCACCATGGAGCCGATGCTGCTGAACAGCATGGCGAACATCGGCGCGGCGAAAATCATTCCGGCAGAGGTGATCACACTGCCGGTGCTTCGGACGGTGCGGATGACGCCGGACCGGATGCCGTGTGGAGACTCGTCGCGGATCCGGGAGATCAGCAGCATGTTGTAGTCCGCGCCCACCGCCACCAGCACGATGAACGCCATGCCCGGTGTGCTCGCCGCCATCGGCTGGCCGCCGAGGATCTGCAGCACGATGACGCCGATGCCGAGCGACGACAGGCACGAAAGAATCACGGTGCCAACGAGATACAGCGGTGCGACGACGGCCCGCAGCAACAGCACCAGGATCAGGAAGACCACAACGACGGTCATCAGCACGATGTACCGCAGGTCTTTGTTGAAGTAGTCGCGCAGTTCCGCGTAGTACGGAGTCATGCCCGACATCGCGATCTTGGCGTCGGCCAGCGACGTATTGGCCTGCGCGCCTTGCGCTGCCGCGAGGATCGCCTTCACCTGGTCCATGGCCTTGGTGTCGTACGGGTTGAGCTTGGACTCGACGAGGTACCGCGCCGAATGCCCGTCCGGCGACATGAAAACCCGGGCCAGGTCCTTGAATTTGTCGTTGTCCAGGATTTCCGGCGAGATGTAGAAGCCCGCCGAGCCCGGCTCGGACGCGTGCAACTTCATCGCCAACAGGAACGCCGAGGCGTGCGACAGGCCTTCACCGAGCTGCTTGGTCTGGTCGTCCAGAACACGCAGCCCTTCGGCGATCTTCCGGCTGCCCTCGGCCAGTGCGTTGGCGCCCTCCTGCAAGGAGGCCATGTTCTGCTTCATCCCGCCCGCGCTACCGCTACCGCTGCCGCTGCCGTTGCCGCCAAGGGAGCGAAGGGCTTTGGCTGCCGCGTCCAACGACGGCTGCATCTTGTGCAGGCCGTCCGACAGCCGTTGCAGCTGGTCCCGCTGCCCCGCACAGTCGGGATCGGTGTCGCAGTTGGGGTTGTTCTTCCGCTGTTCCAGCAGGGCATCGGCCATCGCGACCATGTCCTGGAAGTTCTGACTGCCCGACCGGGGCGGGATGTTCGGCACATCACCGGAATTGCGCACGCTGTCCATCTGCCGCTGCGCGTCCTGGAATTCCTGAGAGCTCTCCAGCTGGTCTTTGATGCTCGCCATGCTCTTGTTCAGGCTGTCCATCACCCCCATGGTCTTGGTCAGCTGGGTACGCACGGTCGCGAGGCTGTCGGCGAGCTTGCCGGCCCCGCCGACCAGGGCCTGTCGCTGATCCACGCTGCCGTTGATCTTGTTGGTGGCCTCGGCGAGTTTGTCGCCGATCTCGCCGGCCTGGAAACTCAGCGTGGCCTGTTCCAGCGGGGCACCGGTGGGCCGGGTGACGCCGCGGACGGCCGCGATGTCGGGCAACTGCGCGACGCGCTGCGCCATCTGCTCGAGGTCGGCCAGACCCTTCGTCGTCCGCAGATCGTGCGGCGACTGGATGAAGAGGTATTGCGGGGCAGTCACACTCGCGGGGAAATGCCGCTCGATGGCCGCCATGCCGATGTTGCTCTCGGCCGTCGCCGGTAGCGCGGTGCGGGCGTCGTAGCTGGTGTGCAGCCAGGCCACCCCGGCCGCCAGGGCGATCAGCACCACCAGGCTGCCGACCAGGTGTCGCACCGGGTGGCGGACGATGTTGATCCCGGACCGGTGCCAGAAGCGGCTGGTCAATTCTTTCCGGGGCCTGGCCCAACCGCGCCGTCCGACGAGCGTCAGGATCGCCGGCAGCAGTGTGATCGACGACAGGAATGCGATCGCGATCGTGACGGCCAGCGCCGGGCCGGTCGTCGAAAAGACCTTGAGGCTGGTGAAACTCATGCCCAGGAATGTCACCGCGACGGTGGCGGCGGACGCCGCGATCACCTTGCCGATGGCGGTCAGCGCCCGTGCCACCGCGTCGTCGGAATCCAGTCCCTGCCTCAGATATTCGTGGTAGCGGCTGATCAGGAAGACGGCGTAGTCCACGCCGGCGCCGATCATCATGGCGCTCATGAAGACGACGGTCTGCTGCGAAATGGGCAGTCCCCACGTCGCCAGGGCTGCCACGCCCTGCGTCGCAGCGGCCTGCGACACGGTGATGGTCGCCAGCGGCACCAGGATGGTGACGATATTGCGGTACACCACAAAGAGAATCAGCAGCACCATGCCGATGGTGGCGGTCTCGATGACCCGGAGATCGCGCAACCCGAGTTGTTCGCGTTCGGCTACGGTCGCGGTCAGGCCCGTCATGTAGTACTTGAGCGTCGAGCCTGCGGTGTCTTGACCGACGGTGTGGTCGACGATGCCGACGACGCGCTTGTACGACTCGCTGGATTCCGGTGACCCGAGCTCACCGCGGATCCCGACCGGGATGAACCAGGCCTTGTTGTCCTTGCTGGCCAACACCTCTCGCATCGGCGGCTGGGAGATGAAGTCCTGGACCATCACGACGTCGGCAGTGTCGCGGTGCAGGCTGTCGACCAGGGTGCGGTAGACGTCTTCGTCGGCTTTGGTGAGGCCGTTCTCGTCGGTGAGAACCACCAACGCGATGTTCTGGATTCCGGGTTCGTGGAACGCCGCCGTCATGTCGCGCGTCGCGGCCATCACCGCCGAGTTGCTCGGCAGCAGTTCCTGGTTACGGTCGCTGGCCAGTTTCATCAGCGGTGGGACCGCTACCGACAACGCCACGACGAGTAGCAGCCAGGCGCCGATCACCGCCCACGGCCGGCGCAGCACCACCCGCGCCAGCAGCTCGAAGGCCCCGGCGAACACACCCTTGCCCGAACGAACTTTCACCGTGCCTCACCGCCCAGATGCCCGCCGTACGCGGCAAGCGCTTCGACAGTGAGCATCTCATGGTGCCCACACGCCACCGTGTGGACCGTGATGTCGCCGGCCACATGCGGGCGCCAGCTCTGGTCCAGGAAGGCACCGCGCTCGGCGTCGTCCCGGGCGGCCGCGACCACCACGACATCACCGTCGAACTGCCCGGCCTCGTGCCCGCGGTGCAGCGCGACGTTGATGTCGAAGTTGCGCACCAACAGGTCGGCCAGCCCGTCGTCGAGCATGCCGGTCAGCTGATCCCTGTCCACGGCCTGATTGGCGACGCGCAGGCTCGGCTCGGCGTCGAGCAGCACCAGCCGGTCGACGACGGCCCCGCGCCGCTGCAACTCGACGGCGACCGCATGCGCCACCACGCCACCGAACGACCAGCCCAGGAGGCGGTACGAGCCCGACGGCTGTGCACTCTGAATGCGGTCGGCGTACGTCGCAGCCATCTCGTTGATGGACTGCGGCGCATCCGGCTCGGCCTGCTGGATGCCGATGATCGGGCCGTCGACGTAGCCGCCGAGCACCTGGTACGGCCAACTGACGCCGCTGACCGCATGCAGGCAGAACAGTGGGACGCCCGTACCGGTCTTGAGAACCTGCACCGGCGCGATCTGCACCGCGGATGCGCCGTCCGTCGTCAGGCGCACACTGAGCTCCTGCACCGTCGGCGCCTCGAACACGGTCGAGACCGACAGCTCGGTCCCGAGCTCCGCGCGGACTGCAGCGACAAGGCGCATCGCCGAGATGCTGTCGCCGCCGAGGTCGAAGAACGACTCGTCGACCCCGACGCGTTCGATCCCCAGAACCGCGCCGTAGACCGCCGCCAGTGCGGCTTCGGTGGCTGTGCCCGGGGCGCGGTAGGTGCCGGCCCGGTACTCGGGCGCGGGCAGGGCGCGGACGTCGAGCTTGCCGTTGACCGTCATGGGCAGCTCCGGCACGACGACGATGGCAGCCGGGACGGCGTGCGCGGGCAGCACGTCGGCCAACCGGGTGCGTAGCTCCGCGGGATCGGCGGTGCCGGTGAGGTAGCCGACCAGACGCTTGTCGCCGGTACGGTCCTCGCGCGCGATCACGGCCGCCTGGTCCACGCCGTCGAGCGTCGCCAAAGCCGCTTGTACTTCACCGAGTTCGATGCGGAAGCCGCGAATCTTGACCTGCTCGTCGGCCCGGCCGACGTAATGCAGGCGACCGTCGGCGTCCCACCGCACCAGGTCCCCGGTCCGGTACATCCGCTCCCCCGCTGCCCGCAGCGGGCAGGCCACGAACCGGTCAGCGGTCAGCCCCGGGCGGCCGGCATAGCCGACGCTCACGCCATCGCCCGCGACGTACAGCTCACCGACGACGCCCTCCGGTACGGGGCGCAACCAGCCGTCCAGCACGAACAGTGCCGTACCGGGCACCGGTACGCCGATGGGCACCGAACCTTGTCCCACCGTGAGCGGGTCGGTCATCGCGGCATAGACCGTGGTCTCGGTGGGACCGTAGGCGTTGATCATGGTGTGCCCGCACGACGTCCACCGGTTGACCAGCTCGGCCGGGCAGGCCTCGCCGCCGACCAGCAACGCCAGCGGCGCCAGCTCCTCAGGGGTCAAAACCCCCGCGGCAGAGGGTGTTTGCGTGAGCACGTTGATGTGTTCGGCCACGAGTAGCCGCTGGAACTCGACCGGAGCGGCGGTGACCGCTTCCGGCACGATCACCAGCCGGCCGCCGTGCAACAGCGCACCCCAGATTTCCCACACCGAGAAGTCGAACGCGTACGAGTGGCACTGTGTCCACACCGGATCGGCCGGCAGGCCCGCGAGTGGAACGCCGAACTGCCGGGCGGCGTTGCGGTGCGCCACCGCAACGCCCTTGGGCATCCCGGTGGTCCCGGAGGTGTAGATCAGGTACGCGACGCTGTCGGGATCGGGCAGCGGAAGTCTTGTCGCGGGCTGGTTTTCGCCCGTGTTGTCGACGACGACCGGGCCGTCGAATCCGGCGAGCCGGTCCGCGAGGTCTGCTGTGGTGACCGCGACGGTCGGCGCCGCGTCGGACAGCACAAACGCCAGCCGCTCGCCCGGCAGTGCCGGATCGATCGGGAGGTAGGCCGCACCGGTCTTGAGGACTGCCAGGATCGTCACGACCGCCTCGACCGACCGCGGGAACACGAGTGCGACCGTGTGTCCTGGCGCGGCGCCGTGCTCGATCAGCAGGCGCGCCAACCGGTTCGAGGCCGCGTCGAGGTCACGATAGGTCAGCGAGCCGTCCGGTCCGGTCAGCGCGGTGGCCCCCGGAGTGCGGTCGGCCTGGACGGCGAAGAGCTCCGGGATCGACGCCGGTGCGACAGAACCGGCCACGGCCGCCCGGTTGCCCATCCGGTCCAACCGCGAGTGCTCTTCGGCAGCAAGAAGATCCAGCGACGACAGGCGCGCGGCGGGGGTGGCGGTCATCGCCACGAGCACCCGCTCGAACCGGCCGACCAGCGCGTCGATGGCTGCCGCGTCGAACACATCGGTGTCGTATTCGACGCGCAGGCCCAGTTCCTCGCCCGGCATGGCCTGCACCGTCAACGGGTAGTGGTTCTGCTCGTGGCTGCTGAACTCGGTGATGGTCAGTTCCCCGACGCCCCCTGATGCGGCGGCGCCCAAGGGATAGTTCTCGTACGCGAACAGCGTGTCGAAGAGCCTGTCCTGGCCCGTGATCCGGTGCATCTCGGACAATGCGAGGTGCTGGTGGTCGAGGGTCCGGTTGTGGGCACTCTGCATCTGGTCGAGCAGGTCCGTCGCAGTGGTCGCTGCGGTCGCGGTGGCCCGCACCGGCACAGTGTTGATCATCAGGCCCACCATCTCGTCCGCCCCGGCCACGTCGGTCGGGCGACCCGACACCGCGGTCCCGAACACCACGTCGTGCCGGCCGGTCAGCTGCATGAGCAGCTGGGCATAGGCGGCCTGCAGCACGACATTGACGGTGGTGTGGCTCGAGCGTGCCAGCTCGCCGACGGCGTGCGTCGTCTGCGCCGACAGCCCAACGGACTTCACGCCGCGGCCACCGGTGCCCGGTCGGGGCGCGACGAGGGTCGGGGTGTCGAATCCGGACAGCACCTCGGACCATGCGGCACGCGCCCCATCGAGGTCACGCTCGGCCAGCCACGTGACGAAGCGCCGGTACGGCACGGCGGCGGGCAGCCGGTACCCGTGATAGCCGGCGAAAATCTCCCGCAGCAGGATCGGCAGCGACCAGCCATCCATCACGACGTGGTGGTTGGTCAGCACCAGCCGGTGCCGGTGTTCGTCGATGCGGATCAACGTGACCCGGAATGCCGGTTGGTCGGCCAGCTCGCAGACCGCGGCGCGTTCCGCCGCACAGATGCGCTTGACCTCGGCATCCGTTCCGCCTACCGCGGTCAGATCGACGACCTGCCAGGAGATTTCCGGCGTCGTCGGGATGACCTGCACACCGAGTTCGGCGTGGAAGCGTGCCGCGAGATTCGGGTGCCGCTCGGCCACCATCTGCACGGCGTCGCGCAGTCGGCCCGGGTCGAGCGGGCCGGCCAGCGTCAGATCCAGCTGCACCGCATACAGGTCGGCGTCGGCCTCGGACTGCGCGGCGTGGAACAGCAGGCCCTGCTGCAGCGGGGTCACCGGCAGAATGTCGGCGATCGGCTGCCGGCACTGCAGCTCATCAATCTGCTTCTGGCTCAACGTGGCCGGTGCGATATCCGACGGGGTCAGACCGCCACCGCCCGCCCGGACCAGTGCGCAGATGCCGGTCAGCGCTTCGAACCACAACCGGCTGAGTCGTTCGACCTGCTCACCGTCGAGCGCTGACCGGGCCCATGTCCAGTTGGCGTGCAGCTGCGGACCGGCGTCGGTGTCGATAGTGCCCGCGTTGAGCTCGACGGTGTGCATCAGCGGCATCGGCACCGCGGTCGCCACCCCGGTGGTCTCGGCCGCGGCGGAGCCGTCCCGGCTGACCTGCCACAGCTCCTCGGACAATTCCGGTCCACCGCCGAGGCGCCCCAGATAGTTGAATCCGATTGCCGGGTCGGGTGTTTCGAGATCGACGTCGCCGTTCAGGTAGCGCAGTAGACCGTACGTGAGCCCTTCGGGCAGCGCCCGCAGTTGCTCCTTGACGTCCTTGATCACCGCACCCAGCGCCGCATCGCCGGACGCCACCAGTGCCCAAGGCAGCTCACCGGTGGTGACGGCCACGGGGTACTTGGTGGTGAACCAGCCGACGGTGCGCGACAAGTCGATGTTGTCGGCGATTTCGTCGTGCCGTCCGTGGCCCTCCACGTCGATGCCGATCGCGCCACCGCGGCCCGTGAATTCGGCCACCGCCAAGGCGAATCCGATCAGCAGGACGTCGTTGATGCCGGTATGGAACGCCGCCGGCGCCTCCCGCAGCAGCGTCTCCACGGTGTCGACGTCATCGAGCGTCACCGACAACTGCCCGGCGGTGGCGAAGGTGTCCCGCTCCGGCTGGACGGCCGGCAACAGCGCAGGCGTCGCCGCCACCTGTCGCCAGATGTCCGCCTGCGCGATGACCTCGGGGGCTGCGGCGTGCTCGGCAAGGACCTGAGCCCAACGCTGGAACGACGTGCCGCTCGCGGGTAGCTCGACCGGCTGCCCCGCGCGGGACTGCAACCACGCGACGTTCAAGTCTTCCAACAGGATTCGCCAGGACACGCCGTCCACGGCCAGGTGGTGGATGATCAGCACCAGCTGGCGGGCGGGCGCCACCCACAGAGCGCTGAGCATCACGCCGGCCGCCGGGTTCAACCGCGAACGTGCCGCGCGCACCGCGTCTTCGGTCAGTTCGTCAACGGTACGCAGGCGGTCCCTGGCGTCGACGGCGCCCGCGTCGGGCACCTGCATCGACCATTCGGTCCCATTTCCCGTCGCTTCGCTCGCCCCGCCGTCGACCTGGAGCCGCAGCATGGCGTGCCGGTCCAGCAAGGCCTGCAACAGCATTGCCACACTGGCCTCGGTGACGCCCGCCGGGGCCTGCACTACCATGGTCTGGTTGAACTGGCCCGTCGGGCCGTCCACGTTCGCCAGCCACCGCATGATCGGGGTGGCGGTAACCGGGCCGATGCCCTCGTCGATGACATCGGTTGCGTCACTGACGGTTCCGACCACCAAGGCCAGCCGGGCCACCGTCTGCTCGACGAAGACGTCACGCGGGCGGCACGTCAGCCCTGCCGCCCGGGCCCGGGCCACCACCTGCATCGACATGATGCTGTCGCCGCCCAGTTCGAAGAACGAATCGTCGACGCCGACCCGTTCGACCCCGAGCACATCGGCGAAGACCGCCGCCAGCGTCTCCTCGACCGGAGTAGCCGGAGCCCGGTACTGGTCGGCGCTGCCGTACGTGGGCGCCGGCAACGCGCGCCGGTCCAACTTGCCGTTGGGCGTCAGCGGCAGCGTCTCGATAGCCACCACCGCAGCCGGAACCATATACGCCGGAAGGTGTTTGGCCACCGCGGTACGGGCCGCGGCCGGGTCCGCGGTGCCGGTGATGTAGCCGACCAGCCGCTTGTCGCCGGGGCGGTCCTCGCGCACGATCACCGCGGCCTCCCGGACGCCGTCCAGACCGGCCAATGCCGTTTGCACATCGCCCAATTCGATGCGGTAGCCGCGAATCTTGACCTGTTCGTCAGCGCGGCCGAGGTACTGCAACTGGCCATCGGCGCCCCACCGGACGAGGTCGCCTGTGCGGTACATGCGTTGTCCCGGTGCGCCGAACGGGCACGCCACGAAGCGCGCAGCGGTCAGTCCACCGCGCCGCACGTACCCCGCCGCAACGCCCGACCCCGCCACGTACAGCTCACCGACCACGCCGAGCGGCACCGGCCGCAGCCGCTCGTCCAGGACGAATGCCGCCGCACCCGAAGCCGGGGTACCGATCGGCACGGCGGGTGATCCCGACTTCAGTGGTGCGCTCACCGCCGCGTAGATCGTGGCCTCGGTCGGGCCGTAGGCATTGATCATGACGCGGGCCGCCGCGATCGTGTCGGTCGCCCAGCGGTCGGCAAGTTCAGTCGGGCACGCCTCACCGGCCACCACCAGCGACGTCGACTCCAGGCCCGCCGGCGACAACATCAGTGCGGCAGAAGGTGTCTGCGTCAGCATCGTGACGCCTTCGGCCACCAGCAGCTCGTGCAGTTCCTCCGGCGATCGGGCCACCGTCTCGGACACCACGACCAGACGTCCGCCGTGCAGCAGCGCCCCGAAGATTTCCCATACCGACACGTCGAACGCCAGTGAGTGCCATTGGCTCCATACGCGTGCGGTAGGCAGTTGGTCTTTCAGTTGTCCCAGCAGTCCGACGACGTTCCGGTGTGTGATGGCCACGCCCTTGGGCACGCCAGTCGTACCGGAGGTGTAGATCAGGTAGGCGATGTCGCCCGCCTGCGGCGCCGGAGGCGTTGTGGTGGACTGGTTTTCGATGCCGGTGCCGGCCACATCGAGCACCGGGCCGCCGAATCCGGTCAACCGCTCGACCAGATCACCGGTGCTGACGGCAGCGACCGGCATGGCGTCGCCGAGCATGAAGTCGACACGCGCATCCGGTAGCGCCGGGTCGATCGGCAGGTACGCCGCGCCGGTTTTGAGGACCGCGAGGATCGAGACGATGGCCTCGGCCGACCGGTGGAACAGCAGGGCCACCGTCTGCCCCGGACCCGCGCCATGGCCGATCAAGCGGTGTGCCAACTGATTTGCCGCCGCATCCAGTTCCGCGTACGTCAGAGTCCGGCCCGCCCACGTGAGTGCCCCGGCATCCGGCGTGCGAGCGACCTGGGCGGCGAACAATTCGGGCAGCGACTCGCAGGTACCGACGGGCCCGGTCAACACCGCCCGGTGGCCGAGCTCGTCGAGGCGGGTCTGCTCGGCGTCATCGACCAGACTGACCGACGACAGCGACCGCTGCGGGTCGGCAGTCATCGCCGTCAGCAGCAGTTCCATCCGGTTGATGAGGGCCGCAACGGTTTCGGCGTCGAACACGTCGGTGCGGAACTCGACCTCGCCGCCGATGCCCGCGGATTGCCCTGTCTCGGTCCAGCGTTCGGACAGCGAGAATGTCAGGTCCATGCGGGCGGACTGGGTACCCAGGGGGATGGACGAGACCTCAACACCCTTCAACCCGGAACCGGCAGCCGGATCGGTCAGACCGGTGAAGTTCTGCCACGACAGCATGACCTGCACCAGCGGGTGGTGGGTGAGGCTACGGGCGGGGTTGAGCCGTTCCACCAGCACCTCGAACGGCACGTCCTGGTGCTCGAAGGCCTCGAGGCTGCGGGTCCGGACCTGGTTCAGCAGCTCGGCGAACGACGGATCACCGGTCAGGTCGGCGCGCAGCACCAAGGTGTTGACGAAGAAGCCGACCAGGTCGTCGAGCGCCGGATCGCGTCGTCCGGCAATCGGGAAGCCCACGGCGACATCGGCATTCGCACTGACTTTCGCGAGCAGCGTCAGCAGCGCGGCCTGCACCACCATGAAGGTCGTCGCATTGTGCTCGCGGGCCAGCCGGGCCACCTGCTCCTGCAACTCGGCCGGCCACTGCACGGGCACGGTCGCGCCGGCCATATCGGCGACCAGCGGGTAGGGCCGGTCGGTCGGCAGCTGCACGCGTTCGGGCAGCCCGGCCAGCGCGTCCTCCCAGTACGCCAGTTGAGCGGCCACCCGGCTCGAACTGTCGTCCAGCCGGCCGAATTGGGCGCGCTGCCACAGCGTGTAGTCGATGTACTGCACCGGCAACGGCGCCCAGTCCGGCGCCTGACCGGCACACCGATTGGCATAGGCCACGCCCAGATCGGCGACCAGTGGTCGCAGCGACCAACCGTCTGCGGCAATGTGGTGCACAACGGCCACCAGGACATGCTCGTCATCGGCGACGCGGAACAGTCGCGCCCGCAGCGGGATATCGGTGGCGAGGTCGAATGTGCCACGTGCGGCCACTTCGAGGGCGTCCTGCAGTCGGCTCCCCGACCACCCGGTCGCATCGATGACGTCCCAGCCGAAATCTGCTTGTGCCACGGGAAGCACCACCTGCTGCGGCATGCCGTCCGGTGCGACGAGCAGCGTGCGCAGGATCTCGTGCCGACCGACCACATCGGCCAGCGCCGCACCGAGGGCCTCGACGTCCAGGCTCCCGACCAGTCGCAGGGCCGTGGCCATGTTGTAGACCGGTGAGGGTCCCTGTACCTGGTCGACAAGCCACAACCGGTTCTGCGCGAATGACAACGGCACCACGTCGGGACGCTCCGCCACGGTCAGAGGTCGCAGGCCACGCTCGCCCGCGGCGATCCGCGGCGCCAGCTGGGCAACGGTGGGCGCCTCGAACACGGCGCGCACCGGAAGGTCTACGTCCAGTGCGGAATTGATCGCCGCGACCAGTCGCATCGTCGACAGCGAGTCGCCGCCGAGGTCGAAGAACGAGTCCTCGACACCGACCCGCTCGACCCCGAGCACCTGCGCGAAGACGCCGGCCAGGATCTCCTCGGTCAGGCTGCCCGGTGCCCTGTACACGCCGGCAACGTATTCCGGCTCCGGCAGCGCCCGGGTATCGAGCTTGCCGTTGACGGTGACAGGCAGCTCGTCGAGGCCCACAACCGCTGCCGGGACCATGTAGCCCGGCAGGCGCTGCGCCAGCGCCGCGCGCACTTCGGCCGGATCCGCAGACCCGACGACGTATCCCACCAGGCGCTTGCCGCCGGTCTGGTCCTCACGGGTGATCACCACAGCCTGTTCGACACCGTCGACGGTCGCCAGCGCCGAACGCACTTCACCCAATTCGATGCGGTGGCCGCGGATCTTGACCTGTTCGTCGGCGCGCCCGAGGTAGCGCAGCTGCCCGTCAGGGCCCCAGCTCGCCAGGTCACCGGTGCGGTACATCCGCGTTCCCGGCGCACCGAACGGGCACGCCATGAAACGTGTTGCGGTCAAGGCTGATCGGCCCCAGTAGCCGACCCCGACGCCGCGGCCGGCCACATACAGTTCGCCGATGGCACCGGGCCGCACAGGCCGCAGCCAGTCGTCGAGCACGAACAGCGCCGCACCCGGGACCGGCGAACCGATCGGTGGCGCACCGGCACCCACTGCCAGCGGCGTGCTCTTGGACACCCACATGGTCGTCTCTGTCGGGCCGTAGACGTTGAGCATCACGCGCCCCGGCGCCCATCGATCGACCAACTCCGGCGGGCACGCCTCGGCGCCGATCAGCAGCGCCATCGACTCCAGGCCCTCCGGCGACAACACGCTCACCGCGGACGGCGTCTGCGCCAGCACCGTGACGCCCTCGCGAACGAGCAAGGCGTGGAACTCATCTGCCGAGCGGACCACCGCATCGGGCACCACCACCAGGCGCCCGCCGTGCAGCAGCGCGGCCCAGATTTCCCACACCGAGAAGTCGAACGAGTAGGAGTGGAACTGGGTCCAGACCTGCCCGGGCGCCAACGGCACCCCGATGTCGAGGCCGGCGAACAGCTGTGTCACGTTGCGGTGGGTGACCGCGACACCCTTGGGCAGCCCGGTGGTGCCGGACGTGTAGATGATGTGGGCGATGTCGTCGGGGTGTGGCCCGAGAAGTGCTGTCGCGAAGCCATTTCGGCGGTGGGCCACGTCCACGACGTCCAGCACCGGCACGCCCAGTCCCGATATCTCGCCGGCCAGGTCCGAGGTCGTGAGCACCGCCACCGGTGCCGCGTCGGCGAGCATGAACTCGATGCGTTCCGTGGGCAGCGCCGGATCGATCGGCAGGTACGCCGCCCCGGTCTTGAGCACCGCCAGAATCGCCATGACGGCGTCGGCCGAACGCGGGAACACCAGCGCCACAGCCCGTCCCGGGCCGGCGCCCTCGGCTGCCAGCGCATGCGCCAACCGGCCAGAGGCTTCGTCCAGTTCGCGATAGGTCCACGACGACGCCTGGTAGGTCAGCGCCACCGCATCGGGCGTCCGCGTCACCTGGCCGGCGAAAAGACCCGGAACCGTTTCCCCGGCAACGGATTCCGCCAGGGCGGCCCGGCCACTCCACTGATCCACGGTGATCTGCTCGCCGGGCTCGAGGGCATCGATCCCTGACAGTGGCCGTCCCGGATCGGTGGTCATGGCGGCCAGCACTGTCTGCAGCCGCTCGATCATCGCCGCGATATCGGCCGCACCGAACACCGTGGTGTCGTACTCGGCGCGGATCGTCAGTTCACGGCCCGGCTGCGCCTGCACGGTCAGTGGATAGTGCGTGGATTCATGGGTCGCGACATCGGTGATCGCCAGCTCGGCGTCGCTCGACAGCGCCGCGGTGTCGACGGGGTAGTTCTCGAACGCGAACAGGGTGTCGAACAGCTGGTCCTGGCCGGTGATGCGATGAATCTCATTGAGCGCCAAGTGCTGGTGGTCCAGCGTGGCGTTGTAGCCGCCCTGCAGCTGATCGAGCAGCTCGGCCGCTGTCGTCGTCGCGGTGAGGTGGGCGCGGACCGGCACGGTGTTGATGAACAGGCCGACCATGGATTCGACACCCGAGACCTCCGCGGGCCTGCCGGAGACCGTGGTGCCGAACACCACGTCATGGCTGCCGGTCAGCCAGCACAGCAGCTGGGCGTACGCCGCCTGCAGCACGGTGTTGACCGTGGTGTGCCGCGCGCGCGCCAATTCGTGCACCGCCGTAGCGAGTTCGGCGGGCAACGTCACCGTCTCGACGCGCCGCGGCCCCGACTCGGTGCGGCCGGTGGGTCCGACCAGCGTGGGCGTGTCGATGCCGCGGAGCACTTCGCCCCAGGCCGCTGTCGCCGCGTCGTGGTCCCGGTCCACCAGCCAGCTCACGTAGTTGCGGTACGGCGTCGCCGAGGGCAGCCGGTGGCCGTGATAGCCCGCGAAGATCTCCGCCAGGAGGATCGGCATCGACCAGCCGTCGAGCACGATGTGGTGGTTCGTCAGCACGAACCGGTACCGACCGGGTGCGACCCGGATCAGGGCGGCACGGAACACCGGGCCGGTGGTGAGGTCGCACACGGCGGCGCGCTCGGCGGCACAGATGTCTGTGAGCCCGGCTTCGCCGTCGAGTTCCAGGTAACGCCAAGCGGTTACGGGATCGGACGGGATGACCTGTACGGGCTGGCCGAACCGCGGGTGGAAGTTCGCCACCAGATGCGGGTGCCGGGCGACCACGGCACGCACCGCGTCGTGCAGCCGGTCGACGTCGAGCTGCCCACTGATCCCGATGTCCAGCTGCCCGGCATAGAGGCCGTCACTGCCCTGCGCCGTGGCGGCATGAAAGAGCAAGCCCTCTTGCACGGGGGTGAGCGGCAGCACGTCCGCAACGCCGTGATGCTGCGCCAACTCGTCGAGCTGCTGCTGGCTCAGGCGAGCCGGCGCAATGTCGGACGGCGTGAGTCCGCCCCCACCGCCGCAGACGTGGGCACAAATGCCGGACAGCGCCTCGAACCACAGCCGGCTCAACCGGGTCACCTGTTCCCGGTCGAGTGCCGACGGCGCCCAGGTCCAATTTGCCTGCAGCCGTGGGCCGTCCGCAGTGTCCACGGCACCGGCGCCCAGTTCCAGCGTGTGCATCAGCGGCATGGGAATCGCCATGGCCCCCGTTGTCACCGCAGTGGACGAATCCCCGACTCGCCAGAGGTCCTCGGTGAGTTCGGCGGTACCGCCTTGGCGCCCAAGGTAGTTGAATCCGATGGCCGGATCCGGCCCGGCCACCATCGCATCGGTACTCAGGTACCGCAGCAGTCCGTACGTCAGCGGGTGCGGTAGCGCGCGGAGCTGCTCCTTGGCGTCCTTGACGACAGCCCCCAGCGCCGCGTCACCGGCGGTCACCTGCGCCCACGTGATGTCACCGAGAGCGATCGACACCGGGGACTTGGTGGTGAACCAGCCGACCGTCCGGGTCAGGTCCACACCGGAGCCGAGTTCTTCGTGGCGCCCATGCCCCTCGACGTCGATCCCCATCGGCCTGCCGTACGCACCGGCGAACTCCGCCAGCGCCAACGCGAATCCGATCACCAGAATGTCGTTGATGCCGGTATGGAAGGCGGCCGGGACGGCGCCCAGCAGCGTCGCAGTGGTATCGGCGTCCAGCTCGGCGGCCAGGTGCCCCGCAGCGGCAAACGTGTCGGCAGCGGGCTGCACCGCGGGCAACAGGGTCGCAGCCTGCTCGACGCGCTGCCATGTGACCTCGTGCTCGACGACGTCCGCGTCCCGCGCGTGCTCAGCGAGCAGTTCCGCCCAGCGCCGGAACGACGTACCGCCCGACGGCAGCACGATGGGCTGTCCGGCCTGGTGCTGCATCCATGCGATATTCAAGTCTTCCAACAGGATTCGCCACGACACCGCATCCACGGCCAGGTGGTGGATGATCACCGCGAGTTGCCGGGTATCCGACACCCACAGCGCGCTGAGCATCACCCCGGCAGCAGGGTCCAGGTGCGCGCGGGCCGCCGCCAGCGCGTCGTCGGACCAGGTGTCTGAGGTGTGCAGGCAGCGGTGGGCAGCCACGGTGCCGGGCTCCGCGGTAGCCAGCGCCCAGCCGCCATGACCGTCTTCCTCGACGCGCATCCGCAGGGTCGCATGGCGATCCAGCAAGGCCTGCAACAAGATTGCCGCGTCGGCCGCAGAGGCGTTGGCGGGAGCCTGCACCAGGACCGTCTGGTTGAACTGGTCGGTGGGGCCGTCGACGCCGCGCAGCCATTCGATGATCGGGGTGGCCGGCAGCGGACCGACGCCCGAATCGGCTTCGCCGCCTGAATTCTCGCTGACCCCGACCACCCGGGCCAGCCGGGCGACGGTCTGCTCGACGAACAGGTCCTTGGTCCGGCAGGTCAGACCCGCCGCCCGCGCTCGCGTGACCACCTGCATCGACGAAATGCTGTCGCCGCCGAGGTCGAAGAACGAGTCGTCGACACCGACGCGCTCGACGCCGAGCACGGCGGCGTAGATGCTGGCGAGAATCTCCTCGATCGCATTGGCCGGTGCGCGGTAGTCACCGGCGGCGTACTCCGGTGCCGGCAGTGCGCGGACGTCGAGCTTGCCGTTGGCCGTCAACGGCAGTTCCGGCACCACGAGGACCGCGGCGGGAATCATGTACGCCGGCAATCGATCTGCCAGCGCGGCGCGGATCGCCGCCGGATCGGCCGATCCGGTGACATAGCCGACCAGGCGCTTGTCCCCCGGCCGGTCTTCGCGGGCAATCACGGCGGCCTGGTCCACCCCGCAGAGGTCGGCCAAAGCTCCTTGGATGTCGCCCAATTCGATGCGGTAGCCGCGAATCTTGACCTGGTCGTCGGCCCGGCCGAGATAGTCCAGCTGCCCGTCGGCGCGCCACCGCACCAGGTCCCCGGTGCGGTACATGCGGGCGCCGGGCCCACCGAACGGGCAGGCCACGAAGCGCGAGGCGGTCAGCCCACCGCGGCGCAGATATCCGGCGGCGACGCCGCCACCGGCGAGGTAGAGCTCACCGATGACACCGATCGGGACCGGCCGTAGGTGGCTGTCCAGCACGAAGGTCGAGCCGCCCGGCACCGGCGAACCGATCGGCACCGTCGGCTGTCCGGGCGTCAGTGGCGCGCTGATCGCGGCATAGATCGTGGCTTCCGTCGGGCCGTAGGCGTTGATCATGACGCGGCCGGATCCCCAGCGGTCGACCAATTCGGTGGGGCACGCCTCACCCGCCACCACGAGCGTGACGCCGTCCAGCCCGGCGGGCGAAAGCGCGCCGGCCGCAGAGGGAGTCAGGCTCAGCACGGTGACCTGCTCCGCGGCCACCAGCGCATGCAGGTCCTCGGGCGCCCGCGCCACCGATTCGGGCACGACGACCAACCGGCCGCCGTTCAGCAGGGCGCCGAAAATCTCCCACACCGAGACGTCGAACGCCAGCGAGTGCCACTGGCTCCAGACACCGGATGTCGGCAGGCCGGAGTCGGGGGCGCCGATCAGCTGGGTCACGTTGCGGTGCGCGACCGCAACGCCTTTGGGCACGCCGGTGGTACCCGAGGTGTAGATCAGATAGGCGATGTCGCCCGCGCTCGGTCCCGTCAGTGCGGTGTCGGGCCGGGCCGCGTCGGCAGCATCGTCCACATCGATGACGGGGATGTCCAGACCGGAGACCCGGTCCCCCAGGTCGTCCGCGGTGATCACCGCGACCGGTGTGGCATCGCCCAGAACGAACTCGATACGGGCCGCCGGCAACGCCGGATCGAGCGGAACGTACGCCGCCCCGGTCTTGAGCACCGCCAGGATCGCCACGATGGCCTCGGCAGACCGCGGAAGCAGAAGTGCCACAGTCTGTCCCGGTGCGGCGCCGTGTGCGGCGAGCAGATGCCCCAACCGGTCCGCGTGCTCGTCGAGTTCCCGATAGGTCAGGGTGCGGCCGGCGCAACTGACCGCGACCGCATCCGGGGTGCGCCCTGCCACCGCGGCGAACAGTTCTGGGATGGCAACGTCGTGAGTGCGCCGGGCCAATGCCGCCCGGTTGCCGATGGCATCGATACGCGCGCGCTCGGTGTCGTCGAGTATCTCGACCGCGGACACCGGCACTGTCGGGTCCGCGCTGACGGCGGTCAGTACTCGCTGCAACCGATCGACCAATGCCTCGATGGTGGCGGCGTCGAAAACGTCGGTGCGATATTCGACGGTACCTGCGATGCCGGCGGGTGCGCCGTCATCGGTCCAGCGCTCACCGAGCGAGAACGTCAGGTCCATGCGCGCGGTCTGAGTGTCGACCGGGACCGGTGTCACCTCCAGGTCGCCGAGGGTGAGCCCGGTGCCACGTCCCTGTTGTCCGGGCAGGTTCTGCCAGGCCAGCAGTACCTGCACCAAGGGGTGGTGCGTCAGGCTCCGTGTGGGGTTGAGCCGCTCGACCAGCACCTCGAACGGCACGTCTTGGTTCTCGTAGGCCGCGAGGCTGCGCTGCTGCACCTGCGCCAGCAGGTCGGCGAACGTCGGATCACCGGACAGTTCGACGCGCAGCACCAGGGTGTTGACGAAGAAGCCGACGAGCTCGTCGAGTGCCGGGTCGGTCCGACCCGCGATCGGGAAGCCCACGGCGACATCGGAACTCGCGCTGACCTTGGCGAGCAACGCCAACAGCGCCGCCTGCACCACCATGAATCCGGTGGCGTGGTGTTCACGCGCCACGTGCGCGATCTGCTGCTGCAGCTCGGCCGGCCAGTCGATGGCGACGGTGGCACCGTGCTGGTCCGCCACCAGCGGGTAGGGCCGGTCGGTGGGCAGTTGCAGCCGTTCCGGCAACCCCGCCAACGCCTCCTGCCAGTAGCCGAGCTGCGCCGCGATCGGGCTGTCGCCATCGCGCAGATCACCGAATTGCACACGCTGCCACAGCGTGTAGTCCACGTACTGCACCGGCAGATCCGGCCACTGCGGTGCCTGTCCGGCGCAGCGACTCGCGTAGGCCACGCCCAGGTCACGCGCCAGCGGCGTGATCGACCAGCCGTCGGCTGCGATGTGGTGGACGGCGGCGACCAAGACGTGTTCGTCGGCGGCAACCCGGAACAGGCTGGCCCGCAAGGGAATCTCGGTGGCGATGTCGAAGGCGTATCGCGCCGCGGTGTCCACGGCGGCGTCCAGCCGGTCCGCCGCCCAGCCGGTGGCATCGGTGCTCTCCCAACCGATGTCGGCCGAAGATGCCGGGAGCACCACCTGCTGTGGTACGCCGTCGGGCGCGACGAACACCGTCCGCAGCGCCTCGTGCCGGACCACCACGTCGACCAGCGCGGCGTGCAGCGCCTCGGCGTCCAGGTGTCCGGCGAGCCGCAGCACCGTGGAGAGATTGTAGGTGGCGGACGGACCCTGCAGTTGTTCGAGGAACCACAACCGATTCTGCGCGAACGACAACGGGATGACGTCCGGCCGCTCGCTCGCCGCCAGCGGCTCCCGCCGCGTTGCGGATGCCCCGATCCGCGGGGCCAGCTCGGCGATGGTCGGTGCCTCGAAGACCGTGCGTACCGCCAGGTCCGTGTCGAGCGCGGCGTTGATCGCCGCGATCAAACGCATCGCCGCGATGCTGTCACCGCCGAGATCGAAGAAGGAATCGTCCACGCCGACGCGGCTGTGTCCCAGCAGATTCGCGAAGATGCCGGCCAGAATTTCCTCGACCGCAGTCGCCGGTGCCCGGTAGTCGCCGGCCACATAATCGGGTGCGGGCAGGGCACGCGTGTCCAGCTTGCCGTTGGCCGTCAACGGCAACCGGTCCAGCGTCACGATCGCCGCGGGCACCATGTAGGCCGGAAGTCGCTGCGCCAGTTCAGCTCGCGCCGCGGCGGGGTCAACGGTCCCGGTCACGTAACCGACCAGGCGCTTGTCGCCCGGCCGGTCCTCGCGGGCGATCACCACGGCCTGCTGCACACCGTCCAGTGCCGCCAGCGCCGTTTGCACGTCACCGAGTTCGATGCGATAGCCGCGGATCTTGACCTGTTCGTCCGCCCGGCCCAGGTAGGTCAACTGCCCGTCGGCGCCCCACCGCACCAGGTCACCGGTGCGGTACATCCGTTGCCCCGGCGCCCCGAACGGGCACGCCACGAAGCGTGCGGCGCTCAGCCCAGCGCGACGCAGATAGCCGACACCCAGCCCGGAACCGGCGACGTAGAGTTCACCGATCACGCCGGGCGGCACCGGCCGCAACGAGGCGTCGAGCACGAACAGCGCTGCGCCCCCCACCGGCGAACCGATCGGCACCACCGCAGATTCCGACGCCGAATCGGTGGTCAGCGGCGCGCTGATCGCGACGCACATCGTCGTCTCGGTCGGTCCGTAGGCGTTGACCATCAGCCGCCCGTCAGTCGCCCAGCGCTGGACCACCTCGGGCGGGCAGGCTTCACCAACCGCGACGAGCGCCGCGCGCTCCAGTCCGGCCGGTGACAATACGGCTGCGGCCGTTGGGGTTTGGGTCAGGACACTGACGCCTTCGGCCACCAGGACCTGATGCAGATCCGCCGATGACCGGGCAACCGCGTCACCGATCACCACGACCCTGCCGCCGCGGAGCAGCGCGCCGAAGATCTCCCACACCGACACGTCGAACGCCAGCGAGTGGGCATGGCTCCACGCGCCGGCGGCGGGCAGTCGCGTGTCGAGAGCGCCGAGCAGCTGGGTCACATTGGCGTGGGTGAGTCCGACGCCCTTGGGCGCGCCGGTGGTACCCGAGGTGTAGATCAGGTAGGCAAGTGATTCGGCATTCGGCATCGGCAGCGCTGAATCCGCTTGTCCGGCAGCATCATCGACGGCGATGACCGCGCCGCTGAAGCCGGCCAACAGATCCGGGTCGGTACTGATCGCCGCTACCGGCGCCGCGTCGTCGAGGACGAACTCGATGCGCGACGACGGCCACGAAACGTCGATCGGCAGGTATGCGGCACCGGCCTTGAGCACACCCAGCATCGCGACGATGGCATCGGCCGAGCGGGAAAGCAACAGCGCCACAACAGAACCCGGACCGACACCGTGCCCGGTCAGCAGGTGGGCCACCCGGTTCGAGGCCGCGTCCAGTTCCGCGTACGTCATCGATGCGCGAGCGTCCGTACTGGCTGGTGCGCCCGCGTCGGTGATCGCCACCGCGTCGGGGCCCAAACGGACGTGGGTGGCGAACAACTCGGGAATCGACGGCTGGTCCGGCGGCCGCCTCAGGACGTCACGATGCCCGTTCGCCTCGACCCGCGCCCGCTCGTCGGCAGTCAGCAGGTCGACCGTCGACAGCGCCCGCGTGGAATCGGCGGTGATGGCCGCCAGCACGCCCTGCATCCGCTGCACCAACGCTTCGACGCTCGCCGCATCGAACACGTCGGTGCGGAATTCGACGATGCCGCCGATGCCCGCGGGTTCGCCTGTGGCCGTCCAGCGTTCGGACAGCGAGAACGCCAGGTCCATGCGCGCGGCCTGGGTTTCCACGGGCAGCGGAGTGACGGTCAGGTCGCCCAATGCCAGGCCGGCCGTACTGTCGACGTGCTGCCACGGCAGGTTCTGCCAGCCCAGCATGACCTGCACCAGCGGGTGGTGGGACAGCGAGCGTGCGGGATTCAGGCGCTCGACCAGCACCTCGAAGGGCACGTCCTGATGCTCGTAGGCAGCGAGGCTGCGGGCCCGCACCTGCGCCAAAAGCTCTTCGACAGTGGGGTTTCCGGCCAGGTCGACGCGCAACACCAGGGTGTTGACGAAGAAGCCCACCAGGTCGTCCAGCGCGGGGTCGCGCCGCCCGGCGATCGGGAAGCCGATGGCCACATCGGAACTGGCGCCCAGCTTGGCCAGCATGACGGCCAGCGCGGCCTGCACCACCATGAAGCTGGTCGCGTTGTGCTCACGTGCGACGCGCGCGATCTGCTGCTGCAACTCGGCGGGCCAGTCGACTTCGATCGTGGCACCCGCCAGGTCGGCCACCGCGGGGTAGGGCCGGTCGGTCGGCAGGTCGATCCGGTCGGGAAGGCCGGCCAGCGCGTCCGCCCAGTAACCCAGCTGGGCCGAGACCTCGCTGTCGGGTGCCTCGAGTTCGCCGAGCTGCCTACGCTGCCACAGGGTGTAGTCGACGTACTGCACCGCGAGCGGAGCCCAGCCCGGCGCTGCTCCCGCGCGCCGGCTGACGTACGCCGTGCCCAGATCGGTGACCAGCGGCTGCAACGACCAACCGTCCGCGGCGATGTGATGCACCACGGCCACCAACAGGTGCTCGTCGTCACCGAGGCGGAACAGGCTGGCGCGCACCGGGATTTCGGTGGCCAGATCGAACGCATACTGTGCGGCCGCACGTACGGCGGCGGCCCGTTGCTCGTCGGTCCACCCTTCGGCATCCACCACATCCCAGCCGAGCTCCACCTCGTCGGCGGGCACGATCACCTGGTGCGGCGTGCCGTCGGTCGCGGTGAACACGGTACGCAGACTCTCGTGCCGGCCGACCACGTCGGTCAGCGCCGCATGTAGCGCATCGGCATCGAGCTGCCCCTGCAGCCGCAGCATCACCGGCATGTTGTAAAGCGCTGAGGCACCCTGCAATTGGTCGACGAACCACAGCCGGTTCTGGGCGTACGACAGCGGGATCGGTTCTGGCCGCTCTGCCGCGGGAATGGCCACCAGCGCCTCGCGCCGCGCTGCGCCGTCCCCGATCCGCGCCGCGAGCTGAGCCACGGTGGGTGCCTCGAAGACGGTGCGCACCGGCAACTCGGCATCGAGCGCCGCGTTGATCCCGGCGATCAACCGCATGGTGGACAACGAATCTCCACCGAGATCGAAGAACGAATCGTCCACACCGACCCGCTCGACACCGAGGAGCTCCGCGTAGATGGCCGTCAGGGTTTCCTCGACGGCCCCCGACGGGGCGCGGTACCGCGCGGAGTCCTGGTAGTCCGGGGCGGGCAGCGCACGGGTGTCCAGCTTGCCGTTGACCGTGACCGGCAGTGCCGGCACGGCGATGACGGCGGCTGGGACCATGTAGCCCGGCAGCCGGTGCGCCAGCGCGGTGCGCGCCTCGGCCGGGTCCGCGGTGCCGACGATGTAGCCGACGAGGCGCTTGTCGCCGGGCCGGTCTTCGCGGGCGATCACCGCCGCATGTTCGACCCCGGGCAGTTCGGCCAGTGCCGAACGGACGTCGCCCAATTCGATGCGGTAGCCGCGGACCTTGACCTGCTCGTCGGCCCGGCCGAAGTAGTCCAGCTGTCCATCGGGGCGCCACGACACCAGGTCACCCGTGCGGTACATGCGCGTGCCGGGCGCACCGAACGGGCAGGCCATGAAACGGGTTG
Source organism: Mycobacterium sp. FW102-FHT13B02 (assembly GCF_058790275.1). Taxonomy (NCBI): domain Bacteria; kingdom Bacillati; phylum Actinomycetota; class Actinomycetes; order Mycobacteriales; family Mycobacteriaceae; genus Mycobacterium; species Mycobacterium sp. FW102-FHT13B02. The sequence continues at coordinate 278,754 of NZ_JBYTCM010000006.1, forward strand.
CGGTCAGGCCGGACCGGCGCCAGTAGCCGATTCCGACGCCCCGCCCGGCGAGGTACAGCTCACCGACCACTCCCGGCGGAACGGGGCGCAGCGAATCATCGAGGACGAAGAACGCGGCGCCTGCTGTGGGCGACCCGATCGGCGGTGCACCGGAACCCGCGGTCAGCGGCAGGCTCTTGCACAGCCACATGGTCGTCTCGGTCGGGCCGTAGACGTTGACCATCGTGCGGTTCGGTGCCCAGCGGTTGACCATCTCGGGCGGGCAGGCCTCGGCGCCGATGACCAGGGCGGCGGCATCCAGCCCTTCGGTCGCCAACACCGCTGCGGCCGAAGGGGTTTGGGTGAGCACGGTGACCTGTTCGCGGACCAGGAGGTCGTGGAAGTCGTCGGCGGAACGGGCCACCGCGTCGGGAACCACCACCAGGCGTCCGCCGTGCAGCAGCGCACCCCAGATCTCCCACACCGAGAAGTCGAACGCGTAGGAGTGGAACTGCGTCCACACCTGCACATCTCCCGTCGCTCCGATCGCCCCGGCATCCGGCGACAGGTCGATCCCGATCTCCAGGCCCTGGAACAGCTGAACGACGTTGTACTGCGTGACCGCAACGCCTTTCGGCACCCCGGTAGTGCCCGAGGTGTAGATCAGGTGCGCCATGTCGTCGGGCGCGGGCCCCGGTGGCGGGGAGCTCGGCTGCGTCGCGACCCTGGGATCGGCCACGTCGATGACCGCGCCGCCGAATCCAGCGAAGCGGTCCGTCAGGTCACCGGAGGTCACCACGGCAATCGGCGCGGCGTCGCCGAGCATGAACTCGATACGCGCCGCAGGCAGTGCGGGATCGAACGGCAGATAAGCCGCGCCGGACTTCTGTACGGCGAGGATCGCCACGATCGCTTCCGCCGAACGCGAAAACAGCAGCGCGACAATCTGTCCCGGCCCGGCACCCTGCTCCGTGAGCAGATTTGCCAACCGGTTCGAGGCCTCGTCGAGCTCCCGGTAGGTCAGGGACCGGGCGCCGCAGACCACCGCGACCGCATCCGGGGTGCGGGCAGTCTGAGCGGCGAACACCTCCGGCACAGTCGTCACCGCTGACGGCTGACCGAGCACCGCCCGGTTGCCCCAGCGGTCCAGCCGGGCCTGCTCGACCTCGTCGAGCAGATCCACCGACGACAGCCGCTGCTCCGGATCGGTGCTGAACGCCAACACCATTCGCTCGAACCGGCCGACGAGCGCCTGGATGCTCTCGGCGTCGAAGATGTCGGTGCGGAACTCCACCATCACGTCGAGTCCGTCAGGCTCCCCGTCGGTGTCCCACCGCTCGCCCAGCGAGAACGCCAGGTCCATCCGGGCGGTCTGGGTGTCCACCGTCAACGGGGTCACCTGCAGATCGCCGAGAGCCAGTCCTGCCGCGTCCCCGGCCTGCCAGGAGAAGTTCTGCCAGCCCAGCAGCACCTGGACCACCGGATGGTGAGTCAGGCTCCGGGTGGGATTCAGCCGCTCGACGAGCATCTCGAACGGCACGTCCTGGTGCTCGTATGCCGCCAGGCTCCGCCGGCGGACCTGCGCGAGTAGGTCGACGAACCTGGGGTCGCCGCCGGGGAACTCGCCCAGGTCGACCCGGAGCACCAGAGTGTTGACGAAGAACCCCACGAGCTCATCGAGTGCCGGGTCGCGCCGGCCCGCGATCGGGAAGCCCACCGCCACATCAGAAGTCGAGCTGATTCGCGCCAGCAGAGCGGCGAACGCCGCCTGGATCACCATGAAGCTGGTCGCGTTGTGCTCACGGGCGACGCGGCGGATCTGCTGCTGCAGGGCGACCGGCCACTGTACGGTCACCCGCGCGCCGTGGTGGTCGGCCGTCGGTGGGTACGGCCGGTCGGTCGGCAGGTCGAGGCGCTCGGGCAGCCTGGCGAGGGTCTCCTGCCAGAAGTCCAGTTGCGCCGCGATGGGACTGTCGGCATCGTCGAGTTCACCGAATTGTGCACGCTGCCACAGCGTGTAGTCGACATACTGCACCGGCAGCGGCGCCCAGTCCGGGGCTCGCCCGACGCACCGGCTGGCATAGGCCAGGCCGAGATCACGCACGAGCGGGGTCACCGACGAACCGTCGGCAGCGATGTGGTGCACCACCACTACCAGGATGTGGTTGTCGTCGCTGATGCGGAACAGCCTGGCGTGGAACGGAACCTGCGCCGAAAGGTCGAAGGTGTGCCGCGCCGCCGCGCCCACGGCATCGTCGAGCCGGCGCGCTGTCCAGCCGGCGGCGTCGACGGTCTGCCAGCCGATGTCGGCCCGGTCCGCGGGGATGATCACCTGCTCGGGCGTACCCTCCGGCGCCACGAACAAGGTCCGCAGGCTTTCGTGGCGGGACACCACATCGGACAGGGCGCGACCGAGCGCGTCGGCATCGAGGCGCCCGCGCAGCCGCAGTGCCACGGCCAGGTTGTAGATGGCCGAGGGGCCCTGCAACTGGTCGAAGAACCACAACCGGTTCTGGGCGAAGGACAGCGGCAGCAGCTCGGGCCGCTGCCCGGCCACCAGCGGAGCCAGCCGCGTGGCGTCCCCGCCGATCCGGGGCGCCAGCTGCGCAACCGTGGGCGCCTCGAACAGCGCGCGCACCGAAAGGTCCACCGCCAAACTCGAATTCACCGCACCGATCAGGCGCATCGCCGACAACGAGTCGCCGCCCAGATCGAAGAACGAGTCGTCCACGCCGACCCGCTGCACGCCCAGCACCTGGGCGTAGATGTCCGCGAGAATCTCCTCCACGACCCCGGCCGGCGCCCGGTAGCCGTCGGCGTCGGCGTACTCCGGCGCCGGTAGCGACTTGCGATCGAGCTTGCCCGACGTCGTCAGCGGCATCTCGTCGAGCACCACGATGTGCTGCGGCACCATGTAGTCGGGCAGCCACGCGCTCAGTCGGTTTCGGACCGCGCTGATCTTCGTGCTGCTGTGCGGCTCGTTCGCGTGGACGCCGGTGTGCGCGAGCGGCCGGTAGAGGTCCGTCAGCGGGACCCCGGCCGAACCGGCGTCATCCGGCCTGACGAAGACGGCATCGACGCTACCGCGCACCGCGCCCCACGTGACGGCGACCTGGTATCCCGCGTCTTCACCGATGCGGTGGAGTTCTTCCGTTGTGGCCTCCGCTGCTTCGGAATCACGCGCCGCTCCGGCGAGTTCCGCTTCCAGCCGGACGTCGATGCTCACGCCCGCGCGGGGAATGTCGGTGATCCGGATGGCCTCCGGCTGCAGGTCGGCCAACCGGCGCTGCAGGCCGGCGAGGTCGGGGCATTCGTCCCATGCCCAAGAGCCGACATCGGCGACTGAGCGGCCCGCCACGGGCGCCTTGTGGATGGTGACGTCGTACCGGTAGCGGTTGAGCTCGTTGTCCGCGGTGCCGCGTTTGATCCGGATACCAAGTCCGACAGCCGATTCCCGTCGCGTTGCCCACGTCGTGAAGAACTCCGGCGCCAGCAGCAGCTCCGCTTCACCGAGCACGGCATGTTCGACACGCTGCCGGATCACCGCGGCATCGGTACCGGATATCGCCTCACTGTCACTGCGGCCCAGCACGATGGCGCTCTGGAAGGCGTGCTGCAGGGTGTGGTTTCGGATGTCGCCGAGGAACAGCGTGCCGCCGGGCGCCAGCAGCTCCACCGCGTTGTCGATGACCTCGGTCAGGTACGCCGCGTTGGGAAAGTACTGGACCACCGAGTTCACGATGATGGTGTCGAAGTGGCCACGCGGCAGTCCGTCGGTGACGTGCGCCGCCCGCGCCATGAACTCGACCCGGTCGCGCCACGGAATCTCCAACTGCTGCAACGAACGCGCCAGCTTGTCGACCGCGGCCGACGACACGTCGGTGGCGACATACTGCTCGCAGTGCGGCGCGATCTGGGACAGGATCAGACCGGAGCCCGCGCCGATCTCCAGCACCCGCCGCGGACGCAGTTCCATGATGCGGTCGACCGTGGCGGCCCGCCACTGCTCCATCTCGGCCAGTGGAATCGGCTCGCCGGTGTAGCTGCTGTTCCATCCTCGGAAGTCCGAACCGAACTCGGGCGCTTCACCTTCCGCGTCGTCGGCGGCGTACAGCTCGTCGTAGATGTCCTGCCACTCCCCGACGATCTCCGCGTCATGCGCGGTGTCACGCTGGCCGTCGGTGGCATGTTCGAAGGTGATGTAACCGACCAACTGCGCGCCGCCGGTGCCGTGGTGCACCGTGGCCGCGGCCTGGCTGACCTGCGGGCAGGCCAGCAGCGCACTTTCGATCTCGCCCAGCTCGATGCGCTGACCGCGCAGCTTGATCTGGGTGTCGGCCCGGCCCAGGTAGTCCAGCGTGCCGTCGGTGTTCCAGCGCGCGAGGTCGCCGGTGCGGTACATGCGGCTGCCGGAATCATCCGGCCCGCCATGCGGATTGGCGACGAAGCGTTCGGCGCTCAGCGTCGGTCGGCCCACATAGCCGAGCGCGACCGCGGGGCCGGCCAGGTACAACTCGCCCGTCACGCCCGGCGGCACGGGGTTGAGCTGCGCGTCCAGCACCAGGGTCCGGGTGCCCGCGATGGGCCTGCCGATGTTGACCTGCTGCCCCGGCGTCAGCGGTGTACCGGTGGCCCAGATGGTCGACTCGCTGGGGCCGTAGGCATTGAACATGCTGCGGCCGGGTGCCCAGGCGTGCACGAGTTCGTCGGGGCAGGCCTCACCGCCGGTGATCAGTGTGGTCAGCCCGTCGAGCCGGGCCCGGTCCAGGGACGCCACGACTGTCGGGGTCAGCAGGGTCACGCTGACCCGCTGCCGCTGCATCAGGTCGGCGAGTGCCTCGCCCGCATACACGTCCCGCGGTGCCACCACGAGTGCGGCAGCCGCACCGGTAGCCATCAGCATCTCGAACAGGGACGCATCGAACGTCGGGGCAGCGACCATCAGGACCCGCGAGTCGGCAGCCAAGTTGTAAGAATCACGTTGTGCCGTAGCGGCTCCCAGCAGACCCGCATGACTGACCGCGACGCCCTTGGGCTCACCCGTCGAGCCTGAGGTGAAGATGACGTAGGCGGTGTTGCCCACCGCCAGCGGCAGCGCACGGTCGGCGTCGGTGATCGGGTCGGCGCGGTAGGCCGACAAGTCGATGTCTGCCCGGAACACCGGGCGGGACCCCGCGCCACCAATCTGGTCGGCGTCGCGGGTGAGCACGCACGTGGCGGCCACCGAATCCAGCACCGTGGCAATACGTTCGACGGGGTGGGTGCGATCCACCGGCACGTATACGCCGCCCGCTTTGAGCACGGCCCACCACGCCACCACCAATTCGGCGCAGCGGTCCATCGCGACGCCCACCGCGCGTTCGGGCCCGACTCCACCCTCGATCAGCAAGCGCGCCAATCGGTTCGACGCTTCGTCGAGCTCGCGGTAGGACATGACCCGCACGCCGTCGACCACAGCAACCGCATCCGGGTCGACCGCGACGGCAGCGGCGAGCAGTTCAGTCCCGAGCCCGACCGGCGCGCGCGTCCCGGCACCAGACCACCGCTGTAGCTCGTCCCGTTCCGCCGCATCGAGCAAGTCGATGGACAACACCTTGCGCGACGGATCCGCGGTCATCGCCGCCAGCAACCGGCTCAGCCTGCCGGTCAGCGCCTGGATGCCGGCCGCGGTGAACACTTCGGTGTCGTATTCGAGGTGCAGGCCGAGCTCATCGCCCGGAAACGCCTCGACAGTCAGCGGGTAGTGATTGAACTCGCGGTTCGCGAAAGACGAAATCGTCAGCTCGGCGCCATCTTCACCACCGACCGACATGCCCGCTTCGACCGGATAGTTCTCGTACACGAAGAGCGTGTCGAAGAGCTGGTCGTGGCCGGCGACGCGGTGAATCTCGCCGAGCGCCAGATGTTGATGATCGAGCGTGTCGTTGTGCGCCGCCTGCAGCTGGTCGAGCAGGCCGGTGACGGTCGTGCCCGCGGCGAGGTTGGCGCGCACCGGCACGGTGTTGATCAGCAGACCGACCATCGATTCGGTGTCGCCCGCATCGAGCTGGCCGAGCCGGGAGCGCGCGGTGCCGAACGCGACGTCACGCTTGCCTGTCAACGACGCCAACAGCACGGCCCACGCGCCCTGCAACACGGTGCTGACGGTGGTCTGACACGAGCGCGCAAGCTCTCCGAGGGCGCGCGTGGTCTCTGCCGAAACGTGGCACGACGCGAAGCCGCGGTGTCCGCGGCCGAGCCGGTCCTGCAGCCGGTCCTGCGGCCCCACCAGCGTCGGCGTATCGAAGTCCGCGAGCACCGCACCCCACGCCGCGCGCGCCGCGTCGAGGTCGCGCTCGGCGAGCCAGGTGATGAACTTCCGGTACGACGCCGCGGGCGGTAACCGGTGCCCGGCATACCCGGCGAAGATCTCGCGCAGCAGGATCGGCAGCGACCAGCCGTCGAGCACGATGTGGTGATTGGTCAGCACGAAGCGGTGCCGGTCGTGCGCGATCCGGATCAGCAGTGCCCGGAACGGCGGCTCACCGGCAAGGTCGCCGACAGCAATACGCTCCGCGGCGCACAGCCGCTGTATCTCGTCTTCGTCGAGTGCACCCGTCGCGCTGAAATCGAGGAACCGCCAGGCGATTTCCGGTTCGGCCTGAATCACCTGCACCGGCTCGTCGAACTGCTGACAGAAGACAGCGGCCAGGTGCGGGTGCCGATTGACGGTAGTTTGCACCGCATCTCGGAGTCGCTGCGGATCGAGGGCACCGGTGAGCGTGAAGTCCAGTTGCACCGAGTACATCTCGGCCGCGACGTCGGCGCGCTCATGGGCCGTGCGGCTGTGGAACAACAGGCCCTGTTGCAATGGCGTCAGCGGCAGAATGTCGGCGACCCGGTACTGCTGCTGCAACTGATCGATCTGCTGCTGCCCCAGCTGTGTCGGCGCGATATCCGATGGCGTCAGGCCGCCGCCACCCGCCCGGACGTGCGCGCAGATGCCGGCCAGTGCCTCGAACCACAACCGGCTCAACCGGTTCAGCTGGGCGTCGTCGAGCACGGACGTCGCCCACGTCCAGTCGGCCTGCAGTTGCGGTCCGGCATCGGTGTCGACGGTGCCGGCGTTGAGCTCGACGGTGTGGAACAACGGCAGGGGCGCCGCGGCGCCATCCAAAGACAGCTCGTCCCGGCCCAGCCGCCACAGCTCTTCGACCCCGGCGATTTGCGGAAAGCCCAGGCGGCCAAGGTAATTGAATCCGATGCTCGGATCCGTGCGATCCAGTTCGATGTCGTCGTTCAGGTACCGCAGCAACCCGTACGTCAGGCCCGGCGGCTGCGCGCGCAGCTGCTCCTTGGCTGCCTTGACAACAGCGCCCAGCGCGTCGTCCCCCTCGACGATCTGCGTCCAGGACAACTCGCTCAATGTCAGCGCCACCGGGTATTTGGCGGTGAACCACCCCACGGTCCGCGACAGGTCCATATCGTCGGCCAGATCTTCGTCGCGCCCGTGGCTTTCGACGTCGATGCCGATGGCCGCCCCGGCGGTGCCCAGAAATTCCGCGACCGCCAGCGCGAACCCGACCAGCAGGATGTCCTGCACGCCGGCGTGAAATGCTGCCGGCACCTCGCCGAGCAGCGCTCGGGTGTGGTCGGCGTCCAGCGTGACCGACAGCCGGCCGGCGGTGGCGTAGGTGTCCGCAACAGGGTCCGCCGCCGGCAGCGTCGCGGGTACCGATGTCACCTGCTGCCAAGCCGTCGCCTGCGCCAGCACCTCCGGATGCTGCGCATGTTCGGCGAGCAGCGCGGCCCACCGCTGGAACGACGTGCCTGTCGTGGTCAGTTCCACGGGCTGGCCGGCGCGGTGCTGAGCCCACGCGATATTGGTGTCTTCCAACAGGATTCGCCACGACACCCCGTCGACCGCGAGGTGGTGAACCATCAGGACCAGTTGCTCGGTGGCGCCGACCCACAGGCCGCTGACCATCACCCCGGCACTCGGGTTCAGCCGTCCCCGCGCCGCGGCCACCGCGGCTTCGGTCAGTTCGCCGACGGCGACCACGCATTCCCGGGCCGCGACCGACCCGGCTTCGGGTACTTCCAGTGCGCCATCGGTGTCGACCCGCAGCCGCAGCATCGCGTGCCGATCCATCAAGGCCTGCACCAACATCACCGCGTCGGCCTCGGTGGCGCCCTGCGGCGCCTGCAGCACGAGAGTCTGGTTGAACTGATCGACCGGACCTTCGACGGTGTTGAGCCACCGCATGATCGGCGTCGTCTGCACCGCGCCGACGCCCTCGTCGACCACGTCATCCGCGTCGTCGGTCACGGTCACGGTCTGCGCCAGCCGCGCCACCGTCTGCTCGACGAATATGTCGCGCGGGCGGCATGCCAGACCGGCCGCGCGGGCGCGCGCCGCCACCTGCATCGCGAGAATGCTGTCGCCGCCCAGCTCGAAGAACGAGTCGTCGACACTGACGGCCGCCGTATCCAGGCCGAGGATTTCGGCGTAGATGGCGGCCAGGATCTCTTCGACCGGGCTGTCCGGTGCACGGTAGTCGTCGCCGGTGTACTCCGGCACCGGCAGGCTGCGGGTATCGAGCTTGCCGCTGGTGGTCAGGGGCAGTTCCGGCAGCACCACGATCACCGACGGGACGAGATATGCCGGTAGCCGATCCGCGAGGGCGGCCCGCGCTTCGACGGGATCGACGGCACCGGTGACGTAGCCGACCAGGCGCTTGTCGCCGGGACGGTCCTCCCGGACGATCGCCGCGGCCTGCGCGACGCCATCGAGCGCAGCCAAAGCTGTTTGTACTTCGCCCAATTCGATGCGGTAGCCACGAATCTTGACCTGAGCATCGGCGCGGCCCACGTACCGCAGCTGCCCGTCGTCGCCCCAATACACCAGATCGCCGGTGCGGTACATGCGCTCGCCCGGCTTACCGAACGGGCATGGCACAAAACGGGCTCCGGTCAATGCGGTCCGGTGCAGGTATCCGACACCCACGCCGGCACCGGCCACATACAGTTCGCCGACCACCCCCGGCTGCACCGGCTGCATCCAGCCGTCCAGCACGAACAACGCCGCGCCGCTCGGCGGCGTTCCGATCGGGGCCGCACCACCGTCGGCCGTCAGCGGAGCACTGATCGCCGCGTAGATCGTGGTCTCCGTGGGGCCATAGGCGTTGACCATCGTCCGCGCAGAGCCGTCTTGCTCCTCGTGTGCGCGGGGCGCCCACTGCTCGACCACCTCGGCCGGGCATGCCTCGCCGCCCATCACCAGCGCACAGGACTCCAGGCCCGCCATGTCCAACATCCCGATGGCAGAGGGGGTTTGGGTCAGTACGGTGACTTTTTCCGCGATCAGGAAGTCGTGGAACTCGGCCGGGTCGGCGGACACCGACTCAGGAACCACCACCAGTCGGCCGCCACGCAGCAGTGCGGAGAAAATTTCCCACACCGAGAAATCGAAGGCATACGAATGCCAGTGCGACCACGCCTGCTCGGCCGGCAGGCCGGCATCCTGCGAAGCGATCAGCTGCGTGAGGTTCTGGTGGGCAATCGCAACGCCTTTCGGCGTGCCGGTGGTACCCGAGGTGTAGATGACGTAGGCGACGTCGTCGGGTTCGGGCCCGGCCGCGGCCGGCCAGTCGGCGGGCCCGTCGAATGCGTCGCGCCCCCGCACGTCGATGACGACGCCGTCGAATCCGTCGAACCGGTCCGCGAGCGCAGTGGTGGTAACGGCCGCGAATGGCGCGGAATCGGCCAGCATGAAGGCGATCCGGGACGCCGGCAAGGCGGGGTCGATCGGCAGGTAGGCCGCGCCGGTCTTGAGCACGGCCAGGATGGTCACGATGGCCTCGGACGACCGCGGCAGCATCACCGCCACGCGCCGGCCCGGCCCGGCACCGCGGTCGGCAAGCAGTTGCGCCATGCGGCTGGATGCGCGGTCCAGCTGCCGGTACGTCAGGGTCCGGCCGTCGCCGCTGAGCGCCACCGCCTCCGGAACACGAGCCACCTGATCGGCGAAGAGCGCCGGAATCGACACCCGCGACGCGGTGTCGGCATCGAGCGCCGCCCAGTTTCCGAACTCCGCCAGCCGGTCTTGCGCCGGCGAACCGAGCAGCGGCAAGGCGGACAGGCGCCGTGCCGGATCGGCCGTCATCGCGGTCAGCACGCGGTCCAGCTGGTCCGCGAGCTCGACGACGTCGAGCCGGCGGGTGCCGAACGTGGTGACCGACAGCTCGTCGCCCGTGCCGGAGAACGCCAGCCCGGAGCCACGCCCGAGACCTGAGATCAGCTGCGCCGCCGCCGTGGCCTCTCCCAACGGCACGGTGAACCCAGTCGGCAGAAAGTCGACGACGATCCGGTCGGCGCCCGGCCCACGGAGCTTGCGTTCCAGGGCCTGGACCGGAAATCGCTGATGGCGCACCGCTTCTCGGGTGCGGGTGTGCACATGCGCGCAGAACTCGGCGACCGTGACATCAGGCGAAATCTGCAGCACCAGCGGCACCACCCCAGCGACCATGCCGGGCAACGTCTTCGACACCTGCAGCACGCGACGGGTCACCGGCAGGTCGAGCACCACCTCGTGCCCTACCGACGCCCGGCTCCGCAGGACCAGCGCGCACGCCGCGATGAGCACCGTCGACCGGCGCACGTCCCAGGCCTCACACAGTCGTTCGACCCGCGCCAACAACGCGGGGTCCAACTGGATCGGCTCGGACGAGCCATCGACGGCACCCGCGGCGTCATCCGACTCGAGCTCGCGCGTGGTTTCCGCCGGCAGATTCGCCGTCCAGTACGCCTCGTCCTCGGCGTAGTCCGCAGAGGCTTCGTACGCTTCTTCACAGTCGAGCAGGTCTTGCAGGGAACTGAAATACGACGGCTGAATCGGCAGGCCCGCAACAGCTTCCGAGTACACCGCGGCGATCCGCTGCAGGACCAGCGCCAACCCGATACCGTCGGCGACGATGTGGTGGCAGCACGCGAAGAAGTAGGACTCCGTGGCGTCGGCGCGGAAGTACGCGAAGCGCAGCAGCGGCCCGTCCAACGGCATCGGGGTGCGCTGCAGCGCCGAGGCCATCGCGCGGGCCTCGGCCATCGGCTGGTCCGCGTGTGTCGGATCGGCACGGGCCAGATCGTGAAAGGCCACTTCGATGTCGGCGACATCGAGCAGGCGCTGGCGCACCTGGCCGTCGGACTCCGAGAAGGTCGCGAGCACCGGATCGGCCTCGCCGACGACGCGGCGGATGGACTGCTCGAAAATCTCGAAATCGACCGGGCCGTCAATTTTTACGAAGATGCCGAGCTGCCATTCCGCAGCCGATTGACCTGTTTCCTGCGCGAGCCAGATATCCAACTGCCCACGCGTGACAGGCAACGACGAATCGCCGAGATCCATCCCGAAACCAGAAATGCCGAACTACCCCTGAATCACCGAGCGATCAGAGCCGCTGCCCCACCGCCAGTCGGTCCCGCAAGCTCTTCGGCCGGATGTCGGCCCACTCCCGCTCGATGTACTCCAGGCACGCGGCGCGGTCCGCCTCACCGAAGACCACCCGCCAGCCCGCCGGAACGTCAGCAAAGGTCGGCCACAGGCTGTGCTGCTCTTCGTCGTTGATCAGCACGAAGAAAGAACCATTGTCGTCGTCGAACGGGTTGGTGCTCATGGTGCCCCCAAAAGAATTGACGCTCAAGATAATTGGGCGAGGCGATTTCCACTCACCTCGTGGGCGAATGCTACATGCCCACACTATGTCCACAAACGGGCGTCAATAAACCGACCCCGGCGCACCGCGATCGAGCAATCCCTCCGAAATCCCCGATGTCGTAACAACTTTCGCGGCAATCTTTGCCCGATGCCGATATCCGTGCCGACTTTGCAGGGCACACCCTCCGGCAGTTGATTCCGATAGTTAGCTGTATTCGCCGATGCGGGCTCAAGCACAAAAAGTAGGAGTACCCACCCCTACGGGAAGTCGTTTCGTGGCAACGCAGAGTTAAACCACCGCGGCCGAGCCGCGAATCAGACCACCGCGGCCGAGCCGCGAATCAGACCATGGCGCGGCGGCCGGCCAGGGCCCGGCCCAGCGTCAGCTCGTCGGCGAACTCCAGGTCGCCACCCATCGGCAGACCCGACGCGATGCGCGTCACCGAAAGTCCCGGAATGTCCCGCAGCATGCGCACCAGGTACGTGGCGGTGGCCTCGCCCTCGGTGTTCGGGTCGGTCGCGATGATCACCTCGACGATGTCCACGCCGTCGACCCGCTGTCCAATCCTGTTGAGCAGTTCACGAATTCGCAATTGCTCCGGCCCGACGCCGGACAGCGGATCGAGCGCCCCACCCAGGACGTGGTAGCGCCCGCGGAATTCGCGCGTGCGCTCCACCGCCTGGACGTCTTTGGGCTCCTCGACGACACACACCAGCGAGCCATCGCGGCGCGGGTCGCTACAGATGCGGCACCGGTCGTCGTCGGACACGTTTCCGCACACCGCACAGAACTTGACCCCGTCGCGTACCCGGTTCAGCACCGCGGTCAGCCGGTCGATGTCCGGCGGCTCCACCGACAACAGGTGGAACGCGATGCGCTGGGCACTCTTCGGCCCGATACCCGGCAGCTTGCCGAGCTCGTCGATCAAATCCTGTACTGGTCCTTCAAACACATCAGAACCCGGGCAGGCCCATGCCCTGCATGCCGCCGGCCAGCGGACCGAGGCGCTGCTGCGCCATCAGTGTCACCTGCTCGGAAGCGTCGCCCAGGGCACCCACGATGAGGTCCTGCAGCGTCTCGATGTCGTCCGGATCGACGACCTTCGGGTCGATGGTCAGCGCGGTGATCTCCCCGCTGCCCATCATGGTGACCTTGACCAGCCCACCGCCGGCCTGACCGACCACCGACGAGGTGGCCAGGGACTCCTGCGCAGCCATGAGCTGCTGCTGCATCTGCTGCGCCTGAGCGAGCAGCGCGGACATATCGGGCTGGCCACCGGGTTGCATGAAGATCCCCTTGGTTTGATTCGCGGCTCAGCCGCATGATGATCGGGTGTGCGCCAGCCTAGTCGCCCGACGGAAGGTCGGGCGACCATCTGGCCGCTAATTACGGACGCGTCGCGCCGTCGTTGCTATCCCTCGACAACCTTCTTCAGGTTGCCCAGCACCTCGTCCTGGATCTTGCGCAGGCCAAGTGGCGCGAAGGTCTTCTCGAAGAAGCCGCCGATGCCGCCGGCGCCCTGCCACGCGGTCTTGACGGTGACGGTCGAACCGGTGCCGGCCGGGGCGACGGTCCAGGTGGTCACCATCGACGAGTTGGCGTCCTTCTCGATGACGCTCTTGCCCGCGACGTCGACCGTGGCCTTCACCTCACGCGAGCGCTTCTTCGTGGCCTGCAGCTTCCAGGTCGCGACAGTGCCGGCGCCCTGTCCGCCTTCGAGCACCTGGTAGCCGCTGTAGTTCGGCGAAAGGATCTTCGGGCGCACGGTCTGGTAGTCGGCGACCGCCGCCAGCACCTTCTCCGGCTCGGCGAGAATCAACACGGTGCTGGACGCACTGACCTGTCCCATCAGGCAAAACTCCTGTTCGTGGCTTCACTGTGCGGTCGCGAGGACCGCGGTCTCGGTCTAGCGTATATGTGTGACCGCTGTCGCGACCGACGCGACGGCCGCCCACGAGGCGGCCGTGCAACGGCTGCTGGACAGCTACCGCGCCATCCCGCAGGGGGCGACGGTGCGACTGGCGAAACCGACATCGAACCTGTTCCGCGCCCGGTCGCGCACCAAGACCAAGGGGCTGGACGTCTCCGGGCTCGACGGCGTCCTCGCGGTCGACACCGAGTCCCGTACCGCCGACGTCCAGGGCATGTGCACCTACGAGACGCTGGTGGCGGCGACGCTGCCGTTCGGCTTGGCGCCGTTGGTCGTTCCGCAACTCAAGACCATCACCCTCGGGGGCGCCGTCACCGGGCTGGGCATCGAGTCGACGTCCTTCCGCAACGGCCTGCCGCACGAGTCCGTACTGGAGCTGGACATCCTCACCGGGGCCGGCGAGCTGATCCGGGCTTCCCCGCACACCCATTCCGACCTGTTCTACGCCTTCCCGAATTCCTATGGCACGCTGGGCTATTCGGTGCGGCTACGGATCGAGCTGGAACCCGTGCGGCCGTTCGTCAAGCTCAGGCACCTGCGCTTCCACCGGCTCACCGATCTGGTCGGCGAGCTGCAGCGGATCCTCGACACCGGCGGCCATGACGGCGTCCCCGTCGACTATCTCGACGGCGTCGTCTTCGGCCCCGGCGAGAGCTATCTGTGCCTGGGGATGAAGACCGGGACGGACGGCCCGGTCAGCGATTACACCGGACAGCGCATCTTCTACCGGTCCATCCAGCACGACTCCGGCGAACGACACGACCGGCTCACCACGCATGACTATCTCTGGCGCTGGGACACCGACTGGTTCTGGTGTTCCGAGGCCTTCGGTGCGCAACGCCCGCTCGTCCGGCGGTTGTGGCCCCGGCGGTACCGGCGCAGCAGCGTGTACTGGAAGCTGGTCGGCCTGGACCAGCGCTTCCACATCGCCGACCGGATCGAACGGCGCAGCATCTTCGCCCCGAAGCAGCCCCTGCGCGAGCGCGTGGTGCAGGACGTCGAGGTGCCGGCAGAGCGCGTCGTCGACTTTCTCGAGTGGTTTCTCGAGCGGGTGCCCATCACCCCGATCTGGTTGTGCCCGTTGCGGTTACGCGGTGACGCCCAGTGGCCGCTGTATCCGATCCAGCCCCACCGCAACTACGTCAACGTCGGGTTCTGGTCATCGGTGCCGGCCGGCCGGGAGGCCGGGGAGACGAACCGGTTGATCGAGAGCAAGGTCGACGAATGCGGCGGCCACAAATCCCTGTACTCCGAATCGTTCTATTCGCCCGACGATTTCGACAGGCGTTACGGCGGCGCGGAGTACCGGAAGGTCAAGGACGTTTACGACCCCGAATCGCGGCTACTAGACCTCTATGCGAAGGCGGTACAACGGCAATGACGGCAACTGACGACCGCGGTACGACCGACGGCAAGCTGACTCTGGCTGAAGTGCTGGAGAGCTTCTCGAGCGGCCGGCTGCCCCTGAAATTCGAGGCGTACGACGGCAGTTCCGCCGGCCCCGAGGACGCCGCGCTGGGCTTGAGCCTGCTCACTCCCCGCGGCACGACGTACCTCGCGACCGCACCCGGCGACCTGGGCCTGGCCCGCGCCTACGTCGCGGGTGATCTCGCGGCGCTCGGCGTACATCCGGGCGACCCCTACGAGTTGCTCAAAGCGCTTGCCGACAAGCTGCAGTTCAAGCGCCCGCCGATCCGGGTGCTGGCCAACATCGTGCGGTCCATCGGATACGAGCACCTGCTGCCGATTGCCCCGCCGCCGCAAGAGGCCCTACCGAAATGGCGGCGGATTGCGGAAGGGCTGCGGCACAGCCGGATCCGGGACGCCGAGGCCATCCACCACCACTACGACGTGTCCAACGCGTTCTACGAGCGGGTGCTCGGCCCGTCGATGACGTACACCTGCGCCTGCTACCCGCGCCCGGACGCCACGCTCGAAGAAGCCCAGGAGAACAAGTACCGGCTGGTGTTCGACAAGCTGCGGTTGCAGCCCGGTGACCGGCTGCTCGACGTCGGCTGCGGCTGGGGCGGCATGGTCCGGTATGCCGCCCGGCGCGGTGTCCAGGCCACCGGCGTGACACTGTCCGCGGCGCAGGCCGACTGGGCCCAGCACGCCATCGCCGACGAGGGTCTGACCGAGCACGCCCGCGTCGTCCATGGTGATTACCGCGACGTACGGGCGGACAACTTCGACGCGGTGTCCTCGATCGGCCTGACCGAGCACATCGGTATCGCCAACTATCCGGCGTACTTCCAGTTCCTGCGCGACCGGCTACGGCCCGGCGGGCTGCTGCTCAACCACTGCATCACCCGACCGCACAACCACGCCAGGAGCGTCGGCGGCTTCATCGACCGGTACGTCTTCCCCGATGGGGAACTGACCGGCTCCGGCCGGATCATCGCCACGGCCCAGGACGCCGGACTGGAGGTCCTGCACGAGGAGAACCTGCGCCAGCACTACGCCCTGACGCTGCGCGACTGGTGCGCCAACCTGGTCCGGAACTGGGACGAAGCCGTCGCCGAGGTCGGGCTGGCCACAGCCAAGGTCTGGGGCATGTACATGGCTGGCTCCCGCGTGGGCTTCGAGACCAATGTGGTTCAACTGCACCAGGTTCTGGCCGTCAAGCTGGACGAGCACGGCGCTGACGGCGGGCTGCCGCTGCGGCCGTGGTGGACGCCCTGAGCGCGGGCTCCGACACCACCGTGCGTCAACGCAGCGGGGCGCCGCGCTCTTCGGGACATGTTCGGTCAGGACCTGTCACCATCAGCTGACATGGTCAGCCCAAGCTGACGGGTTTCGCCGCCCTACTACTCCCCGATCGGCCGGGCGCCCAGCTCACTCTTGAGCAGTTCCAGCGCCACTTCTTCGGGATCGCGCCGGGGCACGTCCGTGCCGCGGTCGTTGGCGGCGTCGGCCAGCATGTCCTCTTCTTCGGCGCGCTCGACGGCAGCCTGCTGCTCGGGCGTCGGCGCTGCGGGTCGCGGCGTCGACGCCGGGGCGGCACCGGCGGCCGGGGCCCCGGCCGCACCCGCGGGCGCGGCACCGGCATCGCACCGTACCCGCCAGTTCACCCCGAGCGCGTCCTTGAGCGCCTCGCGGATGACGTCGGCGTTGTGCTGCTCGCTGAGTCGTCTCGCCAGCGGCGGCGCCGGATGCGCCAACACCAGGGTGTCGGCCTCGATGCCGCGGACCGTCGCCTCCATCAGCATGGCTTCCAGCGAGCGACTGCGGGCGCGGACCTTCTCGCGCACCGTCGGCCACATGGTGCGCACCGCGGCCGCGTCGGGCTCGCCGGGCGTCGCTGCGGCCGTCGCCGCGGGTGCCGGGGCCGCCGGGGCTGCGGGCGCGGGAGCGGGTGCGGGGGCCGGTTCAGGTGATGTTTCACGTTGAACCGGCGCGGGTTCGGGGGCCGGACGCGGCTCAGGACGCGAGACCGGAGGTGCCGAGGGTGCCGGCGGCGTCGGCACATACTCCGGCTCAGCGGCAGAAACCGGTTGCGGCGCTTGGCTTCTCCGCATGAATCGCGGGGCACCCAAGCCTGCGTCAGCGGCCGGCGTGGACAGGCCGGGCGGAGCTTCCGCCAACGATTCGTGAACAGAACCTGGCGTTACCACCGCTGCCGGAGCGGGACGTGGTGCGGCGGCGACCCCACCCTCGGACGCCGGGATCGAGACGTTCATCCGGGTCTCGATGCGCTCGATCCGTTGCAGCAGAGCGGCCTCGGTGTCGCTGGCCGACGGCAGCAGCAGCCGGGCGCACACCACTTCGAGCAGCAGCCGGGGTGCCGTCGCGCCGCGCATCTCCCCCAGGCCGGCATGCATCACCTCGGCGTAGCGGGTCAGTGTCGCGGTGCCGATCTGGGCAGCCTGGTCCCGCATGCGTTCCATGACATCATCCGGCGCGTCGACCACACCGCGCGCCGCGGCATCCGGAACCACTTGCAGCACAATCAGATCCCGGAAGCGCTCCAGCAGGTCGGTGCCGAAGCGGCGCGGGTCGTGCCCGGCGTCGATCACCGACTCGACGGCTCCGAAGAGCGCGGCACCGTCGCCCGCGGCCAGTGCGTCTACAGCGCGGTCGATCAGCGCGAGGTCCGTCGCTCCCAACAGGGACAGCGCGCGCTGGTAGACCACGCGGTTCTGCTCAGCGCCGGCCAGCAGCTGGTCGAGCACCGACAACGTGTCGCGGGGCGAGCCGCCGCCGGCCCGGATGACCAATGGGTACACGGCGTCGTCGACGCCCACGTCCTCCTGAGCGCAGATTTTCTCCAGCAGCCCGCGCATGGTCTTCGGCGGCAGCAACCGGAACGGGTAGTGGTGCGTACGCGACCGGATGGTCGGCAGCACCTTCTCCGGCTCCGTGGTCGCGAACACGAAGATGAGGTGCTCCGGCGGCTCCTCGACGATCTTCAGCAGCGCGTTGAAACCGGCGTTGGTCACCATGTGCGCTTCGTCGATGATGAAGATGCGGTAGCGCGACTGTGCCGGTGCGTAGAACGCGCGGTCCCGAAGTTCACGCGTGTCGTCGACACCACCGTGGCTGGCCGCGTCGAGCTCGACGACGTCGATGTTGCCCGGCCCGTTGGGCGCGAGCGCCACACACGAATGGCACACCCCGCACGGGTTGGCCGTCGGGCCCTCCTCGCAGTTCAGTGACCGGGCCAGGATGCGCGCCGACGACGTCTTACCGCAGCCGCGCGGCCCGGAGAACAGGTAGGCGTGGTTGATCCGCCCTGATTCGAGCGCGTTGCACAGCGGCTCGGTGACATGTTCCTGCCCGACTACCTCAGCGAAACTTGCCGGTCGATACTTGCGGTAGAGAGCCACGGGAGAAGGCTACCGAGCGAGTCTGACGGCCGCTCTGCTGCCCGTTGCCTCTGAACCTCACCGATCGTCGGTCGCGAACCTGACGTGGTGGCGGGAAATCCGCCCGCGAATCGCCGTGCAGTCAGGGTCGACTCCAGTTCAGAGTCAATCCGGAGTGCCCGGCCCGCCCGGCCTCAGTCCTTCAGCAGTACCTCGGTCGCAGCCAGCAGCGCGCACGTCGCCAGGCCGTCGATGGCGACCCGCAGGTCCGGCAGCGAGGGGAACGTCGGCGCGATCCGGATGTTCTTGTCGTCCGGGTCCTTCTTGTACGGGAACGACGCACCGGCCGCGGTCACCGCGATGCCGGCATCCTTCGCCAGAGCCACGGTGCGCCTGGCGGTGCCAGGCCACACATCGAGGCTGACGAAGTAGCCCCCCTTGGGGTCGGTCCACGACGCGATCTTCGACTCGCTGAGCCGGTCGTCGAGAATCTCGGCGACCGCCGCGAACTTCGGCGCCATCAGCGCCTGGTGCCGCTGCATGTGCAACCGCACGCCGTCGGCGTCGCCGAAGAAGCGCACATGGCGCAACTGGTTCACCTTGTCCGGGCCGATGGTCTTCTTCTCTGCGTGCTGCAGGTACCACGCAATGTTGCCGAGCGAGCCACCGAAGAAACTGACGCCGGCTCCGGCGAAGGTGATCTTGGACGTCGAGGCGAAGACGTACGGCCGGTTCGGGTTGCCCGCGGTCGCGGCCAGCCCGACGATGTCGATGTTCGGCACCGATTCGTGCGTCAGCGTGTGCACGGCGTAGGCGTTGTCCCAGAACAGCCGGAAATCCGGTGCGGCCGTCTGCATCTGCACCAGCCGCCGGGTGACCTCCCAGGAGTAGGTGACGCCGGTCGGGTTGCCGAACACCGGCACACACCACATGCCCTTGATCGCCGGGTCGGCAGCGACCAGTTCCTCGATGAGGTCGACGTCCGGGCCCTCCTCGAGCATGGGCACCGGGATCATCTCGATGCCGAAGCTCTCGGTGATCGCGAAGTGGCGGTCATACCCCGGCGCCGGGCACAGAAACCTAAGACCGGAACTTGCAGCTTCCTCGATCCAAGGCCGCGGCGAATCGACACCACCGTGCAGCAGCGAGAACACGATGACGTCGTGCATCAGCTCCAGGCTGGCGTTGTTGCCGGCGATCAGGTTCGACACCGGCAGGCCGAGCAGCTCACCGAAGATGGCCCGCAGCTCGGGCAGGCCGTGGAGGCCGCCGTAGTTGCGGGTGTCGGTGCCGGTGGAATCCAGGTAGGAGCCCGGGGTGTCCCCGGGCAGGCCCAGCATGGCGTTCGACAGATCGAGCTGCTCCGCTGACGGCTTACCCCGAGTCAGATCGAGAGTCAGATTGCGGGCCTGCAGCTCGGTGTAATTGCGCTGCTGCAGTTCGAGTTGGGCCTGCAATTCGTCACGGCCGAGGGACAGAAACGACACGGCGCGCCTCTCGCATCAGATCGCGAAAACATAGGGGACCCCGCGCACCCGCCAGAGCCCGTTGACCCTTGCTGCCTTCCGGCCCTGGGGGAGTTCACAGGATGGACGCCGCGCGGGGTCCGGCCATGAGTGTAGTACCCACCCGGTGGCACGCCGGTAGGGCGTCGGATCCGGGTCGGGTACCCTTGTCGACGGAGGATTCGCCTAGTGGCCTATGGCGCTCGCCTGGAACGCGGGTTGGGTTAACAGCCCTCAGGGGTTCAAATCCCCTATCCTCCGCACTCGGTCCGGGGTGCGACCAGCTGACAAGCCGGTCGCACCCCGGACCCACATCGGAGCGAAAAACCTCGAGGAGCAGCATGCGGCGGCCGGTAGCGATCCTTTGGCACGCGTCATTCCTGGTGCTCGCCGGGCTGCTCTTCTTCTTCTTCGCCCTGCCCCGCTGGAATGAGCTGACCGGCGACTGGTCGCACACTCTCGGCACCGCGATGCGCATCGTCTGCGGCCTCGTCGTCGCGTTGTCGGCGCTGCCGGTCTTGTTCACCCGCCAGCGCACCGCCCAGCCCGAGTACGGCACCCCCGAGTTGGCGCTGTCTCTGCGCACCTGGTCGATCGTCCTGCACATCGTCGCCGGCGTCCTGATCATCGGTGCCGCGATCAGCGAGATCTGGCTGACCCTGGATCAGGCGGGCACTTGGTTGTTCGGCATCTACGGTGGCGCGGCCGGGCTGGCCTTGCTCGCCGCACTCGGGTTCTACCTGGCTTTTGTCGCCGAACTGCCGCCGCCGCCCCCAGCTCCGCTGAAGGTCAAGGACGGCACTCGCCGCGGCCGGCGCAAGGATGACGAGGCCAGTGAAAAGGCCCCAGTCAGCACCGCCGAAGCCGGCGACGAGACCGCCTCAGAGACCGTTGCGGAGGCCGGCGAAGAGGCAACCGAGGCCGCCGAGACCGCCGACGCCGGTAACGCCGACGATGCCGAGTCCGATGAAGCTGCCAAGACGTCCGGCGAAGAGACCGCCGACACCGATGAGGACGAGGCTGAAGAAAAGGCCACTGATGACGCCCCCGCCGGTAAGCTGCGCAACCGCCGCTCCGGCAAGGGTTCCGGGTTGTTCGGGCGCGGAGCCTAAGGGGCCGGTCACACGGCCATCACCTCGCAGTCCGGAGGACAGCACATGGGCGGGTTCCGCTTCGGCGGTCGGTTCGGCACCGCGGTCGTCGCGGCGGCCGTCGGCCTGGCGAGCATCAGCGTCACTCCAGCCGCCCACGCAGACCCGTCCGCTGCCGCAGCCGCTGTCGAACCCACGACCGCGCGCGTCGACACCATCATCAATTACCAGCACGCCATCGGCGCCGGGACCGGCTTCGTACTGGACCCGGGTGGCGGGCTGCTGACGAATTTCCACGTCGTGCAGGGCGCCGACAAGGTGACGGCCACCGTCGGCGGGCGGCCCTACCGCGCGGACCTGGTGGGCTACGACCGGCATCACGACATCGCCGTGCTGCAGCTGCGCGGCGCAGCCGATCTGCCGGTGGCGCCGATCGGAGACTCCACCCAGTTGGCTGTCGGCGACGAGGTGGTCGCGCTGGGCAACGCGGACGGCAGCGGCAGCTCGCTGACCCACGAGGCCGGACACGTGATCGGTCTGAACCGCAGCATCACCGCAAAAGACGAGTTGACGGGCAGTTCGGAGCAGGTGACGGGCCTGATCCAGTTCGCGGCCCCGGTGCGGGCCGGAGATTCGGGCGGCCCCTTGGTCGCCGCCGACGGCCGGGTCGTCGGGATGACGACGGCGGCGACGCTGAACTACCGCATGGGTCCGGGCGGCGAGGGTTTCGCGATCCCGATCAACGAAGCGCTGGCAACCGCTGCGCAGATCCGGGCCGGTGCCGTGTCGAACAACATCCACATCGGACAACCCACGCTGCTCGGCGTCGGCGTCGGTGGCACAGATGAGCACTCTCAGCTGCCCGGCGTGTTGATCCGCGACGTGATCAGCGGTGGGCCCGCGCAAATCGCCGGGATGCTCCCCGGCGACGTGCTGGTGAGCATCGATGCCGTCACGGTGAGCTCGGCCGGCGCGCTTACCAGCGTGCTGGATCGGCACTATCCCGGCGACGTCGTCGACCTGTTCTGGATCGACCGCGCCGGACAGCAGCACACCGGCAAGGCCGCGCTGACGTCCTGACACGCAAATTTCTGGCAAAAAAATCGACTAGCCCGTCAAAGTAGCTGGATAGCAGTACTGCCGGGTACTTCCCATTATGGCGATTTGCCACCGCTCCTCGGCGTACCGTAATGGCGTTTTGCTGGCCGCCGAGGTCCTTGGCGGGCGCGTTTTCGCGAGTTAGATTGACGACACGTTCAGCATGTCAATGAGCCTTCGGTCACAGCTGCTAGCGCGGCGGTCACCAGCTCAAAGGGGAGTAGCCCAGTGGTCCACCTCTACGTGGAGGCGTACACAGCACTGTGGGCCGTGGTGACCCTGGCGACGTGTCTGGTCGGCCGGCGGTTGAGCAGTGACGAGCAACCGCCCGACCATCCGTTGCTCACCGGCGTTCTGGCCGGCGCATTGTGGCCTGTCGTCGTGTTCGGCCTCCTGGAGGCGTTCACCATCGCGTTGATGTCCGGTAGCCATGCCTGGCGCGACCCGTCCCCCATCGAGCCGGCCTACCTCGCCACCGTCGCGCCTCTGCCGTAGCGGTCAGGCCACGCCCCGAAGGTGGGATGCAGACGCCCCGATGGTGGCCTGGTCCGTGCCGGTCATCGTGTGCAGCAACGCCTTCTGCTCACGTGACCCGCGGTCGGCCGCTCGCTCCGAACCGCCCGGCAGGACCAGCGCCGCAATGCTGCGGACGCTGTTGACCGGAATGCGCAGCACCGGATACCACGGCGGCATGTAGGCCGGCAGCCCTAGCGTGCGCATCACCCGCGGACCCAGGAAGGCAGTCGTGACCGACAGATGCTGCGCCCAGGCCAGTCGTCGGCGAAAACCGGTCGCAGCGCGGTAATGCCAGGCCAGCGGGTCACTCGCCATCGGCACCGACAACTGCTTGGTGGTCTCGTCGGAGACCGCGAGCGCGGTGGAGGTCTGGTACAGGATGCGGACGCTGTCGCGGAACGATCGCGGCAGCCATTCGTCCTGTACACCCATCAGCCAGCCCACGTACCGGGTGAGATGGGCGACGCTGCTCAACTCGGCAGGCGTAGCCAGGATGCCCATGGCCAGCCCACCGAGCACGGGCGCGATCAGGGCCCCGACGAGCGTGGCCGCCATGTCGGTCTGATTGACCGGCAGGCCCCACTGCTCGGGGCGCCAGTCCGGCATCGCCTGCACGTGCCTGCGCACCATGGCATGGACGAACCGCACGCGGATCGTGGACCGGTATCCCGAACCGAACTTGCCCAGGCCGCCGTCGTCGATCACATCGAGTGCCCACTGCATGGTCTCGGCGAACCGCTGGTTGGACCCCTTTTCCAGGGCTCCGGTCCGCAGCAGGGTCTGATTGAACCCGGAGAACTGGTAGCCGCCCAGCAGCGCCACGTCGCGAGCGATGTACATGCCGTCCGCGCCGCCGCGGCGCAACGTGCGCTGCCCGATGCGCAGCGCGTCATGGTCAACCCAGTCCGGCGTGGCCTCGATCGATTCAAAGAACCGGCGCAACGGCTCCGGCGCCTCCGGCACGCTGGCGATACCGTCGGCGAGCGCCTGGTTGAAGAGCGGACGCAGCTGCTTCATGCCCGACTCCGACATCCAGGCGACCAGGGAGTCCATGGGCTCGTCGCCGACATTGAGGCGCTCACCCAGCCGCTGCCACTGTGCTGCATCGGGTTTTCCGATGGCCAGCATGGCGGCGAACGAACTGATCGCCGCGGGTACCGGCTGCGGGCCGTCGGGATGACGGGCCGGGATCGGCAGAGACATCGTTTTCTCGCTCCTTGTCACCGTTGACAACGTGTGTAGTCAAACTAGGCGGTACCCGGGGTCTCGTCAATGGCACGCCGGACGCGAGCGCATAGGCTGGCCGTCATGTGGCGGGGAGAACAGTCCAAGCATCAGCGTCGGAACACATGGGCGGCCGCGATCACCGCGCTCGGGATCGGCGCGGGCGCCGCACTCGGCGTGGCACCAACCGCGCTGGCGGCCGATGCCCCCGACCAGGTGGCGATGACGGCGATCGACGACATCGCGGCGGGCAACTACGCCGCAGTCACCGCCCGCTTCGACCCTGAATTGCAGAAACGCTTGTCCCCCAAGGCATTACAGCAGGTGTGGGACGGCTACCAGCGCACGTTCGGGGCGTTCCAGTCCCACGGCGGCCCCGAGGACACGACCCGTGGCGACCTGACGGTGGTCAATGTCCCGCTCCAGATGGATCGCATGCCGGGCCAGTTCCGGGTCAAGATTCACCCCGACGGCACCATCGCCGGCGTGTACTTCCTTCGGGAAGGCGTGCCGGTCCCCTGACCGTCAGGGCTGACGCGGGTCGATGAGAGTGACGCCGACGGGGCTGGCGGCACCGAACTCCGGCAGCAGGCGGGCGCCTTCGGCCAGTCCAACCACCTGCTCGACCAGTGCTTGCGGGCGCAGCTTGCCCGCGGCGACCAACTCCAGCATCTCGGGGTAGTCGGCACTGGCCATCCCGTGCGAGCCCAGAACATCCAATTCCCAGGCGATTACGCGATCCATCGGCACCTGCGGGTGACCGTCGACGTTGGGCAGCAGACCCACCTGGACGTGACGCCCCTGCCGACGCAGGCTGTGAATGGCGTCGGCACACGTCCCCGCGGTGCCGACCGCGTCGACCGCGACATGGCTGCCACCGCCGGTGATCTCGTGGACCGCGGCAGCCACGTCAAATCCGTTGGCCAGCACGGTTTCGGTGGCGCCGAGGCTTCGCGCCAGTTCCAGCGCCGCCGGGGTGCGGTCGACGGCGATGACGTTGGCGCCTGCGGCCGCCGCCACCTGGACCGCGCTCAGCCCTACGCCTCCGGCACCGATCACCGTCACCCATTCACCGGGCTGCACGTCGGCGCGAGCGCGCAGCGCCCGGTAGGCGGTGGCGAACCGGCAGCCCAGCGCCGCTGCCGCGGCGTCGTCGATAACCTCCGGCACCGCAACGAGATTCGTGTCGGCCGCATGCAGGGCGACGTACTCACCGAATGAACCCCAGTGAGTGAAACCCGGCTGGGTCTGGTCAGGGCACACCTGCGCCTGACCGCCGGCACACCATTCGCAGATTCCGCACCCACACACGAACGGCGTGGTGACCCGATCACCGACATGCCAGCGCCGAACGTCGGCGCCCACCGCGACCACTTCCCCGACCAACTCGTGACCGGGCACGTGCGGGAGGGCGACGCCGTCGTCGTGTCCGGCCCAGGCGTGCCAGTCGCTGCGGCACAGCCCGGTCGCGTGCACCTGCACCACGACGCCGCCGCGTGACGGCGTCGGGTCCGCGACCGACCGGACGTCCACCGGCCCGCCGAACTGCTCGAAGATCACCGCGCGCATCCGCCAATCGTCCCCCGTGGGTCACGATGCCGGACAACTACCCCCGCGCCTCGGACGCGCCGGCGGCACGGCCGCGAGCAACGTGCGCGTGTACTCGTGTTCCGGATGCGCGAACAGCTGGGCAGCAGAACGGTATTCGACTGGTTCGCCGCCGCGCAGCACCAGGACCTCATGGGACATGCGCTCGATCACCGCGAGGTCGTGGCCGATGAACAGGTAGGTCAAGCCATGTTCCTGCTGCAGCCTGCTCAGCAGGTCCAGCACCTTGGCCTGCACCGACACGTCGAGTGACGCCGTGGCTTCGTCGAGGATCAGCAGCTCGGGCGCCACGGCCAGCGCGCGGGCGATGTTGACGCGCTGACGCTCGCCGCCGGACAGCTGGTGCGGATATCGCGTCGCGTAGTCCCCCTGCAACTCGACGGAGTCGAGCAGCTCGCGCACCTGCCGCTCGCCCGCCCGCCCCGCCAGCGGCTCGGCGATCGAAACACCGACCGGGATACGGGGATTCAGCGACGAGTACGAATCCTGGAACACCAGGCCGATGCGGCGGCGAACCGCCTTGCGCTCCCGGCGGCCGACCGTCAACACATCCGTACCGTCCAGCACCGCCCGCCCGCCGTCAGGTTCGACCAGACCGGTCAGGGCAGCTGCCACGGTCGACTTCCCCGATCCCGACTCCCCCACCAGACCGAGCGTCGTCCCCCGCCGGATGTGGAACGACACGTCTTTCACCGCGTGCACGACCATCCGCCCCGTCGGTGTGGTCACGGGGAATCTGACGTCCAGATGGGACACGTCGAGCAGCACGTCGGTATCCGGGACATCACGCACCGGGTGTCCCAAAACCGGCCTGGCGTCGAGCAATTCACGGGTGTAGTGCTGCTGCGGCGCCTCGAAGATCGTGTCGACCGGCGCCTGCTCGACGACCTCGCCGTCACGCAGCACCGTGACCGTGTCGGCGACCTCGCCGATCACCCCGAGATCGTGACTGATCCACACCACTGCAGTGCCGAACTCGCGCTGCAACCCTCGCACCAGAGCGATGATCTGTGCCTGCGTCGTGACGTCCAGGGCCGTCGTCGGCTCGTCGGCGATCAGCAGCTCGGGGTCGCAGGCCAGGGCGATCGCGATCATCACCCGTTGGCGCTGACCACCGGAAAGTTGATGAGGGTAACTGCGCAGCCGGCGCTGCGCATCGGGCAGGCCCACCGCCTCCAGTAGTTCCAGGGCACGGGCGCGAGCCTGTCGACGGGTCAGATGCTTGTGCGTTTCCAGCGATTCGGTGATCTGTCGTTCGATGGTGAGCAGCGGATTCAGCGACGTCCCCGGGTCCTGGAACACGAATCCGATCCTGCCGCCGTGCACGCGGCGCAGGACGCGGGCCGGGGCGCCGACGAGTTCCTGTTGTCCGGCAAGGACACTCGAACCGGTGACCACCGCACCCGGTGCATCGAGCAGCCCGGTGGCGGCCAGCACCGTCGTCGACTTCCCCGAACCCGATTCGCCGACGATGCCGAGGGTCTGCTCGGGCTCCACCGCCAACGAGACACCGCGCACGATCTCGCGGCGCCCGATCCGTACGGACAATTTGTCAGCCCGCAGCACTGGCTTGATGTTCTTCGCGCAAGCGCTCATCACCCACGCCTCCGCGCCTCGATCATGGTGCGCTGCTTGGGATCCAGCACATCGCGCAGCCCATCCCCGAGCAGATTGCAGGCCAGCACGACGACCACGATGGCCGCGCCCGGGAACACCGCCATCCACCATGCCAGCGTGGCGAAGCCCTGCGAATCGAAGATCATCCGGCCCAGCGACGGCTGCGGCGGCTGGATACCCAGCCCGAGGAAGGACAGCGCGGCCTCGGACAAGATCGCGAACGCCAGCGACAGCGAGGTCTGGACGATGAGCGGTCCGGTGATGTTCGGCAGGACGTGCCGGGCCAGGATGTAGGCCGCGGGGGTACCCATGGTGCGCGACACCGCCACGTAGGGCTCCTCCCGCACCGCCAGCGTGCTGGCCCGCGCCACCCGCGCGAAGATCGGCACGTAGACGATGCTGATCGCGGCGATCGTCGTCGCCAGGCCCGGCCCGAGCACCGCGACGATCGCCATAGCCAGCAGCAGCACCGGGAACGCGAACATCACATCGACCATCCGCATCACCACGGTGTCCAGCCAGCCGCCCCGGTATCCGGCGCAGACGCCCAGCACGGTCCCGACCACGGCCGCGCACGCCACGCTGACCACCGCGACCGTCATCGACGCCTGCAGGCCCGTCAGCACCCGGGACAACACATCGCGTCCCAGTTCGTCGGTGCCGAACCAGTGCGCGCCGCTCGGTGGATGCAGTGCCAGCGGCACGTTGACATCGTTGATGCCGTACGGCGCCAGCCAGGCGGCGCCGACAGCGATGACGACAGCGGCGACGACGACAGCGGCGCTGAGCACCGTGACGGGATTGGCGGTCAGTCTCATGACAGCCGAATCCGCGGATCGACAAGGGCGTAGAGCGCATCCACCACCAGGTTGACCGCCAGGAACAGGACGGCGATCAGCAGCACCGCGCCCTGGATGACTGGGTAATCGCGGGCGGCCACCGAGAGGTAGACCAGCCGGCCCAACCCCGGCCAGGCGAACACGACCTCGACCACGATGACGCCGCCGAGGATGGTCGCCAGCTGGATGCCGGTGATGGTGAGGATCGGCACCAGGGCATTGCGCACGACGTGCCGCAACGTGACCACTCGTGGTGGCAGGCCTTTCGAGCGGGCCGTGCGCACGTAGCCCATCGCCGACACCTCCAGCACGGCGGAGCGCACGTAGCGCGTCATGATCGCCGCCGCCACCAGCCCCACTGTCACACCCGGCAGGATCACGTGGCGCAGCCAGCCGGCGGGATCCTCGAACAGCGGCCGGTAGCCCGATGTCGGCAGCCAGCCCAGTGTGGTGGAGAACAGCGAGATGAGCAGGATACCCAGCCAGAAGTCCGGGATGGACACGCCGAATTGGCTTGTGACGCGGACGATCACGTCACTGAGCCGGCCCTCGTGCGAAGCCGCGTAGGTCCCGGCGGGCAGCGCGATCACGAGGGCCGCCGCGATGCCGACGACAGCCAGCGACACGGTGGCCGGCAACCGCTCGGCCAGCACCTGGGCCACCGGGTCACCACTGCGGAAGCTGACCCCGAGATTCCCGGTCGCGGCATGACCGAGGTAGCTGATGAATTGGGCGGCCAGCGGCCGATCCAGCCCGCTGGCATGGCGCAATGCGTCGTAGGCCTCGGGCGTGTACCGCGTGCCCAACGCAATACGCACCGGATCACCGGGAACCAGATGCACCAGCGCGAACACCACGATCAGCACGCCCACCAGGACCACCAGCGAGTACACGAGCCGGCGGGCCAGGAACCGCAGGATGATCATGGGCGGTCACCACTGAGCACCGCGCCCCGGAACCGAATTGCCTTGTCGCGTCTGGCTTCATACCCGCTGAGCCGCGGTGACCAGGCTTGCACCACCGCCGGGTTGTACAGGTACAGGTAGCTGACCTGGTCTGCGATGAGCGTGGCCGCCTGCGCGTAATCCTGGTGCCGTACTTGCTGATCGGTCTCGGTGCGCCCGGCGTCCAGCAGCGCGTCGACGCGCGGGTCGGAGAATTTCTGGGCATTGCTGGCACCGCCGGTGTGGTGCTGCGCGTAATAGAAATCGTCGGGGTCGATGTTGCCGAGCCAACCCATCATGAGCATGTCGAAATGTCCGTTGTGTTGTTCGTCGAGCCACGTGGCGAAGTCGACGGTGCGAATGGTGACTTTGATGCCCAATGGCGCGAGGTTGTCGGCGATCACCTGGGCCGCGGTGACCGTCTGCGGGTACTCACTGGTGACCAGCAGGTCCATGGCAGACGGGGCCGAGCCGGCCTGCTGCAGCAGCTGTTTGGCGTGGTCGATGTCGTAGCGGTACTTGTCGTAGGGCGTGTACCACGGGTTGCCCTGCGGGATCGCCAACTGATTGGCCTGCGCCGCGCCGTAACTGGTGGCCTGCACGATCGACGCCCGGTCAATGGCATACGCGACGGCCTGCCGCACCCGGACGTCCTGCCAGGGCGGCCGGGCTTCGTTGAGGGCCAGGTACCAGTAGTCGTTGCTCGGTGTCACCGCGAGGTGGATCGAGTCGTCCCCCCGCAGTTGGGCGACCCGTTGCGGGGGCACCGCATCGGTCCAATCGATCTCGCCCGCCTGCAGCGCCGACAGGGCCGTCGACGGCTCGCTGATGAAGCGGAACGTCACGCCCGGAATCCGCGCAGCACCGGCCCAGTAGTGGGGATTTGCGCGCAATGTGATCGCATCGCCGCTGCGCTGGCCCGCGAACACGAACGGCCCCGTGCCGATCGGGTGACTGGCGATCTGCCCGTCCTCGACGTTGCGGCGCTGCACGATGGCCACGCCTTTGAACCCGCCGAGATTGGTCAGCAGGTTGGGCGTCGGGTGCGCGACGGTGATCCGGACCGTGTGGTCGTCCGTGGCAGTGACCCCGGTGACTGCGCTGAGCTTGTCGGCGCTCGCCAACTTGCCGTCGATGATCCGCCGGTACGAGTAGACGACGTCGGACGCGGTGAGCGGACTGCCGTCGTGGAACGTGACCCCGGGCCGCAGATGGAATGTCCACGCCAGCTGATCGTGCGAGATATCCCAGGACTCGGCGAGAGCGGGTCGCATGGTCAGATCGGCGTCCGGCTCGACCAGGGTGTCGAAGACGTTCTCGAGGACCTCGAAGGAGAAGTACGCGCTGGTCTTCTGGGGGTCGAGTTGGTCGGGCTCGCCGGAGATCGCGGCGATCAGGTAGCCGGCGCTTCGGCCCAGGTCAACGCGCTGCGCGGGCGCGCAGGCCACCAAAAAGAGGACAGAAACGGCAGCGAGCACGGCCGTAACCAGTCGCATGTCCGTCACTTCCGGGCCGGGGCCGGCATGCGAGCGGAGGCCGGCGCACTCCTGTGCACCTCATACCCACCGACGAACCAGTTCACACTTGGGCAGCGATATGTGCTGTTCAGGGTGCAGAGAGGTAGCCCACTGAGCTACGATGCCGAGCGGATGTTTCTTCCTAACATCCGCTCTACATGAGAGAAGTTGGTATATGCCACAGGGAACTGTGAAATGGTTCAACAGTGAGAAGGGCTTCGGCTTCATCACTCCCGACGACGGGTCCAAGGATCTGTTCGTCCATTACTCGGAGATCAAGAGCAACGGTTTCCGCACCCTCGACGAAGGCCAGCGGGTCGAGTTCGAGGTCGGCCAGGGCAGCAAGGGCCCGGCTGCGACCGGAGTCACCGCGGTCTAACTGAGCTGTGAAGCTCAGGGGGCTGATGCGGAACGCTTCGCATCAGCCCACACATCTTTCTCCACGCTGTCGTGCGGATGCTCAGGTTTCTGACCTGGGCATCTGCACGACACCGTGCCTATGAAGCTCGCCGGCACGGCCTCGCTGCTCTACCCGCGCGACGTCGCTTGCCGTTGGTCGCAGCGATCTACAGCCACCCGAGCGCTCGCGCGCCGTTGTGGAGCACCATCGCGCCGATGACCACCATGATCACGGCCATCAACGCGGCGTTGTTCTTCTCCATCCAGTCCTTGAGCCGTCGCATCGTGTCATCGAGTCGATCACCGGCAATCGCGTAAGCCAGCGTCGGAATCGCCACCGATGACGCGGCGACGATCACGAAGAAGGCTGCCGCCAGCCAGTCGCCCTCGAGCCCGAGCCCGGCGGTGCCGATCGCCAATCCCGCGGGCACACAGATCAATACGACATCCGGGCGCACCACGACCAGCGCCGCGCCCATCGCTGCCGCACGCGCCGGGGTGACGGTCGCGATCTTCTTCATCCAGCCCGGCGAATCTGTGCTGTCGTGCCGCGTGAACCAGCGATAGATACCGAAGACGATGAGTGCCGCGCCCAGCACCACCCGCAGCCACGACGCCCATTCCGGCGGGGACTTGTGCACTCCGCTGAGCGAATGCGACAGCTGGACGCACACCGCGATCACCGCTGCCAGGCCCGCCGCCCAGCCCGCGAGGAACGCCAGACCCGTCGGCCGGGGCCGCGAGGCCTGCAGGACCAACACCGCGGGGATGACAGTGATCGGCGACAGTGCCACCACCAGTCCGAGCGGAACGAGTCCGGTCAAAACCGTGCCCCAACTTCCCGTCATGGGCAGCAATCTACCCAGTGCATCGCTCCGGACCCCACGCGATCGTCAATAAACGTCGATGCAGGATCTCAGCGAACCCGATCCAGCAGTTGACCAGAACGTTCTAGGACTCCTTCAAGTCCCGGTCTTTACTCGGCTGCACCCGCTTCGGCTCTCCGGGCATCTTGGGGTAGTTCGGTGGGTAGGGCAGGTCACCCAGTCCGCGGTCCTCGTCGGCCTGCACCATCTCGAGCAACGGCGCCAGGGAGTGTGCGACTTCGTCGATGCCGGCCCACGGATCGTCGCGCTGCGCAAGCAGTTTCGGCACGGTCGCCATGGTGTAGTCATCGGGATCGGCGTCGGCGAGCTCGGTCCAGGACAGTGGCGTCGATACCGTCGCGATCGGCGTCTTGCGCACCGAGTACGCAGAAGCGAAGGTCCGGTCCCGCGCATTCTGGTTGTAGTCGATGAACAACCGCTCACCCCGTTCTTCCTTCCACCACGACGTCGTCACCGCGTCCGGCGCCCGCCGCTCCACTTCGCGGGCCAGCGCGATACCGGCCCGGCGCACGGCGATGAAGTCCCACTCCGGTTTGATCCGGACGAAGACATGCACCCCACGGCCGCCCGAGGTCTTGGGATAACCGGTCAGGCCGAGTTCGTCGAGAATCGGCTTGAGCACAGCGGTCGCGATCTCCCGGGCCTGCGTGAAGCCGGTGCCCGGCTGCGGGTCCAGATCGATGCGCAACTCGTCGGGGTGCTCGACGTCCGGGCAGCGCACCTGCCACGGATGCAGCGTGATGGTGCCCATCTGCGCAGCCCAGATGATGGCCGACGGATGCGTCACCTTGAGCGCATCAGCGGTGCGACCGGACGGGAACGTCACAGTGCAGGTCTCAAGATAGTCGGGATGCTTTGCCGGAACCCGCTTTTGGTAGATCTCTTCGCCCTCGATGCCGTCCGGGAACCGTTGCAGATGTGTCGGCCGGTCCTTTAGCAACGTGACCATCCGATCCGCGACAGCCAGATAGTAATCGACCATCGTGCGCTTGGTGCCCCGGCTTCCCAACTGCGGAAAGTACACCTTGTCGGGGCTGGTCAATCGGACGGCGACGCCGTCGACGTCGAGTTCTTCTGCGGCGCTTGCCATCAGCTATGCCCTTCCCCGTCGCTTCGCTCGCCCTGAGTCTCCAGTACGTCGTACACGTCGTAGTTGAGCGGCACGTCGAGTTGGTCGAACGTGCAGCTCTCCGGATCGCGGTCCGGCCGCCAGCGCCGGAACTTCACCGTGTGCCGGAATCGCCTGCCATGCACACTGTTTCCCTCCATCTGGTCATAGGCCACCTCGCACACCTTCTCCGGGCGAATCGGAATCCAGGTCTTGTCGGCGGCTGAATTCCAGCGGCTCGGCTCGCCGTCCTGGGCGTCACCCTTTCGTAGCGGCTCCAGCTCGGCGAGCAGCGCGATCCGGTCTTTGACGCTGAAAGACGCTGCGCCACCGACCATGTGGAGGTTGCCGTCGCTGTAGAGCCCAAGCAGTATTGACCCGATGCCTTCGCCGCTCTTGTGGATGCGATAGCCGATGGCGACGCAATCCGCATCGCGGGCATGCTTGACCTTGACCATCTCCCGCTTACCCGGCAGATAGGGACCGTCAAGCCGTTTGGCGATCACACCGTCGAGACCGGCGCCTTCGAAAGTGGTCAGCCAATGCGCACCCTGTTCCGGGTCCTCGGTGGTCCGCGTGACGTGGCACCACTGCTTCTCACCCACCAGCTCTTGCAGCGCGGCCCGCCGGACGCGAAACGGCTCGGCCAGTAGGCTCCGACTGCCGTCGGCCAGCGCGTCGAAGCCGATGAAGTGCGCGGGCGTCTGTTCGGCGAGCATCTGTACCCGGCTGGCCGCAGGGTGGATGCGCTGGCTCAGCGACTCCCAGTCCAGCCGGATGCGGCCGTGGATTTCCCGCGGCACCACGACCTCGCCATCGAGCACGCAGCGCGGCGCGACCTCGTCCCGCAACGCCGCGAGCAGTTCCGGGAAGTACCGGCCCAGTTCTTTTCCGTTGCGTGACTGCAGCACCACCTCGTCGCCGTCGCGGAACACCAGGGCCCGGAACCCGTCCCATTTGGGCTCGTAGGACCACCCCGCCTCATCCGGCACTTTCGCGGCGGCCTTGGCGAGCATGGGGTCTATCGGCGGCTGCACGGGTAGGTCCACAGTTTCCATAGTCACGTAGACCGGCGCGGGTGGGCAATCTCATCGCCCGGCGCGTTACATTGCGGTCGTGTCCCAGTCCCCCGCCGGCCGGTTCGCGCCGAGTCCGTCCGCCGACCTGCACATCGGCAACGTGCGCACCGCGGTGCTGGCGTGGTTGTTCGCGCGGTCCACTGGCCGCCGCTTTCTGGTGCGCGTGGAAGATTTGGACGATCGCACGTTCGCCGACGTGGCCCAACGGCAACTGGACGATCTGGCGTCCGTTGGACTGACTTGGGACGAACCGCCCGAATACCAGACCGCACACGAGGCCCGCTACCTCGCTGTCGTCGATGAGCTGACGGCACGCGGCCTGACGTTCGAATGCTTCTGCAGCAGAAAAGACATCCTGCAGGCGCCCCGGGCACCCCATGCACCCGAGGGTGCGTACCCAGGCACCTGCCGGAACCTCAGCGACGACGAGCGCGCCGAACGCCGCGCCGCGGGCCGCCCACCAGCTATCCGATTGCGTTCGGACACAAACGAATACACCGTGACCGATCTGCTGCAGGGCACGTACACCGGTGTCGTCGACGACTTCGTGCTGCGCCGCGGCGACAACGTGCCGGCCTACAACCTGGCCGTGGTGGTGGACGACGCCGCCCAGGGCATCGACCAGGTGGTGCGCGGCGACGACCTGTTGCCGTCGTCCCCGCGGCAGGCGTATCTGGCTGCGCTGCTGGGCTATTCGCAGCCCGTCTACGCGCACGTCCCGCTGGTGCTCAACGCCGACGGTAAGCGGCTGGCCAAGCGCGATGGCGCGGTGACGGTTTCGGAGATCGGACCGGAATCAGCGATGGCACAGATCGCGGCGTCACTGGGCTATATCGCCACCACACTCGACGGCATGCTGGCCGAGTTCGATCCAGCCAGACTTCCCCGCGAGCCGTGGATCTTCACAGTTGTCCGCCGAGAATGAGCTTGTGTGTCAATCTCGCAAAGGATCTGACACATCAGCTCAGTTTCGGCGTAAGACGTTGAGCAGGCCTCACACCCGGCGGGGCACTCCGAACACCTTGGCCAGCAAGAATCCTCGCACCGATGCCGGGATGTTCGTCATCAGCGCAGCCTGAAGCTTAGGCCCCCATCCGACGACATACCGCGGCTTGGGGCGCCGAGCGGTGAGCGCTTCCTCCACCACCGCAACGACTTTCGCCGGCTCTACGGCCATCTTCTGCGACAGCGGAATCATCTTCTTCATGCCCGCGATGTGCCGGCCGTATAGGGCATGGTGTGCCGGCGAGGTCGCGGCTTCCAGCTCGGCCACCATGTCGTCGGCCTTGCGCCACATATCCGTATCGGTCTGCGAGGGCTCCACGACCACGACCGGAACACCCCAGGGTCGCAGTTCGATTCGCAGTGCCTCGGCACCGGCTTCCAGCGCGAACTTCGACGCCGCATAGGCGCCGAGCATGGGCGCCGACAATTGTCCGTTGACGCTCGAGATGAACACCACCCGGCCACGGGACGCCCGCAACTTGGGCAGCACCGCCGCGGTGACAGCGAACTGACCAACCACGTTGACGTCCAACTGCTTCCGCCAGTCCGCGGGCGTCAGCGTCTCCACGGGGCCGGCCACCACGATGCCCGCATTGTTCACCACCGCATCCAACCGGTCCGGCAGAGCCGCTGCCAGTGCGTCGACATCGTCTTCAGAGGTGACATCGAGGATCACAGCCGAAATCCGTTGCGGGGCCATGGCCACGACCGCCGCGGCGTCGGCTTTGGAGCGCACCCCGGCGATGACATCCCACCCGGTCGCGGCGAGATGCTGGGTGATGGCCAGCCCGATGCCGCGGGCGGCACCGGTGACGAGAACTGAAGGCATACGCGCGAGCGTAGCCGGGATTAGACTGTGACCGGCAGGGTGGCCAGACCCCGCAGCGTCAGGTTGGGCTTGTAGACGGGCTCGCCCGCCAATTGTGCGTCGGGGAAACGCGCGGCCAGCGCCGAGAGCGCGACGGACGCCTCCAGCCGCGCCAGCGGCGCACCGAGACAGAAGTGCGGGCCCTTGCCGAAGGCCAGGTGCTTGACCACGGCGCGGTCCGGGTCGAATTCGCCGGGCCTGTCGAACGTTCGCGGATCGCGCTGCGCGGCAGCCAGCAGCAGCATCATGATGTCGCCCCGCGGCACGGCGACGCCACCGATCTGGATGTCCTCGACGGCGACTCTGCTGGTCAGCTGTACCGGCGGGTCGAAGCGCAGCGTCTCCTCGACGATCGTCGACGCGCGCGCGGGATCGGCCGCCAACTCCGCCCAGTAGCGCGGGTGCCGCAGCATGGCCAGCGCCGCGTTGGCGATCAGATTCACCGTCGTCTCATGCCCGGCGATCAGTAGCAGGTTGCAGGTCGCCACGATCTCTTCGGAGGTCAACTGGTCACCGTCCTCTTCGGCGGCGATCAGCGCGGAAATCAGGTCCTCACCCGGCGAACTGCGGCGCTCGGCGATCAGATCACGCAGATACCCGCGCAACCACAGCCCGGCCTCCATCAAATCCGTATTGTCCTCGGCCGTCCCGTCGTTCACCGCCACGAACGGATCCAGTCCGTGGGCCAAGAGCGCCGAGGCTCGGCTGAACTGCGGCTCGTCGGCCATCGGCACCCCGAGCAGCCGGCAGATCACCGCGACCGGCAACGGATAGGCCAGGTCGGCCACCACGTCCATGGTGCCCGTGACACCCTCGAGCAAGCCGTCCACCATGGCCACGATGTCGGCCTCGAGCGCCTTGATCACTTTGGGCGCGAACGCCTTCTGCGCCAGTCCGCGCAGCCGGGTGTGGTCCGGCGGGTCGAGGAACAGGAAGCCCGGTTCGCCGAACGGCCGGGCCTGACGCTGTCCCGCGGCGATCTGCTTCTGCGACACCGTCGATTTCAACCTGTCGTTGGCGGACGCCGGGTGCCGCAGCACCTCGTCGCACTCGGCGAAGCCCGGAAACACCACCACGTTCGCGTCGGGCAGCGCCAGCGGACCAGCGTCGAGGAATCGCTCGTACAGCGGGTATGGGTCAGCGCGGTTGCCTGGATCCATCAGTCCCAAAAGCAGCGTCTGAGCATCCATCACACCGGGTCCAGCAGTCATCCCGCCATTGTGCACTCGTCCGCATCGGTGCAGGTGGCTCCGTTGAAGCGGCCGTATCTACCACGCGTAGCCGGGCAGGCGCAGATCGTCGCGCAGTTGGCGCTGCAGCACCCAGTCACCTATATAGGGCTGCGACAGCAGCTTGCTCATCCGGTTGCGCAGCCACACTCCACCGGAGGTTCGCGGCGCGAACACCGAGGCAAATTTGTAAGCGGCCCGCTGCTTGCGGGCGATGAAGGGCCGCAGCGTCTGGTGATACCGCGCGAAGGCGCCGGGATAATCGGAGCCGGCGCGGTGCAGTTCGCCTGCGAGCAGGTAAGCCTCGAGCATGGCCAGGCCGGTGCCTTCCCCGGCCAGCAGTGATACTGCCGCGGCGGCATCGCCGATCAGCATTGTCCGGCCCTTGGACCAACCGTCCATCCGGATCTGACTGACGCGGTCGTAGTAGAGATCGTCGACGCGATCCAACGTGTCAAGAATCTGCGGACACTCCCAGCCCGCGTCCCGGAATACGTCGCGCAGCGTTGCTTTGGCCTCGACCGGACTGTTTGGCTCGGTGCCGCCGTCGATCTGATCGGCGGTGAAGACGAACAAGAAGACGGTGCGGTCCCCGCGCATGGCGAACCGGCTCACCATGCGCCCCGGCAACCCGTACGAGACATAGGTCAGTTCGTCACGCGGCCGGTAATCGTGCGCCTCGAATGCCGCCACCCGGTATCCGAGATCACGCTCGAACGTCGAGTCCGGGCCAAAGACCAAGCGGCGCACCGGTGAATGCAGCCCGCCCGCACCGACCAGGAGATCGAACTCTCGCGACGAACCGTGTTCCAAATGGAGCTGCACAGCTGCGTCGTTTTGGTCGACCGCGGTGATGGTGTCGCCGAAAATCGTCTCGACATCGCCGTCGATGGCGTCGTAGATCATCGCCGCCAGCTCGCCGCGCGGCAGGCTTGCGAACCGGCCCCCCAGTACTCGGCGGAAGCCGGCGGTCGGGAACCCACCGACCCTGCGGCCCTCCCGATCCACGAGGCGCAGCTCGTCGATTGCGTATCCCGCGGTCCCGATCTGACCGGCCAGCCCCATGCGCTCAGCGATGTCGAATCCCACGCCCCAGAAATCGATGAGGTACCCGCCGGTACGCAGTTCTGGCGACCGCTCGATCACCGTCACCTCGTGGCCGCTTCGGCGCAGCCAGTAAGCCAATGTCGGGCCGGCGATCCCGGCGCCGCTGATAGCGATTCTCACGTCGAGGCCCTCCCTCTGCTATATGGGACTATTATTCCATGATGGACACTCAGATACCATATGAGTCGACGGGCCGGCGCAGCCAGAAATCGCGCACCCGCGCCGCGCTGGTGGACGCGACCCGCGAGCTGCTCGCTCGGGGTCAACTACCCACCGTCGAGGATGCTGCCCACGCTGCCGACATCTCCCGCACCACCGCGTATCGGTATTTCCCGAACCAACGTTTGCTGCTGGCCGCGGTACACCCGGAACTCGACATGCCCTCTCTGCTTCCCGAGTCCGCACCCGAGGACCCCAGCCGCCGATTGGAACTCGTCATGCGCGAATGCATGCGGATCACCATCGAGTGGGAGCCGGAACTGCGCGCCGCACTGCGCCTTTCCCTCGAGCCCCACAATGCCGAACTGCCGGAGCTGCGCCGCGGCCACGCCGTCCCCTGGATCGAGGACTCGTTGAGCCCCCTGCGGCACAGCAACCCGGACGTCGATGTCCACCAGCTCGCTCTCGCCATCCGCGCGGCAACCGGCATCGAAGCGTTCGTCTGGCTGGTCGACGTGGCGGGCATCAGCCAGGAACAGGCCACCGAAATGCTTTGCCGGACAGCACAAGCCATCCTGGCAGCCGCCCTGTCCGACTAGCTTCGGTAGTAACGCCCCAGCACATGGTCCCGCAGCTCGTCGAACTCCCCCGCCCCGATCGCGGCCCGGATCTGGTCGACGAGCCGGATGATGAACCGTTCGTTGTGGATGGTGCCCAGCGTGGCCGCCAGTATCTCCTTGGCCTTGAACAAGTGGTGCAGATACGCCCGGGTGTAGTGGGCGCAGGTGTAGCAATCGCATTCGACGTCAATGGGATTGAAGTCGCGCTTGAACCGCGCGTTGGTGACGTTGAAGCGGCCCGTCACCGAATACATCGCCGCGTTGCGGGCGACCCGCGACGGTGACACACAGTCGAAGGTGTCGGCGCCGGCCTCGATGGCGGCGAACAGGTCGTCCGGCTCACTGATGCCCAGCAGGTGCCGGGGTTTGTCGGCGGGCAGTTCGTCCGTCACCCAGCCGACGATCGTGGCCAGGTTCTGCTTCTCCAGCGCGCCGCCGATGCCATAGCCGTCGAAGCCCCGGCCGTCCTCGTCGACGATTCCGACCAGCCCCTTGGTGGCCTGCCGGCGCAAATCCTCGTACTGCGCGCCCTGCACCACTCCGAACAGCGCCTGGGCAGGCTTGCCGGCGCGTTCGATGCTCAGTCGCCGGTGTTCGGCCAGGCAACGCTCCGCCCACCGGTGCGTGCGTTCCACCGAACGTTCCTGATAAGCGCGGGTATTCACCAGCGTGGTCAATTCATCGAAGGCGAAGATGATGTCCGCACCGAGCTGGTGCTGAATACCGATCGACACCTCGGGTGTGAAGCGATGCTCGTCGCCGCTGCGGTGCGAGCGGAACGTCACCCCGTCCTCGTCGACGTGCGCGAGGCGCTCTTTTCCTTCGGCAATGATGTCGTCGGCCTGCAAGCGGGCCGTGTCCATGGCCAGCACCTTCTTGAAGCCCACACCGAGCGACATCACCTGGAAGCCACCACTGTCCGTGAAGGTCGGCCCGGGCCAGTTCATGAAGGCGCCGAGACCTCCCGCCTCGTCCACCACGTCGGGACCGGGCTGCAGGTACAGGTGGTAAGCATTGGCAAGAAGTGCCTGCGCCCCAAGGGATTTCATGGTCTCCGGGAGAACGCCCTTGACCGTGGCCGCGGTGCCGACGGCGATGAACGCCGGGGTCTGGATGTCACCGTGCGGGGTATGGATGACCCCGGCCCGGCCACGCCGGTTCGGCAGTTCGGCGGTGACTTCGAAGTACGGCTGACTCACCGCTGTATTCAATCAATTCCCCGGCCGGACGCCCGAATGCCCGCCGACAACACGGAAACAAACAGGTCAGGACCATTATGGGGATTTTCTGTGAATCCCATGAACAGCCGGGTGGCGAACCCCATAATGCACTGGATGACCCGCCGATCGCGACGGTTCGCAACTCAAAGGAGCACAAGTTATGAAACGTGGTTTGGTTGTCGCCGTCGCCGGCGCCGCGGTTCTGGCCGCCGGCCTGACCGGCTGTTCCAAGGACGACAAGAAGTCGTCTTCCGGCTCGTCGGCCACCGCGTCGGCTTCGGCTTCGTCGGCTGCGGGTAACTCGAGCGCGGGCTCCGGCACCGCGAAGGTCAGCATCGACGGCAAGGCCCAGGACGTCCAGGGCCAGATCGGTTGCACCACGGCAGCCGGCAATGTCGTCATCGCCATCGGCAACGCCTCGGGCGGCCTGGGTGTCACCCTGACCGACGCCGACCCGCCAGTCGTCAAGACCGTCGGCCTGGGCGCTGTCAACGGCGTCACCCTCGGCTACACCGACGGTGTCCCGGGCGGCGAAGCCAAGGCCACCAAGGACGGCAAGACCTACAAGATCAGCGGCACCGCGACCGGGGTCGACATGGCCAACCCGATGGAGCCCACCAAGAAGCCCTTCGAGATCGAGGTCACCTGCCCCTAGCAGGTACCCGCACACAGACACGGGTGGTGTTCCGGTTGCCGGAACACCACCCGTTCTGCATTCCGGCGGAACTTGCAAATTCCCCTCTAAAGCCCTGGTCACGGGAGTAACGTCCGATTCACGCCTAGTCGGGGGAACGTCGATGTCAGTTCAGATATGGCCGACCACCAGTCCTGCCGCTCGCGGTGTGCCGCGCGTCTTCCTGTTGTTCGCGACGTGCTGCGCGCTGCTCTTGGGACCCGCCACCAACATCACCACG
The DNA here is from genome assembly GCF_058790275.1 of Mycobacterium sp. FW102-FHT13B02. Taxonomy (NCBI): domain Bacteria; kingdom Bacillati; phylum Actinomycetota; class Actinomycetes; order Mycobacteriales; family Mycobacteriaceae; genus Mycobacterium; species Mycobacterium sp. FW102-FHT13B02. The sequence continues at coordinate 319,715 of NZ_JBYTCM010000006.1, forward strand.
GGACTGATCGTCGGCTTGATCCACACCTCGTCGGTCGTCGGCACCGTGATCGGCATCGGTGGGCGCGGCGACCCGACGTCGGCCAACATTCCCGCGAAACTCAACGGCACCGTCGTGCCGCCGGGCTACGTCTACGACCCGATCAACTACCCCGCGTCAATCCAGCTGTCGGCGAGCACTGCCATCTCGGGCCCTAAGACCTACAACCAAATCCTCACGCAGACCACGCCGATCATCGTCGCCGGTTACTCGGAGGGCACGCTGGGCGCCGAATTCGCGAAGCGGCAGCTGCTGGCCAACAACACCGGTCCCATTCCTTCGCAGCTGTCGTTCCTGATGATCGCCTCGCCCTTCGCCCCCAACGGCGGCATCTTCGCGCGGTTCCCCGGCATGAGCGTGCCGTTCATCGTGAACAACATGGGCCCCGCGGTGCCGTCGGCCTACAACAGCACCTACATCACCAACGAGTACGACCCCTACGCAGATTTCCCGGCGTACTTCAATCCGCTCTCCCTGGCCAACAGCCTGCTCGGTGTCATGTATGCGCACCCGGACGCGTACTACGACTCGTATATCCCCGGCACCACGCCGGCCATCACCACCACGGTGACCAACAGCGCAGGCGGACAAGACACCTACGTGTTCATCAACAATCCCGACCTGCCGCTGCTGGTGCCCCTGCGCATCGGCGCCGGCGCCATCGGATTGACGCCCGTGGTCAAACCACTGCTGGACGCCGTCGAGCCGCTGCTGCGCGTGCTGGTCGACATGGGCTACACGGACCGGGCGAACCTGAACCCGGCGAAGAACACACCGTTCTCGTTGTTCACTCCGCTGTCCCGGATCATCGAGACGCTCCAAGCGATCCCCGGCGCGCTGCAGGAAGGCGTCAACAACTTCATCACCGATGTGCGGTCGGAACTGCACCTGCCTCCGCTTGCCGCCACACCGGCAGTCCCTCCGCCCGCTACGCCGCTGAACGCGTCGGCCAAGAAGGCCGCCGCCGTGGCGCCGGTGGCAGCGACTGCCGAGGACAAGCCGGCGGTCCCGGAACAGAAGACGGCGACCATCCAGCCGACGGTAGTCGCGAGGGTCGACGGGAAGACGGATGCCAAGACCGGCCTGTCGATCGAGCAGTCTTCGGTACCGTCGACGTCGAACACCGACCAGAAACCGGCGGGGTCCGCCGAGCCGCAAGTGAAATCACCGGCGCCGCAAGCAGATCCGGACGCGCCTCCGGCCAAGTCGACCAAGCCGAAGAATGATCCCGACGCGTCATCGGCGAAGGTGACGAAGCCGAAGAAAAAGAAGGACACACCCGGCGCGGACGCCGACACCCCGAAGGCGAAGCCGGAGCCGAAGGCCGGCGCGTCCGATGCCGGGCAGACCACTCACTCGGAGAAGTCGGCCGCCTGACAGCCGCCCGCTGGCGGCCATGCGTACAGATCGCGATCCCCCGCTAATCGCGATCTGCCCGCACTTTCAACGGCAGTGATCCGACTCTCAGCAACCACCGAGGAGTACTTTACATACCTTTGGTCTTGAATTGCGATTTCGGCGGCAGCCGCGCACGCCTACTCAGCCAGTGACAGTTCCGGCGGCGGGACGCGCAGGCCACGGGTGAGGACCAGGAGATACACCACACCGGCGCACATCCAGATCACCCCGAGAATCAGTGCGGCACTGCCGAGTTGGGTGAGCAGGTAGACGTCCACGACCGCGCCGATCAACGGAATCACCACGTACGTCAGCGGATTCAGTTGTTGTTCGCCGCGATGCCGCACGAAGTAGCCGATCACCGACACATTCACCAGCGTGAAGGCCGTGAACGCCCCGAAGTTGATGAACGACGTCGACGTGGCGACGCTGAGGAACACCGCACCCAGCCCGACCAGCCCGCACAGCACGATGTTGAAGACGGGCGTGAAGAACCGCCGCGAGAGCCGGCCGAAGAATCGCTTGGGCAACACCGAGTCTCGGCCCATGGCATACAGCAACCGGGACACACTGGCCTGCGCTGCCAGGCCAGAGGTGAACTGGCCGATGATCAGCCCGGCCACGAAGAACGCGGCGAACAGCGCCCCGCCGATGGTCCGCGCCGTGTCCGCGGCCAGCGAATCGGCGTTCGAGAATGTGCCGCCGGGCTGTACCAGCGTCAGGATGTACGCGACCGCCACGAAGACCACCCCGCCGATGACAGCGACGAGCATGATCGCGCGCGGGATGTTGCGCTGCGGATCCTTGGTGTCCTCCGTGAGCGTGCTGACGGCGTCGAACCCGAGAAAGGAGTACGCCGCGATGGCCGCGCCCGCGGCGATCGCGGGGAAGCCACCGGTACCGCTGAACGGAGTGACGGACAGCAGCGAGCCACCGCCATGGTGGGACACCATATGAGCCACCGCGAAACCGACGAACAGTGCGATCACCAGGAACTGCAGAGCCATCAGAACGAGGTTGGCCTTGTCTGCCACCTTGAGCCCGATGATGTTCAGCGCGGTCGTCACGACGATGAACACCACGATCCACACCCACGCCGGCACCGACGGAAACTCACCGGTCAGGTACGCGGCGCCGATCAACCAGATGACGAGCGGCAGGAACAGGTAGTCGAGCAGGATCGTCCAGCCGACCAAGAATCCGAGCCGCGAATCCAGGGCCTTGCGGACATAGGTGTACGACGAGCCCGCAACCGGATAGTGCACCGACATCTTCGCGTAGCTCGCGGCCGTGAACAACATGGCGACGGTGGCCAGCAGATACGAACCGGCACTGGCGCCCGCGGACGCCTCGGCGATCACGCCGAAGATGCCCAGGACGATGATCGGCGCCATATACGCGAGGCCGAACAGCGTCACGCCGCCCAAGCCGAGTGTGGCGTTGAGGTGGCCGGCCTCGACGGGCTGCTGGGCGGTTTCGGTCATGAGCGTCCTTCGCGGTTTACATACTGGGGCTGCCACCGCTGGTGAACCAGCTGGCCACCGTAGGCGGGCAGATCGATCGGGTCATCATCGGCGTGCAACTGCTCCCACACCCGATTGACCCCGGCGGTGCCGTGGGTCCGCACCGCGGTCACCCGGTCGAGGTCGATCGTCAGATACGTGACCTCCGGCTCGGCATGGGCCGCCTGAGCGAGCACCTCACCCTCCGGTCCGACGTAGATGCTCTGCCCTCGCCCGAGTGGCCCGGCGGCGTTGACGCTGAGGTAGTAGATCTGATTCGCGATCGCGTTGGCGCGGGCGAGGACCAGCTCCTGCTCGCGGTCGTCGGACGTCGTCTTGACGATGTTGAGGACGACCTCCGCACCGAGCCACGCGATCTGCCGGGTCGCCTCGGGGAACCAGCTGTCGTAGCAGATGTTGACGCCCATCCGGCCGACACCAGGCACGTCGAAGGCCGTGAAACCGGCACCAGAAGCCCACGGCTCGTAGGGGCGCCAGGGGAACACCTTGCGATACGACGAGACCAAACGACCGTCGGGATCGAAGACGACAGCGGTGTTGTACACCCGGCCGTCCTCGCCGCGCTCGGCGATCGAACCGGGCACCAGCCAGACGCCGGCGTCCGCGGCCACTGCGGCGAGAGCCTGCACGAGCGGGCCGGTGAGCGGCTCGGCGACAGCGTCGAAATAGGACCGGAGATCGTCGCCGCCGTCGCTCGCACCCAGCAGGTGAATCTCGGGGAACACCACCATCTGGGTGTCCGGGCGCTCGGCGAGGATCGTCGCGAGGTCAGCAGCCAGCTCGGCCACCGGATCGTCGCCCTGTAACGGACTGGCCTGGGCGAGGGCGACCCGCCATTGTCGACTCATCTCACCTCACCGTCGGCGGTCACGGCCTCAGTGTGCGCCAGGACACATCAGCAGCGCTCGGACAATCCGGGGATTTTTCGGGTGACTTTTCGACATTCCGTACATTTGCGCCGGACTCAGCGCGGGTGCGCGGCGAAGAACTGCCAGATGGTGTCGGTCGCGGTCAGCGCGGTCGACGGCGGCGGCAGGTCGCCCAGCCGTTGCGCCAGCGGGCTCGGCACCCCGCCGGGCCATTGGTGGCCGGCACCGGCGATGCTGATCAGCTCGACGGTGCGCCCACCGGGACAGTCGGCGGTCTGCGTTGTCACGGTGCCGGCCGTGGACGTCGCGGGCGCCCCGCAGCCGTCGATGCCGCGCCACGTCGCGTTCACCGCAGGCACCGACGGTCCGTCGACATTCGGCGCGCCGGCAATGGTCTTCGCCTTGCCCGGCCCGCCGTCGAAGGGCACCCGATCGTCGGCCGTGCCGTGAATCTGCAGCAGCGACGTCGGGACGGCTCGCGAGCAGTCGGTCAGCAGTGTCCCCGCGACAGGAGCCACGGCGGCGAACAGGTCAGCCTGGCAGCCGAGGCGCAGCGCCATCATGGCGCCGTTGGACATGCCGGTGACGTAGATGCGGGCAGCGTCGACGGGCACCTGCGATTGGACCGCGGCGACCATCGCGGTGATGAACCCGACATCATCGATATCGCGGTTCTTCGGTACGCCACAACAGGTTCCGGCGTTCCATGCGCGATCCATGCCGTCGGGGTAGGCAACCAGGAACCGGTTGGCATCGGCTTGGCCGTCCCAGTTGTAGGCACGCTCGGCCTGCGCTCCGTCGCCGTAGCCGCCATGCAGCATCACGACCAACGGTGCCGCGCCGCCGAGCCCGGCAGGCCGGTACAGGTGGAAGGTCCGGGTCAGCCCGCCTGCCCGCACCGAGTGGCTCGACTGGCCGACGGGTATTCCGCTTTCCGGCGCACCCGCCGCATGTTGTCCGCCGACACAACCGCCGATCATCGCGACCACGCCGACAACGAGCACGCCCAACAAGGCCTGTCGCACAGACTGGAACATGTCATACATCGTGCACTCGCCCCAATCGATTGACAAGTAACTTGTCAATTAACAGTTGGTGGGACACTCAGTCGGTGGCGGACGCATCCTCTGATACCGGCTGGCAGCCGACGACGCCCGCCATGTTGCACATGGTCGCGGGCCTCGCCGCACCACGGTTGCGGGCAGCATTCGAGGATGCCGGCCTGACGGGCATCCGGCCGGCGCAGGCGGTCGCGCTGGTGCCGTTGGCCGGCGGCCCGCTGCATGCCTCGATGTTGGCTGACCACCTCGGCGTCACCAGGCAGGCCGTGGCCCAGGCAATCCGGGCTCTGGAGCCGCACGGCTATGTGACCAGGACCCGCGACCCCTCCGACGCCCGGACGTTGCTCATCGAGCTGACGCCGCTAGGTAGGCAGGCACTGGCAGTGATGCGCACCAACGCCATTGCGATCGAGGCCGATTGGCGGAAGGTTCTGGGCCAACGGCGCCTGGCCGACCTTCGTGAAACCCTGCAGCTGCTCCTGACGCACCAGAATTTCTGATGAGCTAACAGCGTGGGCTACCTGGCGAGCCGAGCCAGTGCCACAGCAGCGGCGTTGGCGCCACACATGCCGTGTCCACCCGGGCCCGGCGGGGTGGACGCCGAGCAGATGTACATCCCGGGGACGCCGATGGTGTACGGCGACAACGTGGTCCGCGGACCGAAGGCCAGCTGGCGGATGTCCTTGGCGCCGGTGTTGATGTCACCGCCGACGTAATTCGGGTTATAGACGGACATTTCGGTGGTCGACCGCACGGCGTGCCCGACGATGCGATCGCGGAACCCGGGAGCGAACCGCTCGATCTGCGCGATCATCGCCTCGGTCGCGTCGCCGCCGTAGCCGCCCGGCACGTGGGCATAGGCCGAGACCGGGTTGATGGTGCCGACCGAACGTTGCGGGTCAGCCAGGTACTGCTGAAACGCCAGCACAAAGGGGCGCTGCGGCATCCGGCCCGTATGAATATCCCGTTCGGTCGCGGCGATCTCGGCGAAGTCACCGCACAGGTGGACGGTGCCGGCCTGGCGCGCCGCCGCGTTGGTCCACGGCACATCGCCCTCCACCGCGAAGTCGACCTTGAAAGCACCTGGGCCGTAACGGAACCGATCGAAGGCGCGGCGCACCCGCGTAGGCAGCCGATCCCCCAGGATGCCGGCGACGGCGGTGGGTGACAGATCGAAGATGGTGATGTCGACGGGCGGCAACTGCGATGCCGCGGTGATCCGCACGCCTGTCTCGATCTTGCCGCCCAGCTCGGTCAGCGCCGCTTCGAAGGCATCGGTGATCGACTGCGATCCCCCGGCGGCCACCGGCCAGCCGTTGGCATGCCCAGCGGTGATGATGCCCAGCCCGATCGCGGAGGTGAGCGGGCGGTGCAGCGGTTGAAAGGTGTGCGCGGCAACGCCGCCGAAAAGCGCGCGGGCCTGCGGCGTACGGAACACGCGCGCCAGTGCGGCGGCGGGCAGCACCGTCGGCGCGCCGAACCGGGCCAGCCCCAGCGGATGGCGTGGCACCCGCAGCAGCGGTCCCATGATGTCCTCGGACAGGGTGTCGAACCGGCGCGACGGTCCGCCGAACAGCATCCGCCACCGCGACCCGTCGACCCCGAGCCCGGTCGCGGTGGTCTCGACCGAGCGGTAGAGGGCCCCGGCGGAGCCGTCGTCGAGCGGGTGGACGCAATCGATCTCGGTCCATTTCCACTGCAGGCCATATCGATCCAGGCCGAGGTCCTCGATGAACTTCGAGCCGGCAGCCATCACGTGGATGGCGGCGCAATCGTCGAACACCAGGCCCGGCAGGATGTACTCGCTGGAGCGGATGCCGCCGCCGATCCGGTCGGCGGCCTCCAGCACCGTGACGTCGACCCCCGTGGCAGCCAAGGCGATGGCGGCGGCGAGCCCGTTGGGCCCGGCGCCGACCACAACCGCGGTGCTCATCAGTGGCTGACCGTGGCACGCCGCCAGGTGACGTTGAGCGGGATCGGCCCGTTGGGCAGCCACGGCTGCTCGTCGACCAGGTCCTTCACGTTCCAGGTGCCGCGCTCGATGACGCCCAGTGCCGCATCGATCACCTTGTACTCCTGAGTCATCTTGTGGATCGGCTGCGATTCGACCCAGGCGATGACGAACTCGCCCGGCTCGAACTGCGCCTCGGACTGGATTGCCCGGATCAGATCCTCATTGTGCAGGTGACCGTCGCCGAAGTTGAAGCCGATGATGGTGTTGCAGGACATCTCGCCTTCGCGGACCACGCGAGTGTCGATGTCGGGCAGGCATGTCAGCAGCACGGAGTACAGGCCGCGTCCCTGGCTGTGCATGGCCCGCCACGCCGTCACCTGCTGAGTGAAAACCTCGGCGGTGATCGGGTCCCAGCCGAACTCGACGTACTGGTCGGCGGAGTTGGGCGACGACCGCGTCACGCGGTTGAGCTTCTGCTCGGCACCGGGCGTGAAGGTCCACACCGCCGAGGCCCAGTTGCCGGCGTACTGGCGCATGGCCGGCAGGAACGACACCAGGTCAGGGCGCAGGTTCCCCAGGATCGGGAAGAACGACAGCGCCGCGGCGAGCACGATGGCCAGCCAGCCCGAGTTCATGTCCCACACCGCGTAGCCGTCCCCATTGGGGAAGCCCAAGAATAGGAAGATGGTGGCGTAGGCGAACAGCACGTTCCACTCCACCGGCACCGCCAGCGGGAATGTCGAGATGATGAACAGGTGGAAGCTGACCATGATGGCGGCGGCCGCGATCGACAGCCACGGCCACGGCGAGAACAGAAGTGCCAGCGGCGCAGCGATTTCCACGATGCTGCCCGGTCCATGCGCCATGAAAGTGGCGAGGTGTGACGGACGCAGGTCCTCAGGGAAGTTGCGGTAGTGGGCCCGCTTGAGCCACTTGAACGGAATCGCGGGGCTGTTGCTCACCATCGGCGGAATGACGCTGGTGAAGTGCAGGCCGAACTTCGAGACGCCGGCCCAGATCCAGACCGTGCCGATCAGCAGCTTGCCGGCGATGATCATATTCACGAACGGCAGCGTGGCGAAGAAGATCAGCGCCGGCAGATACTGCTCACCGCGGCCGGCCAGGAAGATCGTCTTGTCCCGCAGCCCGATCAGCACGAACAGGATGATCGGCGCGACGAACAGGGTCGGGTTGACCAGTCCGGAAGTGTTGCCCGGCAAGGCCTTCGACAGTGATTCGCTGGGCACCCCGGGCAGCACCATGGCGGCGAACACGGTGGCCATCAGGGCCAGGTACACGATGATGTCGAACCAGGTGCGCCGGTCGCCGTTCGTGAATGGCACTGCCTTCCACGGCCGCAGCCGAATGGTGTTGGGCTTGGCCCAGAATCGGAACCCGCCCGTCATCGGCTTGGTCTTGCCGGCCAGCGGACCCCAGGAGCCCGCGAACCCGACGAGTTCCAGCAGGACGGTCCACAGAATCACCTTCTGGTACACGATCGGCTGGTTCCACCACTGCGACACGTGCCAGAACGCAGGCAGGTGCGACGTCCAGGTGGCGATCGCCACGCCACCGATCGCGTAGAAGAACACGAGCTTGACGACGTACAGGACGTGGATCATGCGCGGTGCGCCGTAGCCCTCGTCCACCCATTTCAGGCACATGATGCGCAGCCGCTCCCGCAGCGGCATCCGGAGAAACTCCTCCAGGTCGACCTTCGGCAAGGTCGGTTCGATGAATCCCATGACGTGAGCTCCTTTGCCGGTATCAGGCTAGATTCGCGGTTCGGTGGTGGTGAGGGTTTTGCGCAGGGACGGCTTGTCGATCTTCCCGACGGGATTCTTCGGCAGCGTCTCGAGCACCGTGATGTCCACGGGCAGTTTGTATTTCGACAGTGATGCCTTCAGGTGCATGGCGATGTCGTCGATGTCGATTTCGGCTCCCGGATGTGCGGAGACGAACAGCACCGGTTCTTCGCCGTACAGGCCGCTGGCCCGTCCGACGACGGCGGCCTCGGCGACTCCGGCCACCTGGTGGACGACGGTCTCGATCTCTTTGGGATAGATGTTCTCGCCGCCGCGGATGATCATGTCCTTGGCCCGGTCGACCAGGACCAGGTAGCCGTCCTCGTCGAACCGCCCGACATCGCCGGTATGCAGCCAGCCGTCCTTCAGGGTCTTCTCGGTCTCCTCGGGGCGGTTCAGGTAGCCGCGCATCACGTTGGGCCCCTTGATGACCACTTCGCCGAGCTCGCCCTGCGGAACCTCCGCACCGGCCACGTCGACGATGCGAATTTCCTGCCCGGGCAAAGGAATTCCGACGGTACCGACCTTGCGCGGCCCGCCGAGTGGATTGCCGGTACTGGCGCACGATCCCTCGGACAACCCATAACCCTCGACCAAGGGTATGCCGTAACGCTTTTCGAACCCCTCCAGCAGCTCGACGCTGGCCGGCGCAGCGCCACAGACGGCGAACCGCACGGCCGAGGTGTCGGGCCGTACCTCCGGAGGAAGACCCAGCAGCATGGTGTAAATCGTTGGCACCGCGGAGAAGTAGGTGGCGCGGCTGGCCTCGAGGCGTTCGAAGAAGGTGGCCGGGTTGAATCGGCCGGCGATGGTGGTCCGTCCACCGGCGAGCAGCGGCGACAGCACGCTGACCACGATGCCGTTGACGTGGAACAGCGGCAGGATGAGCAAGCTGTGGTCGGACTCGGACAGTTCGAATCCTGCGATCACCATGGCGCACATGGCATTGACGTTGCCGTGGTCGAGCATGACGCCCTTGGGCCGGCCCGTCGTGCCGCTGGTGTAGATCAGCAGCGCAAGGTCGTCGTCGAGACGATCGGCGGGCTCACACGTCAGCGGCTCGCCACTCATGTCGTCGACGTGCAGTACCGGAATCTCGGAGTCGAGGTCGCGATCCACGACGAGTACGACGGCGCCGGCGTCAGCCACCTGGTAGGCGACCTCGGCAGGTACCAGCGTTGGGCTGATGGGCGTCGCGACAGCCCCCAGGCGCCAGGTGGCGAACAGCGTCACCACGAAGGCCGCGCGGTTGGGCAACATGATGCCGACGACGTCTCCGGCGCGGACTCCGCGCTTGTGCAGTGCCCCGGCGGCGCGCTGGACGGCGTCGAGGAAGGCCGCGTTGTCGAGGTCCGTGTGGTCGTCAGCGATCGCCGGCGCGTGCGGCGCCGCGGCGGCCCGGCGGTCAGGCAGGGAGGCGAGATTCATGTCACAACGATAGAAATCGAGTGGCCTGCGACACCCCGTTCTGCGCAGATCAACTTTGTCGGCGGATTTGTTCGCTCAGCACAAAGATTGGCCCTACAGTCGGCACATGGATCCGGCGGTCAGTGAGGCCAACACCACGATCATGGCCCGTCTCATTGCCCGCCAGGCTGAGGTGGCGCGCTCCGTCGGACACCGCCTGGCCAGCGATATCACCGAACTCCGCGGCGATTCCGAGATCATCGAACTGCTCCGCGCCAGCGTCGCCGGCAACGTCGACACCATATTCCACGCGCTGCGCTACGACATATCTCTGGACAACATCGAAGCGCCGACCGCCGCCCTGGAGTACGCCCGTCGGCTCGCCCAGCGCGGGGTGCCGATGAACGCGCTCACCCGGGCCTATCGGATCGGCCACGCGCTGGTACTCGACGTCGCAAGCGAGGAGATCAATCGGGCCGGCTTCGCGCCGCAGACCAGTCTGGCGATCTTCGAGCGCCTGACGTCGGTGACGTTCCGCTACATCGACTGGATCTCGCAGCAGGTCGTCGCCGTTTATGAGGACGAGCGCGATCGCTGGCTGGCCAACCGCAACAGCACTCAGGCACTCCGGGTGCGGGAAGTGTTGTCCGGCAACGACTCCGACCCCGAGGCCGTGACCGCCGCGATCCGTCATCCGATGCGGCGCCACCATCTGGCCGTCGTGCTGTGGTGGCCCGGAGAAGACAGGCAGTCAGTGGGACGTGCCATCCCCCACGACGACGCGCTGGCCAAGCTCGAACAGTTTCTGCGCGCAGCCGCCGATCATGTTGGCACACAAGGCAGTCCACTTTTTTTGGCCGTCGACCAGCGGACCGGCTGGGGCTGGCTGCCACTGGCCGGCGCCACCGCACCCGGAGCGTCGGCACAGCTGCGGCAGTTCACGGAATCCCACCCCGACGCACCCGCCGTCGCGATCGGCACCCCGCTTCCGAGCGTCGACGGTTTCCGCCGGTCGCACCGGCAGGCCCTTCGCGCGCACAGCGTCGCGGTGACGGCCAACCTGACTGGCGTGACCGCCGCCGATGCCGCGGGCTTCGCCGCAGCCGCGCTGATGGGCGAGAATCAGGACGACGCACGGGAGTTCGTCCACACCGTCCTCGGCCCGTTGGCCGGGCCCAGCGCCAACGACGCCCGTCTGCGCGAGACCTTGCAGGTGTTCCTGCGGCACGGCGGTAGCTACACTGCCGCGGCCGACGAGCTGGTGGTGCATTTCAACACCGTCAAGTATCGCGTCGGGCGGGCTTTGGAACGCCGCGGCCGACCGCTCGGCGACGACAGGCTGGACGTCGAAATGGCCCTGCTACTGTGTCATTGGTACGAGTCCGCAATCCTGCATTCCGAATAGCGGACAGCCTCCCAGCGAATATCGCGCGGCATATCCTTGCCAGGATAATCACAGCATTAGTGACCAAATCGAGACGGTTGGCAAATCACTATGCGTTAACCAGATGGTTCACTGCTGTAACGGATGAGCCGAGGCCGTCGATATCAGGGTAGTGGTCGGAGGAACCGAGTACGACCTAGTAGGGTCCAGCGGCCATACGCGAGAGAACCACGATTGGAGTATCACTAATGCGCAACTCAGGACGTTTGATCGGATTTGCTGCGGCGTCAGCCCTCACGCTGGCCCCACTCGCCGTCGCCGCCCCGGCGTGGGCCGACGACGAGGTTTCCGGTGAAACCGGCGCCGCGGTCGCTACCCCGGTCGGCAGTGGCAACGCCGATGGCGGTGCGGGCTTCGGCGTGCAGAACCCGTTCTTCCAGCCCCTCGACGCCGCCAGCAACGCCGGTGGCGGCGCGGGCGTGAACACCCCGCTCGGTGGCGGCGAGTTCAACACCGCGACCGGCACCGACGCCGGCGTCGGCGGCGCGGGCTTCGACAGCAACACCGGCGCGGCGATCAACACCCCGCTCGGCGGCAGCAGCTTCAACACCGGCGCGGCCACCGACTTCAACGTGCCCAACCCGGCCGACTTCATCCCGACCTTCGGCGGCGGCGCCAACGGTGGCGCGGCGGTGAACACCCCGGTCGGCGGCAGCGGCTTCAATGCGGGCGCCTCCAACGAGTTCGCCCTGCCGGCCCCTGCCGACTTCATCCCGGCCGTCGGTGGCGGCGCCAACGGCGGCGCGGCGGTCAGCACCCCGGTCGGCGGCAGCGGTTTCAACACCGGTGGCTCGAGCCAGATCGGCCCCGACGGCGCGAGCACCAGCACCAACTCCGGCGCCGGCGTCGCGACCCCGGTCGGCGGTTCCAACTTCAACACCGGATCGGCCTTCAACTTCGGCCGCTAATCCTCATCTCAAAGGCCAGGCACCCGATGGGTGCCTGGCCTTTGTGATTTCCGGCGAGCTCCAACGGTGACCTCGGTTCGCGCTCGGCGCCACCGACGGACTCTGCTCGCCGGAGAGAAATTCAGCCAGGGACACCAGAGAAATACCTGGCGTCAATCACGGGGCGCCCGCAGCTGCCGCGATTGAGCCCAGGTACTTTTTGCGGGCTTCAGAGGTCCCTGAGCGCAATAACCACCACCGCATCGCAATCACGATTGCACTCAGGGACTTTTAGTGGCGAGCGTGTGGCCAGATCGCCGAAATCTCCAGATTGCGATCTGTGCGCCTGTGCGCGCACGCAGGCCCGCGATCACCCGCAAAAAAGCCCCTCACCTGGGCTAACAGGTGAGGGGCTCAATGGCGGTGGCGGAGGGATTTGAACCCTCGGTGGGGGGTTACCCCACACACGCTTTCGAGGCGTGCTCCTTAGGCCGCTCGGACACGCCACCGTGTGGCAGCTTACCGGCCGCAGGGTGTCTCGCCCTAATCGAGCCCTGACGTGCGCTGACGAGCGAAGAACTGCTCCATCAGCGCCGCACACTCGGCCTCCAGCACCCCGCCGCGAACCTCCGGTCTGTGCGTCAGCCTGCGGTCCCGGACCACATCCCACAGCGAGCCGACGGCGCCGGTCTTGGGCTCCCACGCCCCGAACACCACCCGGGCCACGCGGGACATCACCAGCGCGCCGGCGCACATGGTGCACGGCTCGACCGTCACGGCCAGCGTCGCACCTTCGAGCCGCCAGCCGTCGCCGTGCACCGCCGCAGCCGCGCGCAGCGCCAGGATTTCCGCGTGCGCGGTCGGGTCACCCAGCGATTCGCGGGCGTTGGCCGCCCGGGCCAGCTCGACCCCGTCCGCCGAGAACACCACAGCGCCGATCGGGACGTCGTCGGCACCGGCGAGTTCGGCGGCTTCCAGCGCCAGCCTGATCAGCCGTTCGTCGGCTGAGCCGACATTCGAGCCACAGCCAGCGCCGCTCACCGCCCCAGCTTGTCCAATACCGCCACGAGTTCGTCGTTGAAGCCCATCTCCTGGGCGATGCGGCTGAGTTGTTCGTCGGCGTATTCGTCATCGGCGAGGATCACACCGAGCACCGCCTCGGGCAGGCCCAGGTCGGACAGCAGCCCGAGGTCACCTTCCTCGAAGGGGTCGTCTTCTTCGAGCTCTTCCAGGCTCAGGTCGGCATCCAGCTTCTCCAGCACGTCCGCCGCGATGTCGTAATCCAGCGCCGCGGTGGCATCCGACAACAGCAGCCGGGCGCCGGAGGGGGCCGGGCGAACAATCACGAAGAATTCGTCGTCGACGTTCAGCAGCCCGAAAACCGCACCGGCGGAGCGAAGTTCACGAAGTTCGGTCTCGGCGGCGGCCAGATCCACCAGCGCGGTCCGCTTCAGCGGGGCGCAGCGCCACGCGCCGTCCTCCCGCACGACCGCGACACCGAAGCCGTCGGGGAGATCGGCAACCTGCTGCTGTGCCTGCGCGCGCTGTACTCCCATGCGGACAACGCTAGTCCGCGCCCTGCCACTTGACCAGCGGTCCCGTATGTACCCGACCCGGGCCATGTGCAAACCTTGGATGGTGACAACTCCGGTGTGTGTGCTCGGTTTGGGGCTCATCGGCGGTTCGCTGATGCGGGCCGGCCAGGCCGCAGGCCGCGAAGTCTTCGGGTACAACCGCTCGATCGAGGCGGTCAAGAGCGCGACGGCCGACGGATTCGACGCGACCGAGGACCTCACCGCCACCCTGAAACGCGCCGCCTTGAGTGAAGCGCTCATCGTCCTGGCGGTGCCGGTGCCCGCGCTGCCGATCATGCTCGAGCACGTCCGCGACACCGCCCCGGATTGCCCGCTCACCGATGTTGTCAGCGTCAAAGGCAATGTGCTGGAACAGGTTCAGCAGTACGGACTACTGGATAACTTCGTGGGCGGCCATCCGATGGCCGGCACCGCGCATTCCGGCTGGGCCGCAGGGACCGCCGAACTGTTCGTCGGTGCGCCGTGGGTGGTGAGCGTCGACGACCACGTCGACCCCCAGGTGTGGGCCCAGGTGATGCACCTGGCGCTGGATTGCCGCGCGGTGATCGTCCCGGCCCGCTCCGACGAACACGACGCCGCGGCCGCCGCCATCTCGCATCTGCCGCACCTGCTGGCCGAGGCCCTGGCCGCGACCGCCGGTGAGGTTCCGCTGGCATTCGCCCTCGCCGCGGGGTCGTTCCGGGACGGCACCCGGGTCGCGGCCAGCGGACCCGACCTCGTCCGGGCCATGTGTGAGGCCAACGCCGTGGAGCTGACGGTCATGCTGGACCGGGCCATTGACCTGCTGAGCCAAGCCCGGTCGTCGCTGGTAGAGGCCCAATCCGTGGCTGAACTGGTCGAGAGTGGCCATGCCGCTCGCGTCCGCTACGACAGCTTCCGCCGGCCCGAGATCATCGCGACGACCATCGGGGCCGACGGCTGGCGCGAGGAGCTGGCTGCCGAGGGACGGGCCGGTGGAGTGATCAGATCCGCTCTGCCAGTCCGGGGTAGTCGAGGATGAAGCCGTCGTCGTCGACGGTGATCGAGGTGTCGGCGACAGGTGAGTCCAGCTTGATCGGCTGGCCGGGGCCGGCACTGGCATAGCTGATGGTCACCGGTTCGACCGTCAGGTCCGGCACCCGGACGTAGACGACCGGCAAGGACACCGCCGCAGCGCGGTGGTGCAGCCCGGTACGCCGGATGGGCAGCGCGTTGAAGAACGGGCTGAAGACCACGTCGACGTCCAGCGCCCCGTTGTAGGCCGCACGGCGGGCCTGGTTCTGGTGATCCTGCACCAGCCACATGTTCTCTTCGTCGCGCGCGATGGACAGCTGCCGCTCGCGCTGCGCGAGGGTGACGGTGAGCGACAGGCGTTTGGTTGCGCCACTCTCGTCGGTCACCAGGTCATAGGACGCGCTGAACGCCGGATGTATGTCGGTGGCTGCGGCCACGATGCGGCCGTAGGCCTTGATTCGGTTGCCGGACAACTGGACCCGGACCGACTCCATGCGCGATACATCCTGCGCGCGCCAGGTCAGAATCGCCGGCCAGGCGGGTTCAGCAGCGTTGGGGCTGGCATCGGACTGGGCTGCACTCACCCGTCTACCGTAGGCGACGGACGCCCGCCTTCGTAGTCACGACTGCAACTGGAGGACGGACCGGGCCGCGATGCCCGCACAGCCAGCGCCAAGGCAGCGTCCAGAGCGAGGGCGAGGACGGCGACCAACAGGGCCCCGACCAGCGCCAGATAGAACTGCCGCACCTTGATGCCGTCGATCAGGAACCGGCCCAGCCCGCCCAGACTGGCGTACGCGGCGACGGTCGCCGTCGCCACCACCTGGAGCGTCGCGGTCCGCAGGCCTCCGACGATCAGCGGCATGGCGACCGGTACCTCGGTGCGCAGCAGCACCTGACGTTCGGTCATGCCCATGGCGCGAGCGGCGTCGACCACCACGGGGTCGACGTTGGCGATCCCGGCGTACGTCCCCGCCAGCAGCGGTGGAATGCCCAGCAGCATCAGCGCGACGGTCGGGGGCAGCAGGCCCAGGCCCCACAGTAGGACGCCGAGCAGCAGGACGCCGAGGGTGGGCAGTGCGCGCAGGGCGTTGACGCCGCCGACCACCAGGGCGGTACCGCGACCGGTGTGCCCGACGTACATGCCCACCGGGATGGCGACGAGTGCGCTGCACAGCACCGCGATGCCGGTGTATTCGAGATGTTCCAGCATTCGCATGCCCAACCCCGCCGGACCGGTCCAGTTCGCTGCGGTGAAGATGTAGGCCAGGGCCTGGTGCAGGAAATTCATGCCGGAGCCTTCGCCCGGAGCCACGGGGTGGCCAGGCGGCCGGCGGCGAGGATCACCATGTCGACCACCACCGCCAGCACGAAGATCGCGATGATGCCGGCGATGATCTGGTCGCTCTTGTCGGCTTGATAGCCCTCGGTGAACCAGGTACCCAACCCGCCGATGCCGATCACAGACCCCACCGACACCATCGAGATGTTCGTCACGGCAACCACGCGCATCCCGGCGGTGAGAACCGGAATCGCCAGCGGCAGTTCGACTCTCAACAGCCGGGTGCGGGGCCGATAGCCCATGGCGGTCGCCGCCTCACGGGTGTCCGCCGGCACGGCGTCGAGCGCCTCGGGCACCGTCCGCAGCAAGAGGGCCACCGTGTAGAGGGTCAGGGCGACCACGACGTTGGCCTCATCGAGAATCCGGGTGGGGATGATCAGCGGCAGCACCACGAACAGCGCCAGTGACGGGATGGTGAACACGATGCTGGCCGTGACGGTGCTGAACCGGCGCAGCCGCGGCCGTTGCCGCACATAGGCACCCAGCGGCACGGCGATCAGCACCCCGATGAGCAGCGGCAGCAGCGCCAACCGCAGGTGAATCTGCGTGAGCACCCACGCGGTCTCGAGGTGGGTCAGCAGGTATCGCATTGGGGGCCTTTACGATTCTTCACCAATGCCATGACGTCGTCCAGGCTCACGCCGCCGGCCACGCGCCCCTGTGCGTCGACCGCCACACCCAGACCGGAGGGCGACGACAGCGCCGAGTCCAGCGCCAGTCGCAGGGTGCCGTCGGGCCGGAACAGAGAGCCACCGGCGATGGTGCTGTCGTACAAGGACTTTCCGATGCGGTGCAGGCCCACGCCATGGGCGTTGATCCACGCGTACGGGCTGCCGTCGGCATTGACCACCAGCGCCCATTGGCCGTCGGTCAGTTCCAACGCGTCGACCGCCGGCTCGGCGACCGTGCGGATGTCGCGCAGCCGGAGTCCGTCGGTGTCGCGGAATTGCAGGCCGCGGTAGCCGCGGTCGGCACCGACGAACCCCGCGACGAATGCGTTGGCCGGGTTGGACAACAGACGTTGTGGCGCGTCGTACTGCTGCAGGCTGCCACCAGGCCCGAACACCGCGACCCGATCGCCGAGTTTGACGGCCTCGTCGATGTCGTGGGTGACGAAGACGATGGTCTTGCGTAGATCGCTCTGCAACCGCAGGATTTCGGCTTGCAGCTCTTCACGGACGACGGGGTCCACCGCGCTGAACGGCTCGTCCATCAACAAGATCGGAGGGTCTGCGGCCAGTGCCCGGGCCACCCCGACCCGCTGCTGCTGCCCGCCCGACAACTGGGCTGGGTAGCGGTCGGCGAGCTTGACGTCGAGCCCGACGCGCTCCAAAACACCTAGCGCCTTTTTCCTTGCGGTGCGGCGGGATTCGCCTTTGAGAACCGGCACCGTCGCGACGTTGTCCACCACCTTCAGGTGCGGCATCAGCCCGGCACTCTGCAGCACGTAGCCGATGCCGAGCCGGAGCTTCACCGGGTCGACGGCCGCCACGTCGGAGCCGTTGACAGTCAAGGTCCCTGACGTCGGGTCGATCATCCGGTTGATCATCCGCATGGAGGTGGTCTTGCCGCAGCCGGACGGCCCGACGAACACCACCAGCGCACCCTCGGCGATCTCGAGGCTCAGCTCGTCGACGGCGACGGCATCGCCGTAGCTCTTGGTGACCTTGTCGAACGTGATCATCGGCCCACCGGCTTGTCGAACCCGTTGTCCTGCACCCATTTCTTCGCAGCTTGATCCGCGTCGACGCCGCTGTTGCCGGACACCGCGGTGTTCATGTCGATCAGGGCCTTCGTGGTGAGCTTCGCGCTCACGGCGTCGAGCACCGTCTTCAGCAGATCGGATTTCTTCTGCGACGCCACCAGCGGCACCACGTTGGCGGCCAGAAAGTTGTGCTTCGGATCGTCGAGTACCACCAGGTTGTTCTGGACAATGGCCGGTGAGGTGCTGAAAATATCTGCCGCGGTGACGGTTCCGTCCACCAGCGCACGGACCGTGGCCGGTCCCCCGCCGTCGCTGATCGCGATGAAGTTGGCCGGCGCGATATCGAGGCCGTACTTGGCCTTCAATCCGGGTAGGCCCTCGGTCCGTTGCAGAAACTCCGATGGCGCACCGAATTTCACCTCGGCCGAATGCCGGGCCAGATCACCGATAGTCTTCAGATTCCATTTCTTGGCGGTCTCCGCCGACACCGCCACGGTGTCGGTGTCGGCGGCCGGGGAGGGCGTCAGGATCGACAGATCCCCCGGAAGCGCTCGGGCGAGCGCCAATTCGACGTCATCGGCGGCGGTGGCCGTGGTCTTCGGGTCGAAGTACTGCAGCAGGTTGCCGGTGTATTCGGGGATCAGGTCGATCGAATGATCCTTCACCGCAGGGACGTAAGTCTCACGGCTGCCGATACCGAACTGCTTGGCGACGGTAAAGCCGTTGGCTGCCAAAGCCTGCGCATAGATCTCGGCGATGATCTTCGACTCGGGGAAGTCGGCGGACCCCACCACGATCGACTTGAGATCACCCGAGATGCTGCCTCCGCCGAGGGGATTGGCACTGCCGCACCCGGCCAGCAGGACAGCGCACAGCAGGGCCAGAGCAGCGAGAAGTCGGCGGGGTACGGCAGCGCCCACCCCGGCTCCCCGAAAGTCCATCCGAACGTCCTTTCGGCGTCGTGCACTGAGGCCGACCCTAGCGTTATTCGAAAATTGGTGCCGCAGTTCCCGGCATCCGGCCCACATAACCGTCAAGATGGACCGTATGAGTAGCGATCCCGCGTCGACCCCCGAGCCGACCGACGCGACACACAAGGCCGCGCCTACCCACGCCGAACCACCGGAGCCCAAGTCGCCCAAGTCGGGCTCGGCGCCCGCCAAGACGTCCAAGGCACCCGAATCGGCGGTGAAGTTCACCCGCACCGCGGCGCTGTGGACGGCACTGGTCCTCGGTTTCTTGATTTTGATCCTGCTGCTGGTGTTCGTCATCCAGAACGACACCCCGGTCGACATCGTCCTGCTCGGCTGGAAACTGCACCAGGTGCAGCTGGGTGTGACGATCCTGCTCGCGGCCATCGCCGGCGGCCTGCTGACCTTCGCCGTCGCCACCACCCGCATCCTGCAACTGCGGCTGGCCGCGAAGAAGAACCTGAAGGCCGGGCTCTAGCTCTCGCCCCTTCTTCCGCGAGCGTGCGCGTCTGCACGCGACACACCGGGTCAGCCGTGCAGTTTGCGCACGCTCGCCGCCGTCGAGCGGCACGGAACTGCACGTGAAATGCCGCGTGTCGCGCCCAGACACGCACACTCGCGGTGGGCGGGGGCGCGCTAAGTGAGGGCCGCGAGTCCGGCGGCGATGAGCGGTGCGACGGCTTCCCCGACCGGGTCGTCGTGACCCGCGTCTGCGGCCGCCATCCGGGCGCGGAAGTCGATGCCGGCGGCGATGATCGCCAGCTTGAAGTACGCCAACGCCAGATAGAACTCCCAATGGTCCAAAGGTTGCCCAGCAGCCACCGAATACTTCTGGGCCAGCTGGTCCATCGGCGGAATCTTGTCCGAGGACCAGGCCGCGTCGGAATGCACCATGGAGAACATCGGGTGCCGGTAGACGCACATCAGTGCGGCGTCCGACAGCGGGTCGCCCAGCGTCGACATCTCCCAGTCCAGCACGGCCCGCACCTTGGTGGCGTCGACGGCGTCGAGCATGGTGTTGTCGATGCGATAGTCGCCGTGCACGATCGCACTGCGACTCTGCGGCGGCAGCTTCTCGGCCAGCAGGCCGTGCAACCGGCGCACGTCGGCGTCGCGCGGATCATCCTGCAGCCGCACCAGATCCCACTGCGAACCCCAGCGCCGCACCTGCCGTTCCAAGTACCCGTTGGCCTTCCCGAAGTCCCCGAGCCCGACGGCCTCGGGGTCCAGGGCATGCAGGTCCGCGAGCACCTTGATCAGCGCGTCCACACACGCATCGATGGCCTGCTGATCCCCCAGTGCGTCGAGCTCCGCCGAGTACCGCACCACGCGACCGGGCACGAATTCGACCATCTGGAACGGCGCACCGAGCACCGAGTCGTCGCCCCGCATCGTCACCGGGTGGGCCACCGGCACCGTCGTACCTTCAAGTGCCGCAACGACTTTGTACTCGCGGGCCATGTCATGCGCCGACGGCGTGAGGCCGTGCAGCGGCGGCCGGCGCAGCACCCACTTGGCGGCGTCGTCGAACACCAGGAACGTCAGATTCGACCGGCCCCCGGCGATCAGTTCGGCCCGCAGCTCACCGGTGCGGGCCACCCCGATCCCGCGCAGGTGCGCGTCAAGGGCGGAGAGATCAAGGCCTTCGAGACTGGTCATTGTTTCTCCCGTCGCTGCGCTCGCCCCGGCAAAATGTGTCTACCACCGCTGGTTTCGCGGCAGCAGATCCCATACGTGTTCGACGCTGTTGACGCCGGCAACGGCGAGCCGGCCGCTGCGCGAGGCCAGCAGCCGAGTGATCCCGGTGTAGTCGACCTGGAACGACAGGATGCGCTCGGTCGGCACGATGTCGTGCAGCAGGCCGTTGATCACGCCGCCATGACTGAAGATCGCGACGGTGTCGTCGGCCTCGGCCTCGCTCGCGATGTCCATGACGGCCTCGGTGATGCGCGCCAGGAACTCCTCTTCGTCGACACTGCTGGGGAGATGACCGGTCATCAGCCGGGCCATCTCCTCCGGATGCTCGGCGGCGATCTGCTCGATCGGGATGTACTGCGCCATGTCCCGGTCGTACTCGGCCAGCCGATCGTCGACCTCGATGGCCAGCCCGAGCGCGTCGGCCACCGGTTGACCGGTCTGGATGGCGCGCTTCTGCGGGCTGCTGATCAGCCTGGCGATCGGGTACCGCTTGAGGGCATCGGGCAGCCGCATCGCCTGCGCGATGCCTTCCTCCGACAGATCGGGGTCGGCGCCCTCGCCGGGCGCGCTGCGCAGCGGCAGGGCGTGGCGGATCAGAAGCAGTTGCACCGTGTCACCATAAAGCCATGGGGTATGCCGACGAACTCTTCGACCTCACCGGCCGGGTGGTTCTGATCACCGGGGGCAGCCGCGGGCTCGGTCGGGAGATGGCCTTCGCCGCGGCCCGCTGCGGCGCCGACGTCGTCATCGCCAGCCGGAATCTGGAGTCGTGTCAGTCCACTGCCGACGAGATCGTCGCGGCGACCGGACGAGCCGCACTGGCACACCAGGTGCACGTCGGACGCTGGGATGAGCTGGACGGTCTGGTCGATGCCGCGTACGAGCGCTTCGGCAAGGTCGACGTACTCGTGAACAACGCGGGGATGTCCCCGCTGTACGAGTCGCTGGGCTCGGTCCCCGAGAAGCTTTTCGACGCGGTGGTGAACCTGAACTTCAAGGGGCCGTTCCGATTGTCGGCATTGGTCGGCGAAAGAATGGTGGCCGACGGTGGCGGGTCGATCATCAACATCAGCTCGTCGGGATCGCTGCGCCCGGACGCGTACATGCTGCCCTACGCCGCGGCCAAGGCCGGATTGAACACTCTCACAGAGGGTTTCGCGAAGGCGTTCGGACCGACGGTGCGGGTCAACACCCTGATGGCCGGCCCGTTCCTCACCGACGTCAGCAAGGCCTGGGGCGAGGATACGGCGAACGCCTTCCACTCCCTGCCCCTGCAGCGAGCGGGTCAGCCCAGCGAGATCGTGGGCGCCGCACTATTTTTGATGTCTGGCGCGTCCAGCTTCACGACGGGGTCCATCCTGCGCGCCGACGGCGGGTTCGCCTAGCTCGCCCCCGCGGATGCGAGTGCGGCCGCAGCGGCGAACGACTGGTTCACCCGCTCGCGGTCGTCGCCCATCCCCACCAGTAGGTCCATGACGAGCGGTGCGAGGATGCCCACGAGACCATGCCCCTCATGGCCGAAAAACCCTGCCATTTCCAGCATTACGGTCCCGTGGATCACGCTCCAGATACGGCCCGCGATCGCCGCGTCATCGCCGTCCCGGATACGTCCCGCGTCGATCATGCGGCGTACTCCGTTGCGCAGAGCCTGGAACGACTCATCGGACGGGCCGGCATGTCCGGTGACGGTGAGGTCCTTTCGCTGCGTCAACAGCGCGGCCGGCGCGGTGGTGCCGAACATCAGCTGGTAACGCTGCGGCTTGTCCATGGCGAAGCGGTGATAGGCGCTACCCATCGACAAGAAGTCCGCTACGGGATCATCGGTGTGCGGTACTTCGGTCAGTGCCTGCATGAACCGCTCGAACGACTCGCCCGCCACGGCGTCGACAACACCGGTCATCGACCCGAAGTGGGTGTACACCACCATCGTCGACGTGCCGACCTCGGCGGCGAGCTTGCGCACAGTCAGCGCTTGGAGACCGTCGCGCTCGAGGATCACGATGCCGGCTTCGATCAACTGCCGACGAATTTCTTCGCTCACCCTTGCACACCTCTCATAACAGTGTTATACCAGTAACCGCGGCCAATAACACTGTTATGGAGGCTCTGGGATGACCAACCGCTACCTGGAAGGCGCCTTCGCGCCACTGCACGACGAATACACCCTGACCGACCTGACCGTCACCGGCACGATCCCGGACTATCTGGACGGTCGCTATCTACGCAATGGACCGAACCCCATCGGCGAGGTCGACCCCGAGCTGTACCACTGGTTCCTGGGTGACGGCATGGTCCACGGCATCCGCATCCGCGACGGTAAAGCCGAGTGGTACCGCAATCGCTGGGTGCGCGGGCCGTCCACCGCCGCCGCGCTCGGCGAAGGTACTCAAGCCGGGCACGGCAGTCCTTTCGGCATCGGTGCCAACACCAATGTGCTGGAACACGCCGGCAAGACCCTGGCGCTGGTCGAAGGCGGTGGGGCGAACTATGAACTGACCGAGGAACTGGACACCGCCGGCGTTTGCGATTTCAACGGGACCCTCAGCGGCGGTTACACCGCTCACCCGAAACGTGACCCGGAAACCGGTGAACTGCACGCGGTTTCGTACAGCTTCACCCGCGGCAACACCGTGCAGTACTCGGTGATCGGCACCGACGGCCGCGCGAAACGCACCGTCGACATCGAAGTGCACGGCAGCCCGATGATGCACGACTTCTCCCTCACCGAGCGGCACGTCATCTTCTACGACCTGCCGGTGAGCTTCGATGCGGGCATCATCACCGAGATGGCGGTGCCGAAGCTACTGCGGTTGCCGGCGCGACTGCTGTTGTCGTCCTTGATCGGTCGGGTCAAGATTCCCGATCCGGTCACCGCGCGACAGTCGAGCTTTTCATCGAAGGACCGGCGGATGCCCTACTCGTGGAATCCGAAGTACCCGGCGCGAATTGGCGTGATGCCCCGCAACGGTGGCAACTCCGACGTCCGCTGGTTCAACGTCGAGCCGTGTTATGTGTTCCACCCGATGAACGCCTACGACTCCCCCGATGACAACACGATCGTCCTGGATGTCGTCCGGCACCCGAAGATGTTCGACACCGACCAGCTGGGACCGAACGAGGGACCGCCCACCCTCGAACGCTGGACCGTCGACCTGGGTGACGGCAAGGTCCGCGAAGAACGCTTCGACGACCGTGGCCAGGAGTTCCCCCGAGTCGACGAACGCCTGACCGGCAAGCGGCACCGCTACGGCTACGCGCCCGCCGTAGGCGAAGGTGCCAGCGGCAGCGACACGTTGCTCAAGCACGACCTGATCGGCGGCAGTACCGCCACACGGAACTTCGGTCGCGGGAAGATGTTGGGCGAGTTCGTCTTCCATCCGTCGTCGCCGACCGCGGCCGAAGACGACGGCGTGCTGATGGGCTACGTCTACGACCAGGCGACCGACCGCAGCGAGCTGGCGATCATCGACGCCCAGACATTGGACGATGTCGCGAGCATCAAGATCCCACACCGGGTGCCGGCCGGGTTCCACGGCAACTGGGTACCCAGCGTGTGAGGTTCGCCGGCCGGCCCGGCTACGGCGTGATGATGTTGAACGCCGGGTCGGGCCGGTCGACCACGCTCAGCAGCGTCGGGAGCGCCGTGGCGTCGCCCGTCACCTCAACCCCCGGGGAACTCGCATCTCCGGCGGCAAAAGCCAAGAGCCGCAACTTGTTCGCCAGGGTGACGGTGGCTTGCGCGGTATCCGGGTCGGCGGCAACCTCGCGGTGTACCAGGACTCCGTTGCGCAGGCTCAGCCGGTAGTTGGTGGCAATGTCCTGGAATGTCACGTCGATGACGAGGTTCAGGTCCCATGCACGCGGGCCGTTGATGTTGATGGCGAAGGTATCGAACATCTGCTCCGGGGTCAGCTGCATCATGATGGTCGGCGACGCGGCCTGGGTCGGTGTGCCGAACGTGCCGACTCTCAGCTCGGTGGCGCCGGACAGGAAGAAGTTGCGCCACACCGCGTTCTCGGCGCCGTAGGCCAGCTGTTCGAGCGTGTCCGCATACAGTTCGCGGGCCGTCGCGTGATTCTCGTCGGTGAAGATGGCGTGGTCCAACAAGGTGACGGCCCAACGGAAATCACCCTCGTCGGCGGCGGCGCGAGCCAGCTCCACAACCCGGTCGATGCCACCCATCGCAGCGACATAACGCGGTGCCGCCGCGGCGGGTGGGTGCTGCCACAACCGGCCCGGGTTGCCGTCGAACCAGCCCATGTACCGCTGGTAGACGGCCTTGACGTTGTGGCTGACCGAGCCGTAGTAGCCATGGGTGTGCCACGCCTTCTCCAATGCCGGTGGCATCTGGAAGGTTTCGGCGATCTCGATACCGGTGTAGCCCTGGTTGAGCTGACGCAGCGTCTGGTCGTGCAGATAGGCGTACAGATCCCTTTGCACGGACAGGTATTCGACGATGTTGTCCTGTCCCCAGGTGGGCCAGTGGTGCGACGCGAAGACAACATCGGTGCGCCCGGCGAACGTGTCGATGGCCTCGGTGAGGTAACCGGCCCAGCCGTGCGGATCGCGAACCAGTGCGCCGCGGAGAGTCAGCAGGTTGTGCAGGTTGTGAGTGGCGTTCTCGGCCATGCACAGCGCGCGGAATTGCGGGAAATAGAAGTGCATCTCGGCCGGCGCTTCGGTGCCCGGCGCCATCTGGAACTCGATCTCTACGCCGTCGACGGTGTGGGTCTCACCGGTCGCCGTGATGTCGAGGGTGGGCACGATGAGCGCGACTTCGCCCGTCGACCCGACCTGCCCCAGGCCGCAGCCCACCTGCCCTTGCGGGCCGCGGTCCAGGGCGGCGCCGTACATGTAGCCCGCCCGGCGGGCCATTGCAGTTCCGGCGTAGACGTTTTCCTGCACGGCATGCTCGGTGAAGCCCTCCGGCGCGATGACCGCAACCTTTCCGGCGTCAACCTCCGCCTGGGACGTCACCCCAAGCACCCCGCCGAAATGGTCGACGTGGCTGTGCGTGTAGATCACGGCCCGGACCTCGCGCTCACCACGGTGCGCGCGGTACAGCGCGAGCGCCGCGGCGGCGGTCTCCGTGGAGATCAGCGGGTCGATGACGATGACGCCGGTGTCGCCCTCGATGAAGCTGATGTTCGACAGATCCAGGCCCCGGACCTGGTAGATGCCCGGCACCACCTCGTACAGGCCCTGCTTGGCGCACAACTGCGACTGCCGCCACAGGCTGGGGTGCACGCTGTCCGGGGCCTGAGCCGCTCCTGGCCCAGATAGGAACGAGTAGGAATCGTTGTCCCACACCACTCTTCCGTCAGCGGCCGTGACAACGCAGGGCTCCAGCGCACCGATGAATCCGCGGTCGGCGTCATCGAAGTCCCGGGTGTCCGCGAACGGCAGTGACGCGGCGTGTGCACGGTTGGCGGTGGCAATGGCCTCGGTGGGCGGCTTCTGCTCCATGCCCCCCATTCTCGCCGAAGCGGTATTCCAGCAGGCCGCTTCTCACACTTTCGCCGCGGGAATACCGTTTCAGCGGCTACAACTCGTGCAGCACCACGTCCGTGAGCACTCCCCCGGCCACGGCCGCCGTCATGTAGGTGCAGTGCGGTTGTCGCCGACGGTCGGTGGGCGAGCCGGGGTTGAGCAGCCGCAGTCCGGTGGCCGCGGTGCTGTCCCATGGAATGTGACTGTGCCCGAACACCAGAACGTCGGTGTCGGGATATAGCCGGGCCGCGCGTGCGTCGCGGCCGGCTGATGCGCCGGTCTCATGCGTGACAGTGAACCGGACGCCGCCGAGCGTGACGTCAGCCCGTTCGGGCAGCCGGGCGCGCAGTTCGACGCCATCGTTGTTACCCCAGCACGCGACGAGTCGGGTGGCCCGCTGCTCGAGTTCGTCGAGCAGCGTCACGTCAACCCAGTCACCGGCGTGCAGCACGACGTCCGCCCGGGCCACCTCATCCCAGACTCGCGCCGGCATGTCCCGCGCCCGCTTGGGCACGTGGGTGTCAGAGATCAGCAGTAGGCGCAGCACTGAAATACCGGCGCGGGTTGTCCACCAGCATGGTGGTGATCTGGTCGTCGGTGACGCCGCGTTGGCGCAGCGCGGGCAGGACGTCGTCGCTGATGTGCGTCAGCTTCCAATTCGGCACCGCCGCAACTTTCCCGTCGTGCGAGAACCAGTCGATGAAGCACGACGTGTCGTGCGCCAGCACGACCTTCTCGGCATAGCCGTGCTTGGCCAGCGCCGCGACCGTGTCGACTCGCTGTTCGAACGGCAGCAGGATGTCGAGCCCGAACCGGTCCATGCCGAGATACGACCCGGCATCGGCCAGCATGCACAGATAGTCGAGATCCGTGCTGTCCCCGGAGTGTCCGATGACCACCTTGGTCAGGTCGACGCCTTCCTCCGCGAAAACCCGCTGAGCGACGAGGCCGGACCGGCTGCGCGCGTCGGTGTGCACGGTGATCGGCGCGCCGGTCTCCACGTGCGCCTGACCGACCGCGCGCATCACCCGCTCGACGCCGGGCGTCAGACCGTGGCGCTCGATGGCGCATTTCAGGAACGCGGCCTTGACTCCCGTGCCACCGATGCCCTCGCGAATATCTCTGACGAACAGCTCCACCATGGGCTCGGGCGTGTCGAAGAGCAGCCCGGGACCGGTATGCAGGAATTGAAACGGCACGTCGTTGTAGGTGTAGATGCCGGTCGCCACGACGATGTTGATGTCGACCTGCTCGTTGATCCGCTGGATGCGCGGCAGGTAACGGCCCAGGCCGATCACCGTGGGGTCGACGATGGTGTCGATACCCCGCGATTTACATTGGCGCAGTTGGTCGATCGCGTCGGCGACGCGGGTCTCCTCATCCCACGTCGACGGATAGTCCGGGAAGTTCTGCCGGATTTCCTCGCCCAGGATGAACACGTGCTCATGCATGAGGGTGGCCCCGAGTTGGTCGACAGGCAGCGGGCCTCTGACCGTCTGCACGTGCGTCATCTCCGCCAGTCTGTGCCATCGATGCCTCGGCATCAAGGGCTCATATCAATCGAGTTGACACCGACTGCGCATTACCAGTTAGCTGAGGTAGCGTCCCGCACATCAAGAACTGCGAAGGAGTGCCCGAATGAATTGGAACTTTCTCGGCACCGACTGGCACTTGTTCGGCAAGCTGGCCGACGTCGCCCTGTTGACTTTGCTATTCGGCGCAACGGTGATGTTCTTCTATATCCAGCGCCTGCGAAAACAACCGCAACTGCCGATGGCAGAGAACGTTCGAGCCAAGCAGACGGTGCTCGGCAAGGTACGCAAGCGCGAGCCGATGACGGCCGAGGAGCTGGAGTACGCCACCCAGGTGATCGACAGCCAGCGGACGTTGATGACCTTTGCGATTCCCCTCACGATCTTCTCGCTGGGCTGTTTCTACGTACTCGGCAGCCTGGAACAGCTGCACGGAGCCACGCCATCGGAGCGCACTTTCCTCGGCGTCATCGCGATGATCTCGTCCATCAATGTCACCACCCAGATCTTCCGCGTGATCAAACTGAAAAGGCGTCTCCCCCAGGTAACCCTGGTGGATTCTGGGAATTAGCTGGACGCTCCTACCACGCCTTTTCGCGCTGTGGAATATCTCAAATTCCCCCGTTGTCGATTCACTGATAGCGTTTACGCCGACTCATCTCAACCTAATTGATATATGACGTCCCACTGTCGAAAGGTGGTCGAGTGAGCCAGCGCTCTACCGGTAGACGGTTCCTTGCCCGCGCCTGGATGCCCACGATCGCCCTGATCGCGATCGGCGTCGGGGTGCTGTGCATGGTGAAAGTGCACGAGTTCTCCGAACCAGGACCGGTGCTGGCCGTCAACCCACCGCAGGCGCCACCGGAGTTCACGCCCAAGACCCTCACCTATGAAGTGTTCGGCAACCTCGGCTCCGGCGGCCTGCTGTCGTACATCGACATCAGCGGACACCCGCACAAGGTGGATCTGACCGAACTGCCGTGGTCGCACACCGAGACCACCACCCTCACCGTCGTTTCCGGCAGCATCTCCGTTCAGGTACACGGCGGCACCGTCGGCTGCCGGATGAAGGTGAACGACGTTGTGCGCGACGAACAATCCGACGATCACGGCAACGCCGACGTCGCGTGCCGGGTGAAGTCCGCGTGACCGATACCGACACCGCCCCGATCGCCCATCCCGCACACAGCGCGGTGAAGCGCCCCTTCGTCCCCAGAATGGTTCGCCTGCTGGCGATCCCGATCATCGTGTTTTGGGCCCTGCTCGCCGTGGTCACGAACACGTTCGTGCCGAAGATCGAAGACGTCGCCGAGGAACTCGCCGGTCCGATGGTGCCAACCTACGCGCCGTCCCAGGTGGCGATGCTGACCATCGGCAAGGAATTCCACGAGTCCACCTCGACCAGCCTGACCATGCTGGTGCTGGAGGCCGACCGGGGCCTCACCGAACAGGATCGCGAGTTCTACGCCGGGCTGGTCGGCACGCTCAAAGCGGACAGCACGCACGTGCAGTACGTCATGGACACCTGGGGCAAACCGATCACCGCAGCCGGCGCGCAGAGTCTCGACGGCAAGTCCGCCTACGTTCTGCTCCGGCTGGCCGGCGACATCGGCCAGATGGAGGCCAACAACTCGGTCAATGCCGTCAGACAGATCGTCAAGAACTCCAATCCACCTGCCGGGCTGAAGGTTTACGTCAGCGGCGCAGCACCCTTGGCGGCCGACACCGTCCTCATCGCCAACTCCAGCCTGAACAACATCACCATCGCGACGATGTTCCTGATCATCTTCATGCTGCTGCTGGTCTACCGCTCGGTCGTCACGATGCTGGTGCCATTCTTCGGGGTGATCCTGCTGATGTTGTCGGTCAAGGGCGTGATCTCGGCGTTCGGCCACTACGGCGTGATCCCGTTGTCTTCGTTCGCGACGAACATGGTCATCTCGCTGACGCTCGGCGCCGGTACCGACTACGGCATCTTTCTCATCGGCCGATATCACGAAGCACGGCTGGCCGGCGAGAGCCGGGAGGACGCGTATTACACGGCGTACAAGGGTGTTTCGCACGTCATCGTCGGCTCCGGCCTGACCATCGCCGGCGCCTGCGCCTGCCTGACCTTTGCCCGGCTGAATTACTTCCACACCATGGGCCCCGCCGTGGCGGTCAGCATGTTGATCACCATCGCCGGCGCTCTCACCATCGGGCCCGCACTACTCAGCGTCGGTAGCCTCTTCGGGCTGTTCGACCCGAAGCAGGCAGTCAGGGCAAAGCTGTACCGGCGCATCGGCACCGCCGTGGTGCGCTGGCCCAAGCCGATCCTGGTGGCCAGCGTCGCGGTCGTCTCGGTGGGCGCGGTGTTCGTGCCCACGTACCAGGTCAGCTACGACGACCGCACATACCAGCCACCAGATGCCCCGGCCAACCAGGGATTTCAGGCCGCCGACCGGCACTTCCCGAAGAGCAAGCTGTTCAGCGAGATGCTGATGGTCCAGGCCGACCATGACATGCGCAACTCGGCCGACTTCATCTCGCTGGACCGCGTGGCCAAGGCGCTCATCCGGCTGCCCGGCGTGGCAATGGTGCAGAGCATCACCCGCCCCATGGGACGGGCCCTCGAACATGCCTCCATCCCTTACCTTTTCACCACCCAGGGCAGCGGCAACGGCCAGCAGCTGCCGTTCACCCAGCACAACAACGAGAACACCGCCCAGCAGGCCAAGATCACCGCGCACAGCATCGAGGTACTGAAGAAGACGGCGGACCTGACCCAGAAGCTCGCCGACGAGCTGCATTCCACGGTGCTCACCATGGAGGACATGCAGCAGGTCACCAACGACATGCGCGACGCGGTCGCCAATCTGGACGACTTCATGCGCCCGATCCGCGCGTACTTCTATTGGGAACCGCACTGTTTCGACATTCCGGTGTGCTGGTCGTTCCGCTCGCTGTTCGACGTGATCGACAAGGTGGACAACCTCGCGGCCGACATCGGGAATGCCGTCGGCTCGTTGGAGGTGGTCGACAGTTTGATGCCGCAGATGGTGTCACTGCTGCGGCAGACGGTGGCCGACAATCAGGCGCTGCTGGCTTTGATCGTCAACAACTACGGCCCCACCGACATTCAGAACAAGAACACCGACCAGACCTTCGACGACATGATCAACGTCGGCAACGACTTCGACGCGTCGCGCAGTGACGACTTCTTCTACATACCGCGCGAGGCCTTCGACAACGACGACATCAAAACCGGTATGGCACTGATGATGTCGCCTGACGGCCATGCGGCGCGCTTCATCGTCACCCATGAGGGCAATGCGATGGGACCTGAGGGCATCGAGCACGTCGAGCAATTCCCCGACGCCATCAAGATCGCATTGAAGGAGACGTCGCTGGCCGGGTCGAAAATCTATATCGGCGGCTCGGGGTCCAACAACAAGGACATCCAGCTGTACGCCAAGAACGACCTGATGATCGCGGCCATCGCGGCCTTCGTGCTGATCTTCCTGATCATGATGATCATCACCCGATCTCTGGTGGCCGCCTTGGTCATTCCCGGCACCGTGGCGTTCTCCTACGCGGGCGCGTTCGGGTTGTCGGTACTCATCTGGCAACACCTGATCGGGCTACACCTGCACTGGCTGATCCTGCCGCTGACGTTCATCGTGCTGGTGGCCGTCGGCTCGGACTACAACCTTCTCTTGGTGGCCCGCCTCAAGGAGGAAATCCACGCCGGCCTCAACACCGGTTTGATCCGCGCACTGGGCAGCACCGGTGGTGTGGTGACATCAGCCGGGCTGGTGTTCGCGTTCACCATGCTGGCCATGCTCTCCAGCGATCTGCGCACCATCGGCCAGATGGGCTCGACCGTCTGCATCGGCCTGCTGCTGGACACCCTGGTCGTCCGGTCGTTCATCGTGCCGTGTCTGGTGCGGCTACTGGGTCCGTGGTTCTGGTGGCCGACGTTCGTCCGGCAGCGGCCGCTGCAGCCGTACAAGCCGGGCGTGATGAAAACGGCCAACACTGTTTAGTTGTCAAGGTGCACAGCAGGTTTCAGATAGCGCGTGGGGCGGCTATGCGGCCACGTCCAGTCGCATGGTGCGGCGGTTGTAGGCCGGGATCGGGTTCCGGTGGGGGTCCACCGCTGCGGGTGGGATGAGCCAGGGGTGTTTGTCCAGGCCCATGACCACGTCCCAGCCGTCGTGATGGACATTGGCATGACAGCCCGGGCACAGCAGGCAGCCGTTCCCCAAACTGGTGTCGCCGTGGTGGGTCCAGTGCACGATGTGGTGCGCATGGGTGCGACCGGGCGGCGCCCCGCATTTGATGCAGCATTGATCGCGCAGATACAAGGCTTTGCGTAGATGCGCCGGGAACAACCGTTTGTCGCGCCCCATATCCAGTGGTACCTGCTCGCCGTCCACGATCACCGTGGTCACGGTGGTATCGCAGCAGATCCTGTCCAGCGTCGCCGCGCTGATTGATCCCATGAACTCCAGCTGGGCCAGGTCCGGGGTGTCAGCGGGCACTGTCAGCAGCAACTGGGTGCGCGGCGCCGAGGCGACATCCCCACCGCGGGCGGCGATATCCAACACCGTCTCCAGGGCATCAGCCCGGCGCCGCCCCGCCGACCGAACATCGGGGCTGCCGTCGGGTTCGGGCCGCGGCGCCGACCACTGCTCCATCGCAGCCACCCATTTGGCACCGACTTCGGCATCCAGATCCGCCCGCACCTGCAACCGCCCATCGCTGATGATCTGCCGTCACGGCACGATCTTGCAGGACGCTGCATGCAATAGTCCATACCATCTGATTCGCTCGCCCACCGGGGTGCAATCTGACCCGGCCAGGCTGGCGATTTTGGTGCCGCCCGAGCCAGGTGCTGTCAGTCAGCGACGGTCACAGTGGGCGCGCCCCCATCGCAGGTGCGAGCGGCTTGGTCAATCGGCCAGCGCCCACATCGACGTGGCGATCAGGTCTCCGCGGTCGAGCGCAGCGGCCCGGTGCTCGTGAACCTTGGCGTACTCATCGGTGGTGACCATGTCGATGAACGCAGCGGGCGTGGGGTATTCGACGATCAGAATCGCGTCCCACCACGGCGAGTCACCCTCCCCGATGATGACCGCCGGTGCGGTGCCGCCGTACACGATGCGGGCCCCGACGCGTTCGAGGTGCGGAGCCACATCCTGCCCATACTGCAGGTAGCGCTCGATCCCACCCGGCTTCTTGAACTGCAGCAGGTTCACCATCACCAGCGGTGCGTCGGCTGCCCGCGCGGCCAGCGCGGCGAACTGTTCTGCCGTGGTGTCTACCGAAGTGCTCATTGTCGAATCTCCTTGTGTCAGTTGGATTTGTGAACATCGATGCCGACCCGTTCACGCAGGAACGGGACGACCAAGCCGGCAACCCGGCTGGGTTGCTCGAGCCACGCCCAGTGACCGACACCGGGCAAGGTTTCAATGCGTACGCGCGGAAACACGCGGCGCTGGCGCTCGGCCTGTTCGGCCGGGATGTAGACGTCGTCGGTGCCGAACACCACGAGCGCATCGGGATCGCATCGGCGCAATGGTTCGACCAGCGCGTCCATGTCTTCCGCCCGGGTGGACCGGTACAGACGCAAGACGGCTCGCTTGGTCCCCGCCGGATTCAGATGTCCCGCAATCCGATTCACCCAGCCCTCGGGTAACCCGGGGTTGTCGTGACGCATCACCAAGCGCGCCAAGCGGCCGGTGGTGGCGCGCATGAACAGTTCCCCCACGATCGGGGTGCGCCAGACGCGAGCCAGCCGATGCCACTTGTAGTCCAGCAGCACCCCGGTGTTGATCAGCGTGACACTGGCGACCTTATCCGGATTCGCCGCAGCCCAGGTCAGTGCCATCGGACCGCCGAAGTCGTGCGCGACCAGATGTACTCGATCAAGGTCGAGTTGGTCGATCAGCCCACCGAGGTGAGCGGCATACCCGGACAAGGTGTAATCCTGGTCCGCGCCCTTGTCCGCCCCGCCAAAACCGGGCATGTCCGGTGCCACCACAGCCGCAAACTCCGCGACCCGTGCCATCAATGGTTCCCAGTCTCCGGCGGCGTCCGGATTTCCGTGGACGAAGACCACAGCCTCGTGCGGGGCGCCGGTGCCGCCAGTCAACACCGGCGAGCCGACACCGTTCACCTCCAACCGTCGCGTTTGGAACCCGGTCATCGCTGAATCTCCTTGACCTCGCGGTCCATTCGCAGGTTGTATCCGGCACGCGCGTTCGCATCGGCATGAGTCATGATGTGATCGGCATTGAGCAGGTTCTTGAGCCGATCAGAGACAGCGGGCGGAGTTCCCGCGATGAGCCGGGCGACGAGGCCGAGTTCACGGGGCACGAACACTTCCTGCCGTCCGCCACGCAACGCGTCGACGATGGCTTCCGCCACCGCGTCGGGGCTGACAATGCGGCTGCCGCGGGCCTTACCGAAGCCGCTGATCATGTCGGTGTTGATGAGGCCGGGCATCACGATGGTGGTGCGCACGCCGGTGCCGCGGCATTCAGCGCGGATCGCCCGGGTGAACCCGACAACCCCATGCTTGGTGGCCGCATACGTGGCGCCGCCGGCGGTAGCGATCTGACCCGCCGACGAGGCGAGATTCACGATATGCCCATGACCTCGGGGCAAGAACCGCTTGAGTGCCAACCTCGTTCCGGTGAGCACACCGCCGAGGTTGATGTCGAGCAGCCGTTGGGTGTCAGCGGGATCTTCGTCGACGAACATGCCGATGGGCGCGATGCCGGCGTTGTTCACCACAGCGTCCAGCGAGCCGAGGCGGCTTTCGGCCTCGTCCAGAAAGGCCTGGAAGCTGGCCACATCGCGAACGTCGAGGCGCAGGCCTACGGCACGGTCACCGAGTTCGGCAGCGGCGGCCGCACACGCCGCCCCGTCGACATCTCCGATCGCGACCGACATACCTGCGCGTAGGCAGGCCTGGGCGGTGGCGAGGCCGATGCCGCGGGCACCGCCGGTGATCGCGACGTGTCGCACTGTCATGGGAGTCCTCCTTCGCGGGTCAGTTGATCTGGCAGCTGCCATCACGATCCCGCGCCGAACCCGCCGCAGTCTTGACACTTCACGACGATTCTTTGACATTTGATGCCATGTCCGTCGTGCGAGGAACATCGCTGTCGAACTACCCGCGGCTCGTTCACGAGCTGGGCGGCGATCCGGTGGAGCTCCTTCGCACTGCCGGCATCGAGCCCCGAGACGTCGACCAATACGAGGTCTTCATCCCTTTTGAAGGTGTGGCCGCTGCCGTCGAATCCGCCGCCGTCGCCACTGCCACACCGGACTTCGGGCGCCGGCTCGCCCTGCGACAAGGCATCGAGATCCTCGGGCCGGTCGGGGTCGCAGCCCGCACCGCGGCCACAGTCGCCGACGCGTTCGCCATCTTCGAGAACTTCATGGCGGCCTACAGCCCGGCGATTTCCACCACCGTCACGCAACTGGACGACCCCGGGCGGGCGTTCTTCGAGTTTCGATTGTTGCTCGAGGGATCGCCGCCGATAACGCAATCAACAGAACTGACCCTCGGCGTCACACTTCGCGTGCTCCGACTCATGATCGGCACCGGCTATACGCCGTTGGACGTCCACGTTCCACACCAGCCACTGACGCCCGAGGACGACTATCGGCGCTACTTCGGCTGCCCGCCACGCTTCGGTGCCAAGGCCGCCGGATTCACCTTGCGGACAACCGATCTCGCGCAGCATCTCAACCACGATCAACTCGCGAACCAGGCCGTCGTCCAATATCTGAAACTGATCACCGCTCGCGACTCAGGTTTCTCGACGTCAGTGCGAACGATGGTCCGCCAACTCTTGCCGACCGGCACCGTCACGTTGGAACTGATCGCCGGCCAGTTCAACATGCATCCACGAGCCTTGCAGCGCAGGCTCACCGACGAAGGAGCGCCATTCCGCGAGTTACTGGACGACGTCCGCCGGCGAACTGCCGAGCACTACCTTCGCGATACCAACATGACCCTGTCTCACCTGACTCGCGAGCTCGGCTACGCCGAGCAGAGCGTGCTGACGCGCTCATGCCGCCGCTGGTTCGGCGCCGGTCCGGCCAGCCATCGCCGCGCAATCCGGCGGGACGCCCTGGGCCAGACCTAGCCGGCGGCTCGCCGCAGCAGCTCCGGATCATGGGCGTTGACGAGGCATAGATCGGGTTCATCCGCAGCCCAAAGTTCGCTCAAGCGTTGATGATTCGCCTGGACCCGCCGCCAGTCGAAAGCGACTGAGCGTTCCATCAGCCGCAGGGCACGGGGCGCCGTGGCGCTGCCGTCGAGCTGGCCGTGGTGGTAGAAGCTGTCACCGGCATGCAGAATCCAGCGGTCTCCGGCGTCGACCGCCACCGCGGCGTGCCCACGCGTGTGCCCGGGCAGGCTGATCAAGACCATGCCGTCGGCGATCTCGGTCAGTTCTTTGGCGCCCGGGAATCCGCGCCAGGACTCGGCGCTCGACGGCGAGTGCTCGACAAGGAGCGGGCCGTGCCCGTGGCCGGCCGCTAAGTACCGCCGGTTCT
This sequence comes from Mycobacterium sp. FW102-FHT13B02, assembly GCF_058790275.1. Classification (NCBI taxonomy): domain Bacteria; kingdom Bacillati; phylum Actinomycetota; class Actinomycetes; order Mycobacteriales; family Mycobacteriaceae; genus Mycobacterium; species Mycobacterium sp. FW102-FHT13B02. Next base: position 355,984 of record NZ_JBYTCM010000006.1, read on the forward strand.
CCACCAGCGTCTTGGGGTGCAGCGCGGCGAATGCCTCGGCGTCGGTGAGATGAACTTGCGCCCAAGGGAAGTCGGCGAGGCCACCCACGTGGTCCGCGTCGAAGTGGGTGATCACGATGTGCCGAACGTCGCTGGGCTGAAATCCGAGCCGGCGGATTTGGTTGACGGCGGCTTCATTCGGATCGAAGACCGGACGGACGTAGAAGCGGGCCGGGCCGAAACGGCTGGCCGGTGACTCGGCGTCGCGGAGCCCCAGCCCGGAGTCGACAAGCACGAGACCGCCGGGCGTTTCCACGAGCAAGATGTGGCAGACCAGCCCGTCGGGGACGAAACGCGGGTGCATGGTGCCGCAGTTCAGGTGGTGGACTCTCATGTCAGGTTGGCGGGCGCGGTATCGATGAGCCGGGCGTCGGGCTGACTCGACATGGCCAGCAGGCCGCGCAGCCCCCGGATGACCGTGGGCCAGTTTCGTGGATCACGCAGATTCAGGCCGCCCACAAGCTGTTTCAGCATTGTCAGCGTGTCGAAGTAGATGCGTTCCGCCACCAGGTTCTCGTCCTCATCGAACACGAAATATGCCGTCATCCTCGTGCGGTGCCGCGATCCGGTGGCCGGGATACCGCCCAGCGGACCGAGATGTGTTCCGAGTAGCCAGAATTCGACGATCACCGCATCGGCACTGTGGCGCAGCGCGATGATCTCGTGGTCCTGATCGGGGAACGCGACCCGGGTGTCGTGGTAGTAGCCACGCACATCGGCGTCGCCGTCGTGGACGGTCAGCGTCGGAATGATCTCGTAGTGCGGATGCGGGAAGGTGGCCAGTACGTCGTCCCAGTCCTGGCGGACCTCGTCGTGGAAGTGGTCGAGGACGAGCTTCTCGCGAGCCTGCAATACCTCGATGGAAGGAATGGCGAAGCGGTGCGTCATGACGTCTCCTCCAGCTACAAGTTATTTCCACACCGTGGGATTAAATCGAGAGTAATCCCACGGTGTGGAAATTCGCAAGAGTCTGGGTGAGAATGGGCCCATGAACGCGGCCACCTCAGCGCCTCGACGCGGACGGCCGCCAAAAGCCCTGGCACAGCTCAGCCGATCGACCATCCGCGAGGCGGCGCTGACCGTGATCGACGATGACGGCATCGCCGCGGTGAGCATGCGGTCGGTCAGCCGACTACTCGGCGTCGACGCGAAAAGCCTGTACCACCATGTCGCCGACAAGGACGATCTGCTGGACGCCGTCGCCGAACATCTGCTGGGACAGCTGCGGCCACCGGCACCCACCGGCGAACTGCGGACCGATCTGCGGGCCCTCGCCTACGCGTTTCGGCGGGTGACACTCGCGCATCCCGAAGCCGCGACTCTCGTTCTGACGCGGCAGATGTCGTCGCCGGCCGGGCTCGCGCCCGTCGACGCCCTGCTGTCCATCCTGCGGCGGGCCGGAGCGGACCCCGAGCACGCCGTGCGGCTCACACGCGCACTTGTGGCGACGGTCGTCGGGATGCTGCTTCGCGAGGTGTCGGCCGGCCCCACGTTCGGCAGCGCGAATCCGGCCGACATCGCGTCCCGGCAGGCGGAACTCGAAAGTTCCTCGCTACCGGAAGTCGTTGCGTGCGCTCCTTTTCTGGCCCGGTTCGATCGGGACGAAGTATTCGCGTCAGGCGTGGACTTGGTGGTGGATTTCGTCGCATTCCAGCTGGCGAAGCTGCCATAGTGCTGCCATGCGGTTGTTGAGTGCTGTCGACACCATGTTCTACCGGATGGAGTCCGACCGGACGCCGATGCACATCGGCGCCCTGCTGACATTCCGGTTGCCCGACGGCGCCGGCCCCGATTACGTCCGCGGCCTCTACGAAGTGTTCTCCAGACTCTCGTTTCTGCCGTTCCCGTTCGACAGCGAAGTGGTCGACGGTCTGCTGCCCGAGTGGCGCGCCGTCGACCCCGACCCGGAGTACCACGTGCGCCTGTCGGCGCTGCCGTATCCAGGGAGTGAGGCCGACCTCGGCACACTGGTCGCCCGGTTGCACGCGCACCCACTCGACATGCACCGGCCGTTGTGGGAGGCGCACTTCATCGAAGGCCTGTGCGACGGTCGCTTCGCGATCTACTTCAAGGCCCACCATTGCGCGGTGGACGGCATGGGCGCGATCAACACCATCAAGAAATGGTTGAGCACCGAACCCGACCGCTACGTACCGCTGTCCGAGGCCGGACCGAAGGCCGAGGTGCCCGACCGCAACCGGCTCGCGTCGGTCGCGTACGAGCTGTGGAACCGGGCCGCGGATGGCGTCACCGGTTCGGCCGAGTTGGTGAAGAATCTGGTCGGGATGATCGGCGGCGCCAACAGCCACGTGGGCGCCACGCTGGGCACCCCGCGGGCTCCGTTCAACGCGACGCTCACGCCTCAGCGCCGCCTCGCGGTCGAGGTGCTCGAACTGTCCCGCCTGAAGACCATCGCCAAAGCCACAGAGACGACGGTCAACGACGTCACGCTTGCCGTGTGCGGAGGCGCCTTGCGCCGCTACCTCGACGAGCAGGGTGAGTTACCCGACGAAACCCTGACCGCCTCGGTGCCGGTGGGCTGGGAGCGGGACGAGGACACCCTGAATGCCGCCGCCGGATTCGTCTGCCCTTTGGCGACAACCGAATCCGACCCGTTACAGCGGCTGGCAGTGATCAATGCCTCGACCACGCGCGGCAAGAAGGAACTGCTCGCGATGTCACCAAATGCGTTGAACCACTACACGTTGATGGGTCTGCTGCCGCTGACCATCGGCCAGAAGACCGGTGCCCTCACCAAGATTCCGCCGTTGTTCAACCTCACCGTGTCCAACGTGGTGCTGACCAAAGAGCCGCTGTACCTCGGCGGTGCCCAGCTGGAACTGATCGCCCCGGTGTCCTTCCTGTGCGACGGCTACGGCCTGAACATCACCCTGGTCGGCTACACCGACAAGGTCATCCTCGGATTCATCGGCTGCCGCGACACCATGCCGCACCTGCAGCGCCTGGCGGTCTACTCCCGCGACGCGCTCGATGAATTGGAGCAGGCTGCGGCGTAGCCGGCCGCAACCGATCCCGGTCAGTGCGTTGAACCACCGCGGCGGCTCGTCAGGTACCACGTGTGCATCACGCCTTTGCCCTTGACTTCGACCGCCCCACGCTCCTCCAGCACGAAAGCGTCCTTGAGCCGCTCATAAACGTTCTGCGGCACCTGGATTCGGCCTACGACGTCAGTGGTCTCCATTCGCGCCGCGACGTTGACCGCGTCACCCCACACGTCGTAGAAGAACTTGCGGGCGCCCACAACACCCGCCACCACCGGGCCCGAGGCCAGCCCGATCCGCAGCGGCACCGGCCGGCCATCAGGGTCCGTCAACTCGGCGACCACATCGACCATCTCCAGAGCCAGGCACGCCAATGCCTGGAGATGGTCGGGTCGTGGTTCCGGCACCCCGCTCACGACCATGTAGGAATCACCGCTCGTCTTGACCTTCTCCAGTCCGTGACGGTCCACCAGGGTGTCCAGGTCGGTGTACAAGGCGTCCAGGAATCTGACCAGATCGGTGGGCGAGGTAGCGCTTGCCCGCTCGGTGAATCCGGCGATATCGGCGAACAGCACCGAGGCATCGTCGTACCGGTCGGCAATGACGTCCCGGTGGGGATCCTTCAGCCGCTCGGCGACCTTCGCCGGCAGGATGTTGGCCAGCAGCGACTCTGAGCGTTCGTATTCGCCGGCCAAAGCTGTTTCGGCGCGGGCGGTTTCGCGCATCGCGTACCCGATGGTGGCAATCACGAGCACCCATGAGGAAACCACCGAGATGACGAACCCTACGGTCGTGGCCCACTGTGGCTGGACGCCGGTATCCGCGGGTACCAGGAACTGCAGTGCGATGCTCGTTGCTGCACCCACTGCTGCGACTCCCGATGCCAGTACGACGTGGTCGATTCCGAGAATGACCACCAACAGCGCTGCAGCGACGAGGAAGTACAACTGCTGACCGGCTCCCCTTCCGACATAGGCGGTCACGAGGGTCGTGACGAAATAGGCGATGCCGATGAAGGTCAGCGGTGCGACGACTTCGCCGTAGCGGTACAGCCTGGGCATCATCAGGTAGGCCGGCGTGGACAGGACGGCCAGGCACCCGATCCAGATGCCGGCCTCACCCGCCAGCATCGACAGGACGCCGAGAAAGGCGGCCACCACAGCACCGATCCGGGCGGCGACCGTCAACACCCGTTGGCGACGCGCCAGGGCCTGTGCAGACGTGGTCGCCGGCGACATGACCGGCAGCTTAGCGCCGAACGCGCACGTCAGGGCGGCATTCGCGGCCAGATTGCCCGACGCCCGTATCGCGACGGCGGCTGACGACCATGGGCCCTGCGGGGCCGGCCATTGGACTCTAGAAAGCGTTGACGCTCCGGTGAATCGTTTCGATTGCGGACGGAGTTCGTGACGGGCGCCGGGAAGGGAATGGGCAGATGTGCGGCTGGGGCGGCAACGGCTGGATGTGGAATGGCGGCTGGGGTTGGGTCGGCACCGCTGTGGTGTTCACATTGTTCTTCGCAATGCTGATCACCGCGACGGTGCTCGTGGTGCGCTACCTCAGCGGTGCCCCTCGGGACGCGGGTGCCGCGCCGCGGACCCCGGCCGCGGAAGACATCTTGGGTGGACGCCTGGCCCGGGGCGAGATTGATGATGACGAATACCGGCGGCGCATGACCGCCCTGCGCGAGCACCGCTGACCATGGCTACGTGGCGCGCCCACCGTGCGTGGTCGGTGGTGGCCATCGCAGCCACGTCGCTGATCCTTGGATTGGCCGCCACTGCGGTGGCGTACCCCGGCCGATGGCGACAATATCCTTCTGCCCCAACATGTTCGGTACCGGCGTTGCCCGGCACCGTGACTCAGGTCAATCTCACGGATATGGGACCGATGATGGGTCCGTGGGGCCGGTCGATGATGGGCCGATATCCGATGATGGGCCAGCACATGATGCCCGGTATGGGCATGATGCGAATCATGGTGTATCCCAACCTGATCCCGGCCGGTCAGATATCGTTGCGTGTCGACAACACCGGCACCGTGGCCCACGAAATGGTGGTGTTGCCGCTGCCTGCCGGCCAGCTACCCGGGCAACGTGTCAGCGGCCCCGACGGCCGCGTGGACGAGGCAGGCAGCCTGGGTGAAGCCTCCCGCACCTGCGGCGCCGACCAAGGCCAAGAAAACTCGCCCGAGTACGGCATTGCCCCACAGTCCACCGGCTGGACCACCCTGGCCCTGCCACCGGGGCGCTACGAGCTGATCTGCAACATCGCCGGGCACTACGCGGCGGGCATGTACGCCGAACTTGACGTCGCCGCACCTTGAGCATCATCCGCTGTCACCGATTCAACCGGGACGCCTAGCTGCGTCCCGCGTCATGTTGTGCCGTCAGCTCCGAATACACCTGCCGGAATTTTCCGCTGCGAGGGTGCAGGGCGGGTGGCTCTGCTGCTTTCTCGATCGTGACGGTGGTGGCGCCATGCTGAGTGAGAAAGGCGGCCAGCCGCTCTCGGAGTGCGGACCACACCTGCCGCTCATCGGCGTCGTCGTCGGTGGCGAGGCGAACGGTGAGCGTCGACGGTGTGCGCTGAACGAACTGGCAGGCAGCAACCCCATGGATCCCCTCTGCCACCGTCGCGACCGCGAGCGGCAGGATGCGAACCGGTTCCCCCGCTTCGGTCGGAAACGTCAGGACGTCGTCGGTGCGCCCGACCACCCGCATGGAGAGAAAAGGGCTGCCGCATGGACACCGATCGGGGTCGATCGCGACGCGGTCGCCCATCTGGTAGCGAATGATCGGCTGAATTGTGTTGGCCAAGTTGGTCACCAGCACGCCATCGGAGAGCCGGCCCGGCGGTACCGCGCGGTTGTGTTCGTCGACGGGCTCAACGAGGTACCAGTCGGCGTTGACGTGCAGTCGCTGTGCCCGGCATTCGTAGGTCAACCCGATGGCTTCGGATGAGCCGTAGTAGTTGCCGACTCGGCAGCCGAAAGCGGCTGCGATGAGCCGGCGTGCGGTGGTGGTGAGCGTTTCACCCGCGGCGTTGATCAGGATGGGGCGGATATGCAGCCTCCCGGCTTGCTGTTCTCTGGCCAACGTCTCGAGCGCGCTCGGATAGCCACCCAGGACTGCGGGTTGAAAAGCGTTGAGGTCGTGCACCAGTCGCGGTACCGGCGACAAAGCGGAAAACAGGCGCTGAGTCTTGGCGCGCCATGGCAGCGCACGGATGCGTCGAGCCATCATGGTGTTGCCCAGGAAATGTCCACCGGTGACAAACACCGCCGCCAGTCGGGCACGTCGCCGCAACAGTGCCCAGATATCTCGGGGTGTCATCAGCGCCGCCGGCAACGAACGCAGGTAGCCCAAGACGTTGTAGACCATCAACGCGAAATGGTCGTGCAGAAGTATCGCCGGCACACCGGTGGCACCCGAGGTCGTACACACGACGTAGCGTCCGAGAAAATCGTGGCCAACATTGTCCGCATTGGCCAGGAACTCCTGCACGGTGGCCTTGGTGACGGCTCGGTCGGTTACCCAGTCGTCGAAGTGATTCATCAGATCGGTCTTGCTGACCGTCGGCAATTGAGCTGTCGAGCAAAGCGATTCGGGAAGATCACGGTACAGCTGCTGATAGTAGGGCGACTGTGCGCGGGCATATGCGACGAGGTGTTCCAGGCGCTGCTGCTGTCGTCGCGCGATACCCCCTGGGCCTTCGTGTGGAGCCCGGTAGGCCGTCCAGCAGATCTGAACGAATGCCAGCCCGCTGGTCAGGGTGCCGCGGGTCCGCCGGGTGGTGTGGCGGGTGTCCCGCGGCGGGTTCATGAGGTGGTCAGTGCCGTTTGGAACGCCTTTTGGTGGGTCTTTTCGTCGCCGGCGATTTCACGGAAGAGGCCGGCGGCCTGCGGGTTGCCCGCCGCATCGGCTTGGCGCGCATAGTCCGGATACATGACGTCAGCCTCGTGTTGTTCGCCGTTGATGGCGTCGGTGAGGTTGGCGTTGGTGCTGGCAGCGACCAGCCCGGCCAGGTTGGCCAAGGAGGCGAAGTGCTCGTTGAGTTCGATGGCGGCGGTACTGGCGAACAGTTGTGCCACTGCGGAGTTACCGTCCCGGCGGGCCTGGTCTGCGTAGCGCATGTACTTGGCGTAAGCGAAGGCCTCACCCTGCATCGCGGAGCGCAGGTTGTCCAATGTCGCACCCGACGCATGCGGCGGTCCCGCGGTAATCGCCTCCGGGGCGGGATGCGCGCCACCGGGTACCGGTGGCGCGCCCTGGCCGCCGGTGACGGAGGTCAGGGCGGTGCTGAAGTCTCTGGCGTGCGTGGCCTCATCGGAGCCGATGTCGGTGAACAGCGCAGCTGCAGCCGGATCATGTTCCGCGGTAGCCTGTTTGGCGAATTCAGGGTACATGTTGGTGGCTTCGGTGGTTTCGCCGCTCAGCGCGTCGCGTAGGTTCTCGGACAGGTTTCCGCCTAGTCCGATGAGGTCGGCTTCGCGAGCGAAATGATCGCGCAATTCGGTTTCTGCTGCGCTGGTGAATTGCTCAGCGGCCGGCGCGCGCCCTGTCTGCTGAGCCTGCGCCGCGTATGCCAGATACTTCGCGTGAGCCATCGCTTCGCCATGCATTGCGGTCAGGGCATTGGCCCGTGTGGATTCGGCCAGCGCGGAGGTGCTCGACGTGGTTGGAGCGCCCGATGGGGTCGATTGGCCGGCGCATGCGGTTACCGGCAGCATCAGCACAGCGCACGCGACGATAGACGAACGGCGGAAAGGAAGCATCGGTTCTCCTTTAATTACATTGAACCGCAGATATTTTCGCGGGAATGAATTTGTATGAGTTGCGCGGCGGCTCTGGTCAGTGTTCACCTTGTTCCTGCTCACCTGCGCCGCCCGAGCCAGGAGCGGGAACGGCAGGCGCGGGGGTCGACCAGGTGGCCTGCGCGCCGCTGTGACCGATACGGACCGTCTGCACCAGAGTGCCTGTGGCGACCACCGCTGCTGAGATGGCCGCAGCCGCGGTCACCGCCCGCCCCATCGGGGTGCGCTGACGCGGCACGCTTACCGCGCCTGACCCGTTCGACTGCGGTCGACGCAACCAGCGATCAGCCATCAGGATCACGACGATGATCGCGAATAGACCAATTACCCACGGCAGCAACGTTTCTCCCATTTCGGTGTGGAGCTCCACAGCCGGCGTCTCGGTCACCTTGTGTTCGAGCGCTTTGCCAGAGGACTCCATGAACGGCACCACGGCCAGCGCGACGGTGCCCAGCGCCAGCGTGGTGATTTTCACCAGCGCCGGCACCCGCGGAAACGCCGCGATGACCACCGTCAGCACCGCAGCGACGGGAATCGCTGTCACCGCCACGTGCGCCAACAACGGATGGCCCGGCAGCCCAAACAACGTGTCCACAAGTGTTATCCCTTTCGCTGTCCACACAACACATCGCTATCGTCGGTGCAGTCCGTCGACGATTCGAGGGCGCAATGTCGGCGTTAGAGGCGACGTTGGTCACCACGGCGAACGACTTTGTGCTTCAAGGAATGGCTAACCTTGCCGCGCTTGCCGGCGCTTGTCCGTGACCGCGGCGCCTACTTATCCCGGGCTTATCCCGTGGGCTCAGCGCGCCGCTGCGGAACCGGGCCGCACCGCAGTCGCATCTTTGGCCGCCGGGTCGTCCTGCGCAAGGGTGAAGTAGCTTTCTTCTTCCTGGGCGAAGTGCAGGCGCAGCAGCGCGTACAGGCCGTACAGGCACGCCAATAGGTCATCGACTTGATCCGGTTGGATCGTGCCGGCCGATTCGGCGAGCCCGGCATGGGCCGTGACACGATCGGAGAGCCGCTGAATCTCAGCATGAGTGCGACTCATCGTGGCGGTGGCCTCATCGCTGCCGAGCGGCCGCGCCAACGCGGGATACAGCTCGTTTTCCTCGGCCAGTTCATGAGGCAGGATCCGGTCCGACAGCAGACTGCGTATCGACATCAGCGACTGCAATGCCTTCGCATCTGGAGTTGCCGCGAGTTGGTCGGCGGCTTCGCGCAGCTGGCCCAAGGTGTCGCGCAGCTCGTCGTGTTCGGCCGCAAAGTGCAGTAGCAGCTGTTCGGTCTCGATGGGTAGTTCCACGGCAGTCTGAGGGTTGGCCCGCAAGGCACGAAGTGCGTTGAGAATAACCGCGACGTCGATGCCTTCCTGCAGCAGAGCGCCCGCGGCCGGCGGTAGCCACCCCAGGGCGGCGATCACCATCGCCAGCAGCGACAAGCTCATCCCGACCACCGCACTTTGCACAGCGATGCGTCGCGACCAGCGGGCGATGTCCATCGCATCTGCAAGCCGGTCGACCCGATCGGTGGTCAAGACGATATCGGCAGCTTCGGAAGATGCGGTGGCGCCGCGGGCGCCCATCGCCACCCCCACCGTCGCCGCGGCCAGTGCGGGTGCGTCGTTGATGCCGTCACCGACCATCACCGTCACGGCACGTTGGCGTTCGGCGCGCACTGCGGCAACCTTGTCCGCCGGGGTTTGTTCGGCGTAGACCTCATCGAGTCCGAGCACCGTGGCGACCTCGCGGGCGGGCTCGGGCCGGTCGCCAGTAAGCATGACCAACCGGTCGAAACCCGCCTTGCGCAGTCGGCGCATCGTGCGTGGTGCCCTGCGGCGCAACGGGTCCCGCAACAAGACGGCGCCGGCCAGTTCACCGTCGATGCTCACCCAGGCAATCGCGGCACCGTCCAGGCTGGCCCGGTTGACCACGCCACGCCCCCAGTCGCTGGTCACGCTGCTGACCGGAATTTTGCCGACGGAGACGCGACGGCCCTCGATGGTGACCGTCACCCCACGACCCGGTTCTTCGACCACGTTTGTAGGCAACGACAACGACAGTCCACGTGCCAGCGCCTCGGTGACGATGGCCTCGGCGAGCACATGCGGGGAGAACTGGTCCACCGACGCCGCCAGCTGCAGCAAGCTGGTCGCCTCGTTGCCAGGTCCGGCGATCACGTCGACCACAACCGGGCGGCCCATGGTCAGGGTTCCGGTCTTGTCCATCACCAAAGTTGTTGCGTGTCCCAGGTTTTCCAACGCGCCGCCGCTGCGGATGATCACCCCGGTGCGCGATGCCCGCGACAAACCCGACACGATCGCCACCGGCGCTGCCAGTAGCAACGGACACGGAGTAGCCACCACCAGCACCGCCACCGCACGCACTGCCGAGCCGCTGGCCAGCCACGCCACTACCGACAGCCCCAGCGCCAGCGGCAAGAACCACGCGGCGTACCGATCGGCCAAGCGCACGATCGGAGCGCTTTCCGCACCGGCCTGCTCGGCCAACCGGACGATGCCGGCGTAGGTGCTGGCCTCAGCGGTGGCCGTCGCTCGCAATTCAAATGCCCCGCCCGCATTGACCACACCGCTGCGGACCGGCTCGCCGACAGCACGCTCGACCTGCAGGGGTTCGCCGGTCAGCAGCGACTCATCGAGCACAGCCACCACATCGAGAACCCGGCCGTCCACGGGGACCACCTCGCCCGGGCCGACGACCAGCAGGTCATCGACAACCACGTCATCGAGCGGGATCACACTGACCGTCGTGCCGATCCGGCGCCGCGCGAATCGCGGCGCACGTTCGAGCAGAGCCCGCAGATCGTGGGAGGCCCGCCGCGTGGCGGCCGCGTCCAGTGCGCGGCCACCGGCCAGCATCACCGCGATCAGCGCACCCGCCAAATACTCACCGACAAGCAGCGTGCCAACGAGGGACAGTACCGCGATCACGTCCACCCCGAGCCGCCCTCGTCGCAACGCGATCACCACCCACACCACAGCCGGCACCACGGCCAGCACCGTGCCGGCGATCCAGCATCGATCAGCGACAGACCGCCATCCGGTCAGCCAAGCAACCCCGCCGCCGGCGAGGGCGGCCACCGTCAGCACCACGATCGTGGGTTCGACAAACGGGCGCAGCCGCGAAATCCATTGGTTCATTGATTGTTTCGTCTCGCCTCGCACGACTGTCCTTTCGGCCGCGCCACCGTTGCCATACCCGCGCTCGATCCAAGGCAGAATCGAAGGCAGCACGTCTGGCCCAGTCCACCAGGGCGCTCACGCCGCATCTAGGGCCGTAGGACCCCACCACCCAGTCGATGCGCACTTCCATCGATGGAGCCGTTATGCCCTAGCCGTCCTGGGCGCGAACCTGCGAACGTGCCAGGTGATCCGACGACAGAGGTGAGATATCTGTGAGCTTTTTCGAAATGGTCAATCCGCATTCCGAAGCCCACCGCGGCGCACATGCCGGTTGGTTGCGGGCCGCGGTACTGGGCGCCAATGATGGTCTGGTGTCCACGGCCAGCCTGATGGTCGGTGTCGCGGCCAGTGGCGCCGCGGCCACGAGCGTCTTGACCGCAGGTATCGCCGGGCTGGCCGCTGGTTCCATGGCTATGGCCGCTGGTGAATACGTCTCCGTGAGCTCGCAAGTCGATGTGGAACGGGGCGATCGCGCCAAAGAAACGCACGAATTGGCGACCGACCCGGATGCCGAACTCGCCGAGTTGGCCGGCATCTACCGCGACCGCGGTCTACCCGCTGAGCTCGCGGACCAAGTCGCACACGCGTTGCACGACGCCGATCCATTGGCGGCACACCTACGCGATGAACTCGGGCACTCCGACATCACCGCTGCCCGGCCAGTACAAGCTGCCGCTGCATCGGCGGCCAGCTTCTTCGTCGGTGGCCTCATACCTCTGCTGGGGCTGCTCGCACCCACACCCACCACCAAACTGTGGCTCATCGTGGCCGTGACCGTCATCGGCCTGGCCGTCGCGGGAGTCTTGGGCGCGTGGATTGCCGGAACCAAGCTGCTCCGACCCGCGCTCCGCGTCGTCATCGGCGGTGGGTTGGCCATGCTGGTGACGGCACTCGTCGGTCAACTCGTCCACGTCGCCGGAATCTAAACCGCTCATAGACGAACTACAGGCCAGGAGCAATGCTCCTGGCCTGTAGTGATTGTGCGCCCGAAGGGATTCGAACCCCTAACCTTCTGATCCGTAGTCAGATGCTCTATCCGTTGAGCTACGGGCGCATGGTTACAACTATTAAGTTATGTGGCGGAGGCGAGAGGATTTGAACCTCCGGTCCCCTGTAAGGGGGACAACTCATTAGCAGTGAGTCCCATTCGGCCGCTCTGGCACGCCTCCTGAACGATCCGAGGGTACCGGACTCTTACACCCCGGAACCGCCGAGGGCATACGGTACACAGTCAACACCGCGAAAGGCAAAGCGCGACGCCAGGGCGCCATCTGCCGGACACCTAGACTGTCCCGGGTGACCGCCCGCCTGCGCCCCGAGATGGACGCCCTGCCCGCCTACACCCCCGGCCGCACAGTGCCCGGCGCCATCAAGATCGCCAGCAATGAAACCGTCGACGGACCGCTGCCCAGCGTCCGCGAGGCCATCGTCAATGCGATGGACAACATCAACCGCTATCCGGACAACGGCTATGCGGCGTTGCGCGAGCGGCTGGCCGCCTATGTCGGGTTCGCGCCCAACGAGATTTCGGTGGGCTGCGGGTCGGTGAGCCTGTGCCAGCAGCTCATCCAGATCACCGCCTCCGTCGGCGACGAGGTGCTGTTCGCTTGGCGCAGCTTCGAGATCTACCCGCTTCAGGTCCGCACCGCCGGCGCGACGCCCGTCCCCGTCCCGCTCACCGATCACACGCACGACCTGGACGCCATGCTGGCCGCGATCACCGACCGCACCCGGCTGATCTTCGTCTGCAACCCCAACAACCCCACCTCAACAGTCGTCGATCCGGTCAAGCTGGCCGACTTCGTCGCCAAGGTGCCACCGCACATCCTGGTGGTCCTGGACGAGGCCTACGTCGAGTACATCCGCGACGGCCTGCTCCCGGACAGCCTGGCACTGGTGCGGGGGCACCCGAACGTCGTCGTGCTCCGCACTTTCTCGAAGGCCTACGGCCTGGCCGGACTACGGGTCGGCTACGCCGTCGCGCACCAAGACATCGTCACGGCGCTGGGCAAGGTGTACGTGCCGTTCACCGCGACCAGCATCAGCCAGGCCGCAGCCATCGCGTCCCTAGACGCCGCCGACGAGCTGCTGGCCCGGACCGACGCCGTGGTGGCCGAACGCGCCCGGGTCAGCGCCGCACTGCGCGCGGCGGGCTTCGAGCTGCCCGACTCGCAGGCCAACTTCATCTGGCTGCCCTTGAGCTCCGAGGACACCGTCGACTTCGTCGATGCCGCGGCCGACAACAAACTCCTGGTGCGGCCCTACGGCCAGGAAGGCGTCCGCGTCACCGTCACGGTGCCGCCGGAGAACGACCTTTTCCTGGACTTCGCCGTCAGTTGGCGCGGCGGCCGGTAAAGCCGATCAGCTGATCGAGCGGGCTCGCGTCGGCCGGGACCTCGACGGGATCGTCGAACCCGACGGCTGCCCGTGCCGCGGGGCTGACGGCGGCCTTGGTCATCCCGAGGACGTACTCGGCCAGGTCATCGGGGACCTCCACCTGCCGGCCGACTGCCGTCGCGTAGTCCCACGCGTGGACGAGGAATTCGAGCGACAGGATGCCGGCGACCCGCACGGCCGGCATCTCGCCCGGCCCCGCCGCGACGGTGCCCTCGAGTCCCCTGGTCCGCCACGCCGCCAAGGCAGGCCGCGCGGCGGCACTCACCTGGTCGATGATCGGCGCCGCCGCGTCCCGTTCAGGCAACTGCGCGCCCGCGATCCCGCCGATCACCGTGATCGAGTTCATCAAGTGATCGGTGAGCGCCGCCACATCGAACTCGCTGCACGGTGTTTGCCGCGCTGCGTCGTCGGGCCCCAGACCTGAGAGCACCTGCTCGAGAACATCCAGACTGGCCTCGCCGGCCTCGATCACATCGGACGGAATCGTCATAGGCGAGACGCTACGCCCAGGTTCACCGGCTAGCCTTCCGATTCATGGGTGCTACCTACGAATCTCTCACTGTCGAGGTCAACGATCACGTCGCGCAGGTGACACTGACCGGCCCCGGCAAGGGCAACGCCATGGGCCCGGCCTTCTGGGCCGAGCTGCCGGTGGCCTTCGGGGCGCTGGATGCCGATCCGAACGTGCGGGCCATCGTCCTCACCGGATCAGGCCGCAACTTCAGCTACGGGCTGGACCTGGCCGCGATGGGCGGCACTCTGACGCCGATGATGGCCGACGGCGCACTGGCGAAGGAGCGCGCCGACTTCCATACCAAGCTGCGGGCCATGCAGCAGTCGATCACCGCGGTCGCCGACTGTCGCACCCCGACCATCGCCTCGGTTCAGGGCTGGTGCATCGGCGGCGGGGTCGACCTGATCTCCGCGGTCGACATCCGCTACGCCAGCGCCGACGCGAAGTTCTCGGTGCGTGAGGTCAAGCTGGCCATCGTCGCCGACGTGGGCTCGCTGGCCCGCCTGCCGCTGATCCTGAACGACGGGCATCTGCGCGAATTGGCGTTGACAGGTAAGGATTTCGACGCTGCGCGCGCCGAGAAGATCGGTCTGGTGAACGACGTCTTCGCCGACGCCGAGGCGTCGTTGGCCGCCGCCCACGAAACCGCTCGCGAGATCGCCGCCAACCCGCCACTGACCGTGCGCGGCGTCAAGGACGTGCTGGACGAACAACGCACCGAACGGGTTTCGGCCAGCCTGCGTTACGTCGCGGCATGGAACTCGGCGTTCATCGCGTCGAAGGATCTGACCGAGGGCATCACCGCGATGTTCGAAAAGCGACCGCCGCAGTTCAAGGGCGAGTAGGGCAAATTACCTTGAGCCTCAACTACATCGAAGCTATCGTGGTCGGCGCGTTCCAGGGCGTCACCGAGCTGTTCCCGGTGTCGAGTCTGGGCCACTCGATCCTGGTACCGGCGCTGGTCGGTGGTCGCTGGGCCCAGGACCTGAGCATGACGGCCGAGAAATCGCCGTACCTGGCGTTCCTGGTGGCCGTGCACGTCGCGACCGCGCTGGCACTGCTCGTCTTCTTCTGGCGAGACTGGCTCGCGGTGATCGGCGGGTTGATCACGTCGATCAAGAACCGGAAGATCACCACCTCCGCCGAGC
This sequence comes from Mycobacterium sp. FW102-FHT13B02, assembly GCF_058790275.1. Classification (NCBI taxonomy): domain Bacteria; kingdom Bacillati; phylum Actinomycetota; class Actinomycetes; order Mycobacteriales; family Mycobacteriaceae; genus Mycobacterium; species Mycobacterium sp. FW102-FHT13B02. The sequence goes on from NZ_JBYTCM010000006.1 coordinate 371,101, forward strand.
GCCTCGCGTGGCTGCTGGTCCTGTCCACCATCCCCGTCGGTATCGCAGGCTTGGCGTTGGATCACGCGCTGCGCACGACGTTGGGCAAGCCGGTACCGGCAGCCGCGTTCCTCGCCATCAACGGTGTCGTTCTCTTTGTGGGTGAACGACTTCGGCGGCGCACGGCCTCGGCGGTGCCCGCCGCCGCACATTCGGAAGCACTCAACGAGTCCGACGAGCGCCTGGCCCGCCTCCCGATCCCGGAGGCCATGGGCATCGGTGCGGCCCAGATCCTGGCGCTCCTGCCGGGCATCAGCCGATCCGGCGCGACCATGGTCGCCGGCGTGCTGCGAGGGCTGTCCCACGAAGACGCCGCGCGGTTCTCGTTCCTCTTGGCGACCCCGGTGATCCTGGCCGCGGGCGCGCTCAAGATTCCGGAACTGCTCGGCCCCGCCGGCGACGGCATCGGCGGACAGGTGCTGGCCGGTAGTGCCGCTGCGTTCATCGCGGCGTACCTGTCAGTGCGGTTCCTGGTGAAGTACTTCGAAACCCGCACGCTGACGCCGTTCGCGATTTACTGCCTTGTCGCCGGACTGGGCAGTCTGGCCTGGCTGACTCTGCACTGAGCGAGGCCGATCTCTTCACCTGAGACGACGACATTGCCGTGGGCTGTAACCCGGCTGCCTATCTGTCAATGGCAGCCAGCCCACGGCAATTCGTCTCTAGGTGAAAGAAAACCGAAGTGCCCCAACTCAATCGCATACGCGTCGCCACCATCGTGGTCGCGGGTGTCGGCCTTAGCCATCTCGCCGCCTGCTCCCGCGTCGACGCCGCCAAGCCCCTTCCCGCTCTCGATCCCTCCACATCGCCGCCCGCAGCCGCCAAGCTGACCAGCGCGGACTTCATGCCCGTGTGCCAGGGCGCAACCCAGTCACGCGCCGCCCGCTACAACCCGGATGCGCCGTTCCACAAGACGATTCTGTTCACCCCGGTGGGCCAGTCGCTCGTCGAGGACACCAGCACACTGCCGGCGGACTGGACAGTGCAGTTCGACGCGAACCGCGACACCTATGCCGCCATCGACACCGTCGTGTGCGTTGAGACGAAAGACGAGCAGTCCGTGAAGGAATGCACCGGCTACGAGGACAACGGGCACTCCACCGCGAACAAGGTCGACCTGCGCGCCACCACCTACACCGTGACGGTGCGGGTGGCCACCACCGGCAAGGAGCTCGCCACCACGGAGCTGTCCGGCACGGACACCACATGTCCGATGTTCATGTCTTTCGACAATGACACGCAGACCAAGCCGTACAACGTGCCGCCACCGAAGGACGACCTGATCGCCTTCGTCAAACAGTTCGTTCAGGCCTGACGCCCGAAATCCTCTGCAATACAACCGCGCGGTCGCGCGAACGGAGTATTCGCATGCCCAAAATCAGCCGTATGGTCGGTGTCGTTACCGCGGTCGGGATGCGAGGTCCTCGGAATCGAGGGCCTGCGCAACGACAACGTCGATTCTTCGGGCGCCATCATCGATCGGACGAAAATGACCACGGTGTGGGTCGACATCTCCTGTAAGGGCGGCTAATTCAGCGTGCCGTGCAGATTCTTCGCCGTGGGGCTCGTCTCGACCGACGCGGGGTCCGGGTAGGTGCCGAGTACCCGATCTGATGTGCCCGAGGTGGTGACCGAGAACCAGTAGTGCTCATTCTTGAAGTGGTGCAACCGATGTCCGCGCCACACCGCCTTGTACAGCGTGGTCCGTGGCTTGTAGTCGGTATGCACGAGGTAGTGAATCCACTCGTAGGTCATGAGGAGCAGCGACTCGACCACAATGAACGACAGCGTGGCCGATACGGGCACGCCGGCCGCGGCGCCGATGCCCAGAGGCAGCGCCACAATAGCCGCGATCAGCCACGGCAGGGTCGGCGTCGGAATGAAGACCAGGTCGACGTCGCGGGGGTTCGCATGGTGTCGACGATGATCACGCGCGACGAGTGTGTCCAGGGTGATCCGGCCCAGCTTCCGCGGTCGCCAGTGCAGGATGAAAACGTGAATCACCCACTCCACGAACGGAAATAGCAGCACCAGTGCCAGCGGGGCCCACACGTCGGCCAGACCGATGCCACCGACCGCCACGCGGGCGACCACCGACCCAAGCACCAGCGCCAGGATCATCCACGGCGTCGGATGGCGCCAGAACTCGCGGGCCGCCTGGCCAAGGGTCACACCTCGGGTGCCGGTGGTCGTCACTGCGCCTCCATCTGGTCGAGAAAATCCGTGAGCACCGCGGTGGCGCCACCGAGCACGACGGCAGCAGCCCGGCGCGCTTTCGGCGCGGCACCGGACGTCACTGCCGCCGCGAGCTTTCGATAGGCGTCCACAGGTTCGGCGGCCGCGACGGCGTCGGCCACCACCGCCAGCATCGGCTGGTACACCCGGCGCATCCCGTTGAAGATCAGCGTCATCGCGATCGAATCCGCGCCCACCACAAGGCATTCCCAGAAAGTGAGGGCGGCCAGTTGCTGCTCGGCGCCGGTCTGCGCGTGCTCGATGTCCGTGAGTGCCCGGGTCAGCGGTCCGGAGAGCTTCTCCGCTGAGCGCGCCGCAGCTCGCTCCGCGATCCACGGCCCGAGGTATTCGCGCACCTCCAGCACGCTGCGCACCACCGACGGATTCACCATCGCCCCCTCGGGCGCGTCGACCAGCAGATGCGGCAGCAGGTCGAGCCCGCCGGTGCGCGTGATGTCGTTGACGACAGCGCCGTCCCCCTGCCGCACATCGAGATGTCCGGATGCGACCAGGCGCTGAATCGCCTCGCGCACCACAGGCCGCGAAACGCCCAGCACCTCGGCCAGTTTGCGCTCACTCGGCAGGCGCGAGCCCGGCGGCGGGGCGCCCGCGACGAGCTGCTTGAGCAGCTGGTCGTGCACCTCGTCGGCAGCCGAGCGGCGCTTGATCGCGATCAACTCCATGGCACGACACTAACCCACTAGAGGTAAGAGGTCTAGTGGTATTACCAATTAACGAGCCGGTGTGATCTCGAGGTAGGCCATTGCTGTCTGGTCCCAGTGAAGGTTGCGAAGTCTCGACTTAGGTTGCGAGTGACGTTGCGAATGTCTCGTTGTAGGTTGCG